>JBGVAW010000069.1:0-6483 GCA_045224955.1 Candidatus Cryptobacteroides sp.
TTATAGCAATGCTTTGGTATGCAAAGCGATACGGCAGAAAGTATCACTTTGACTTTGTCTGGCTCCTGGACCATCTTTGCATAGCGGTTGCATTTGCCGCTATGTTCATCCGCCTTGGAAATTTCTTTAATTCAGAGATTTTCGGCGCAACCACAAACCTTCCCTGGGGAGTAATCTTTGCCCGCGCAGGGGAAGACGAGCCCCGTCACCCCACCCAGTTATACGAGGCCTTAAGTTATTTGCTTTTAGGTCTGATACTGCTGTGGAGGTACAAGACAAGGCTCAGAAAAGCCTGGAAAGGCTCATTCATAGGAATATTTTTCATAGGCTGCTTTGGCTCCCGCTTCCTTATAGAGTTCATCAAGGAAGACCAGGTAGAGTTCGAGGCCTCTATGGCTCTCAATATGGGCCAGCTTCTAAGTATCCCGTTCATTTTGCTGGGCATAGGCTTCCTTATTTACGCTTATAAAACCAAGGAACCCTCATTTACCAACGGCGGATACGACAGACTGAAAGACATTAACAGAAAAAGATAATATATGAAGAAAGTAATTGGCGCTATTTGGGCTTTAGTCCTGGCCGGTGTGTACTGCTCTGCGCAGGACACCACCGTCGTAACCTTGGACGATGCCATAAGAATTGCGCTTAGTGAGAACGTATCTGTAAGAGTTGCAGATAAAGAGATTGAAAGGGCCAGGTTCGAGAAACGAGGCGCTTACGCTTCTTTGTTCCCGGATGTCAACGGAACAGGCTCGTTCCAGAGAACCATCAAGAAACAGGTGATGTATATGGACGGTATGTCTGCGTCCAGTATGCTCGGAGATATGTTTTCTCCCATCATCACCGCCCTTGAACAAAACGGCATCCACGTAGATATGGGACAGGACGATGAAGCCGAGACCGAGACTTCATCATCTTCTGGCGGCGGCATTTCCGTAGGCCGATGGAACACCTTCAACGGCGGTATTTCGGCCACGATGCCACTTGTGAACGTCCAGCTCTGGGAAAGCCTCAAGATTAGCGGGCAGAGCGTAGAACTTGCGGTAGAGCAGGCCCGTTCCTCACGCCTGGAGGCGGTAACCCAGGTAAAGCAGGCTTACTTTGCCGTACTTCTGGCCAAAGAAGCCTTTAATGTTTATAAAGACGTTTACGAGAACGCTATGGAAAACCTGGTTAACGTTCAGCGTAAGTTCGACGTCAACAAGGTATCCGAGCTGGAACTCACCCGCGCCAAGGCCAATGTGGCAGCCGCCATACCTAATGTCTATAACGCAGAAAGCTCGGTTATGCTGGCCCTCTGGCAGTTAAAGGCCGTGATGGGAGTAGATTTGGAGTTGAATGTCGATACTGCCGGCAAACTTTCCGACTACGCGGAACATATGTTCTACGACATCCATCAGAACGACGAGGTAGATCTTGATATGAATACCACGATGCGTCAGCTGGCCATCCAGGCCGATCAGCTGGCCTCTACGATAAAGATGCAGAAGTATGCCTATCTCCCCACCCTGTCGCTGGCCTTCTCTTACAGTATGAACGCGATGACAAACGACTTCAAGTTCAGCCAGTACAAGTGGACCCCTTATTCCTATGTAGGCATAAGCCTGAACATCCCCATCTTCTCCGGCGGCAAGCGCCACAGCGCCCTGCAGGCAGCAAAAATCCAGGCCCAGAACCTGGACCTCAGACGCTCAGATACAGAGCGTCAACTTAGGATAGCCATCCGCCAGTATCTTAACACGATGGAGACAAATATGAAGAGTTACGGCTCTGCCCAGGAAGCAGAATCCCTGGCCCGCAAGGCGTACGACATTTCTCAGCGTGCCTATTTCGTGGGTAAGAGCACTCTTACAGACCTCCACGATGCCGAGCTGGTTCTTACGCAGGCCCGCCTTGGCACCTGTCAGGCCATATACAATTTTGTAACTGCAAAAGCCTCTCTGGAGCAGCTTTTGGGCAATGATTTCATTAACGAAGAATAGAAAAGAAAAACGATATGAAGAGCTATTTTAGAACGATTATTCTTGGCCTTGGCGCTGCAGCCATTGTTTCTTGCGGCGGTGGAAAATCCTCTCCGGCCCCGGTAAAGCAGGAGATTATCCATAATGTAGAGGTTCAGGCTGCGGTTTATTCCGATGTTCCCCAGCAAAGCTACTACTCAACCAACATTGAGCCCTTTGCAGTAAACAACATCGCATCGCAGAGCAGCGGCCGTATCCGTAAGATAAATGTAGAGATTGGAGACTATGTTACCAAAGGTCAGATTCTTGCTCAGTTGGACGACTTTTCTCTTAACCAGATGGCCCTCCAGTTGCAGAACGACAGTACAGAATACGCCAGAACAAAGAGTCTGTACGAGATTGGAGGCGTTTCAAAAAGTGACTTCGAGGCCGTAGAACTTGGTTACAAGGTTCGCAAGACTTCTTATGAAAACCTCCTGGAGAACACCATACTTCGTGCTCCTCTTACCGGTTTCGTTACAGCCCGCAACTACGACGTGGGCGATATGTACACAATGTCCCAGCCTTTGTTCACCATTCAGCAGGTACTTCCCGTCAAACTCCTTGTGGGAATTTCAGAAAGCGAATACACAAAGGTAAAGAAGGGCGACAAGGTTGATATCACCGTAGATGCCATCCCCGGCCGTCACTTCGAGGGCAGGATAAACAGACTTTATCCTACCATAAATTCATCAACCCATACCTTCCAGGCAGAGGTTTTGGTTCCCAATCAGGACAAGGTTCTCCGCCCCGGAATGTACGCCAGAATTACCGTTACCTTCGGAGTTAACCGCAGCATCGTTCTTCCGGACCAGGCTATCGTTAAGCAGGAAGGTACCGGCCAGAAATATGTTTACATCGTAAACGCAGACGGAATAGTTTCCTTTGTTCCCGTACAGCTTGGCGTTCACAACAATTTCGAGTACGAGGTTCTTTCCGGCGTTAACGACGGCGACCAGGTGGTTGTCAAAGGCGCATCGGCCCTTAGGGACGGCGAGAAAGTTAAGATTATCAATAAATAAGAGGAGGGTATCAAATGAGTATTTACCGTTCATCGGTCAACAAACCCGTTACCACCTTCCTGGTTTTCCTGGCCTTCGCCATCCTTGGACTCTTTTGTCTGTCCAGGCTGCCGATAGACTTCTTCCCGGATGTGGAGTCAAACACCATTATGGTTATGTCTTCCTATCCCGGTGCCAGCGCGGAAGATGTGGAGAACAACCTTACAAAGACTCTTGAGAACACTCTCAACAGTGTAAGCAATCTTAAGAACATCACTTCCCAGTCTAAGGAGAACCTTTCTTTCCTTACCCTGGAGTTCAAATACGGAATAGATATAGAAGAGGCCACCAACGATGTGCGAGACAAGCTGAGTATGGTGTCGTCCACTCTTCCGGACGGGGCTTCTTCGCCTATCATATTCAAGTTCAGCGCAGACGACATTCCTATCTTGATGCTGTCTGCAAAGGCCACAAAGAGCGCATCTGCCCTGGACAAGCTTCTTGACGACAGGGTAGCCACCCCTCTCGCACGTGTTGCCGGAGTTGGTACGGTGAGCGTTATTGGTGCTCCCCAGAGAGAAATTCAGGTTTATTGCGACCCTACAAAACTGGAGGCCTATCATCTTTCAATTGCATCCATCGCTTCCGTAATCGCGGCCGAAAACAGGAACGTACCTTCCGGAAGCATCGACATTGGTTCCGAGACCTACACCCTCAGAATAAAGAAGGAGTTCAAGGATCCGTCGGAGCTTATGGATATCGTAGTAGGCACATCGGGAGGCAACACCGTTTTCCTCAGGGACGTAGCCCGCATAAACGATGGTCTTGAAGAGCGTTCACAGGAATCCTACACCGCCGGTCTGCGAAGCGCGCTGGTTATGATTCAGAAGCAGTCCGGCTTCAATACCGTTGGCGTAGTTAAGTCAGTTAACGATGCAATGGTGGGTATTAGGAACACCCTTCCTCCGGACATAGAGTTTGGCGTGGTTCTGGACACATCGGACTACATCATCAGAACCATCAACTCCCTTAAGGAGACAATTATGATTACCTTCCTGGTGGTTATGCTCATTGTCTATATCTTCCTTGGAAGATGGAAGGGAACATTCATCGTCATCCTCAGTATCCCTATCGCCCTTCTGGCATCGCTGATGTATCTGTTTGCTACCGGCAACACCCTTAATATCATATCGATGTCGGCCCTCTCCATTGCAATCGGTATGGTGGTCGATGATGCCATTGTGGTGCTGGAGAACGTGACAACTCACCTTGAGAGGGGAGAGAAACCTAAGGAGGCCGCCGTTCACGGCACTTCAGAGGTGGGTATCTCCGTTATCGCATCTACGCTTACAATGCTCTGCGTGTTCCTGCCGCTTACTATGATTCCCGGTATGGCCGGCGTTATGTTCAAGCAGCTGGGCTGGATCGTGAGCATCATTATGATAGAGTCCACTACCGCGGCTCTTTCTCTTGTGCCTATGCTCTGCTCCCAGATGCTTGGAAACGAGAACAAGTCCGGAAAGGTTTATCACTTTATATTCGACCCTATCAACAGCTTCCTCGATAAGATATCCCGCGGTTACTCCAGGTTGATTGCCTGGTGTATGGGCCACAAGAAGACTGTGCTGTTCGGCTCCTTCGTGGTATTCGTGTTCGTAATGGGAACCATCGGCTCTCAGGTAAAGACAGAATATTTCCCCCAGGGCGATATGGGCCGTGTGAGCGCCAGCGTAGAGCTTCCTATCGGTACTTCCCAGGACGTTACAAAGGAGGTTGCTTCGCGTATCTATGAGAAGATATCCGCCGATGTTCCGGAGATACAGGTGTTCAACTACAGGTTTGGTCAGGCCGATACCGACAATGCCTTTGCCAGCATGCAGAATAACGGCACCCATATTATCTCTATGAACATTAACCTTGGCGCAAAGAGCACCCGTCAGCGCGGAAGCGCAGAGATTATGGATATCATCCGTGCCGACATCAATTCCTTCCCTGAGGTTCGCAAGGCCAATGTTACCGAGGGCCAGGGCGGAGGAATGGGCGGAGCCTCTTCCGTTGCCATAGAGGTTTACGGTTATGATTTCGCAGAGACAGAGGCCGTTGCCAAGGAACTTAAGGAAAGGCTGGACACCACAGGCATATTTGCCCAGATAGTTCCCAGCCGCGACCAGTATTCTCCTGAGTATCAGGTAGACTTCGACCGCCACAAGCTGGCTCTTAACGGGCTTTCATCCACAACGGCGGCATCGGCCGTAAGCGCCGCAATGAGCGGAAGCGTTACTTCCCATTACCGTGAGGACGGAGAAGAATACGATATCCGCGTGCGCTATGCGCCCGAATTCCGCAACAGTACAGAAAGTATCGGCAACATAGTCGTTTACAATAATGCCGGAACCGGCATCCGGGTAAAAGACCTGGGTACCGTAGTAGAAGACAAGGTACCTCCTACCATCCAGCGCAAAAACCGCGAAAGGTTGATTACCCTTACCGCTATAATCGCAAACGGAAGGGCTCTCAGCGAGGGTGTAGTAGCTACCAACGAGGCTCTGGCCTCTATGGAGATTCCCGCCAATATCAACGTTACCATCGGCGGAGACTATGAAGATCAGCAGGATATGTTCAGCGATATGATTCTGCTTATGATACTTATCATCATACTTGTGTATATGGTGATGGCTTCGCAGTTCGAGTCGTTTATGGGCCCGTTCGTTATTATGTTCTCTATCCCGTTCGCTCTTGTGGGCGTGATGCTGGGCCTCTGGGTAACCGGTACCGCTCTGGGCGTTATGGCTATGATAGGTATAATAATCCTGCTTGGTATCGTGGTTAAGAACGGTATCGTGCTTATAGACTACACAATCCTTTGTCAGGAGAGGGGTATGGACGTAAGGGAGGCAAGCGTAACAGCCGCCAGAAGCCGTCTGCGTCCTATTCTTATGACAACCCTTACCACCGTGCTGGGTATGATGCCTATGGCCCTTGGTACAGGCGACGGTGCCGAAATGTGGCGCTCGCTTGGTATGACAGTGGTATGGGGTCTTTCTATTTCTTCACTCATCACCCTTGGTATTATTCCTACGTTGTACTGCGGTCTCTATGAGCGCAAAGCCCGCCGTAAGGCCCGCAAGGCTGCAAAACTCCAAACATCAAACTAGAAAGTTATGAAAGCGATATTTGTTGCATATAATCAGGCATATAACCAGGAAATAGTAGAGGTGCTCCAGTCCTTTGGACAGAGGGGTTACACCAAGTGGGAAGATGTCGGAGGCCGTGGCTCGGTAGACGGTGAGCCCCACCTTGGAAGCCACGCCTGGCCTACGCAGAATCACGCCCTGTTTGCTGCTGTTCCCGACGAGCTCGCAGCCCCTGTGCTCGCGGCTCTCAAGGAAACTGACCAGAAGTATAAAGACCTTGGCCTAAGGGCTTATTCTTGGAATATAGAACAATCAATCTAAATTATAACATTATGGTAAAAGTAGCTA
>JBGVAW010000070.1:0-7733 GCA_045224955.1 Candidatus Cryptobacteroides sp.
AAAGAGCCCGGCGCAATACCGAGCTCTGTTCCAATCTAAAGCCTCGTGACTTAATGTTAAACCGTCCAACTTTTGGGGGTCACATCAATCAATTGATGGGCCGGTTTTTTTTGTATTATTTTGGGTCGATGGTTAAAACAGGTTTATGATACTTGTTATGGTAGAATACAGCATCAGAGGCACAACAAGAATAAAGCCCACCACCTTATGTCCGGTCTTTCTGAAAGAGAAAGGTATGAGTATAAGAGTCATAGAGACAAGAATGCTTAGGATGGTCATAGGAACAGCAAAATCTGCCCTGTCTCTCCACGACATAAGATGAATATAAATAACCGTAATAAGCTGGTATACAAAGTATATTATAAGCCAGGTAAGAAGAGGACCGTCACCCTTCTTGTTATCTACGGGAGCAGCGTACCTGGGCTGGCCATAGGGCTGCTGGGGAGCAGCGTACTGAGGCCTTGGCTGAGGGGCAGGCTGGGGAGCGTATGCCTGCTGAGGAGCATAAGGCTGCTGGGGGGCTGCATACTGGGGCCTGGGCTGAGGTGCGGGCTGCGCATAAGGCTGGGCATAGGGCTGCTGAGGAGCCTGCTGTGCATACTGCCTTCCAGGATACTGAGGCTGTACAGGCTGCTGAGGAGCCTGCTGTACAGGTTGAGCCGGCTGAACGGGCTGAGGGGCCTGCTGAATGGGCTGAGGGGCCTGCTGAACCGGCTGGGCCGGCTTAGCTTCCTGCTGCGGCTGATTCGCAGAATAAGGAAGTCTTGTTGAGGTGAGATCTTGATTTTCGTTTGCCATAGTATGGATATTTAGTTTATATTCAGGACTACTTTAAAATGAGCTCTACGGGGCAATGGTCAGAACCAAAAATATCGTTATGAATCTCTGCCCCGGCAATGCGGTCTTTGATATTATCTGATACAAGGAAATAATCTATACGCCAGCCTACGTTCTTTTCCCTTGCCTGGAAGCGATAGCTCCACCAGGAGTACTTTGCCACCCCGGGATTAAGGCTGCGCCAGGAATCGGTGAAACCTGCGGCCAGAAGACGGCTGAATTTATCCCTCTCCTGATTAGTGAAGCCGGGATTGTTATGGTTGGTCGACGGGTTCTTAAGGTCTATCTCCTCGTGGGCTACGTTAAGGTCTCCGCATACAACGACACCCTTCTTGGCGGCCAGACCGCAAAGATAGGCCCTGAAGTCGTCTTCCCAATGCATCCTGTAGTCCAGACGGCGAAGCTCATCCTGAGAATTAGGCACATAGACGCATACAAGGAAGAAATCCTCCATCTCAAGAGTAATAACCCTACCCTCCGTATCGTGCTCCGGAATACCTATTCCGTATGTGACGGAAAGAGGTTTTAGCCTAGTATAAATAGCAGTTCCGGAATAACCCTTCTTCTGGGCATAATTCCAGTAAGAGGTATAACCGGGGAACTGAAGGTCCAGCTGCCCCTCCTGCATCTTGGTTTCCTGAAGGCAGAAAAAGTCTGCGTCAAGAGCTTTGAAAATATCAGGAAAACCCTTGCCGTTGCAGGCCCTGAGGCCATTTACATTCCAGGATATGAATTTTATTCCAGAGTCCATTCTGCGCCGTTTTTTGTGTCTTTTACAGTAATACCCAGAGCCTTTAGATGATCCCTTATGGCATCGCTCTTTGCCCAGTCCTTGGTAGCCTTGGCTTCTGCCCTCTGCTCCAAGACCATATCCATAAGACCGGAAATAACCTTCTGGGAAGAGCCGGAATCACCGGCAGCATCGTCCCTCAAACCCATAACTCCGATGACTGTATCCTCGAAGAGGCGTACAAGGGCCTTCTGGTCTTCGGGCGACAAGGTTTCCTTGCCTTCCTTGGCCGAGTTGATGGTTTTGACCGCATCAAAGAGACGGGCAAGGGCTATAGGAGTGTTAAGGTCGTCGCAAAGAGCCTCGTACACATCCTCTATAAGTTTGGCCACGGAGTCCGATACTCCCTGGGGACGGCCTTCGGGAGCCAAGGTATCTATGAAACTGCCGTAAGGAAGGTCCAAGGGCTTAACCCCTGCAAGAGTGCATAAGTCACGATAGGCCTGCATTATTCTCTTAAGACCCTTATCGGCTGCCTGCAAGGCTTCGTTAGAGAAGTCCAGAGTGCTGCGGTAATGAGCCTGGAGAATGAAGAAGCGCACCGTCATAGGGTTGTAGGCCTGCTCCAGCTTAGGATGATTTCCCGCAAAGAGCTCCGGCAGAGTTATGAAGTTGCCCAGGGACTTACCCATCTTCTGGCCGCTTATGGTAATCATATTGTTGTGAACCCAGTAGTTGACGCCACCCTTTCCGCGGGAAGCCGTGTTCTGGGCAATCTCGCACTCGTGGTGAGGGAACATAAGGTCCATTCCGCCTCCGTGAATGTCAAAGGTCTCGCCAAGATATTTTTCGCTCATAGCGGAGCACTCCAGGTGCCAGCCCGGGAAACCATCGCCCCAAGGGGAAGGCCATCTCATAATATGCTGAGGCTCAGCCTTTTTCCAAAGAGCAAAATCAAAGGGAGCTCGCTTGTCGCTCTGGCCGTCCAGGGTGCGGGTACCCTCGAGGGTATCGTCCAGGCTGCGGCCGGACAATATACCGTAGTTATGGTCCTGATTGTATTTCTGAACATCAAAATAGATTGAGCCGTTGCTCTCGTATGCGTATCCGGCCTCTACTATTTTCTTGATAACCTCTATCTGCTCTATGATATGTCCTGATGCGCGCGGCTCTATGTCAGGAGGAGCCACGTTCAGAAGGCGCATTGCCTCGTGATACAAAAGGGTGCAACGCTGAACCACCTCCATAGGCTCCAGCTGCTCCAGGCGGGCTTTTTTAAGTATCTTATCCTCTCCTTCGTCGGCATCGTGCTCAAGATGGCCCACGTCGGTGATATTGCGTACATAACGCACCTTGTAGCCAAGATGCCTCAGCAGGCGGGACAGCACGTCGTAGGTAACACCGGGACGGGCGTGGCCAAGGTGAGCGTCGCCATAGACCGTAGGGCCGCAGACATACATTCCGACGCGACCCGGGTTGATGGGTTTGAAGAGCTCTTTTTTATGACTTAGGGTATTGGTAAGGAAAAGTGTTCTCATATTCTGATTGTTCTTAGAGAAGATTGCTTAGTGTATCAATTTGTTGCCGGGTTGTGGTCCAGCTGGTTGCAAAACGGGTTACGAACCTGCCGTCCGGCAGCGGCTCCCAAATTTCAAAAACCACCTTGTCCTTAAGGTCCTCTATCTTTGCCTTGTCAAGTATGGGGAACTGCTGATTGGTTGGAGAATCTATAAAGAATTCGTAGCCCTTGGAAAGGAACAAGTCCTTGAGTTTCATAGCCATATCTATAGCGTTACAGCTGATTTTCATATAAAGGCCGTCCGTAAAAAGGGTATCGAACTGCACGCCCAGAAGCCTTCCTTTTGCCAGAAGGGCTCCGTGCTGCTTTACAGTGGTAAAGAAGTGGGCAGGGGCTCCGCCGGGGAAGACGACAGCCTCTCCGCAAAGGGCTCCCACCTTGGTTCCGCCTATATAGAAGGCCTCGCAAAGGGATGCGAGTTCAGGAAGAGTTATATCGGCCTTGTCGCAGGCAAGGCCGTAGCCAAGACGGGCACCATCGACAAAAAGCGGAATATTATATTCTTTACAGATATTGTGTATGTCGATGAGTTCCTTTTTTGAGTAGATGGTTCCGTACTCGGTGGGATAGGAAATGTAAACCATCCCGGGATAGACCATATGGTCCTTGGAAGCATCGGCGTGGAAGGCCTCAAGATAGGCCTTCAGATCTTCCGCGCACATTTTTCCGCTGTGGGCAGGGAGGGTTATCACCTTGTGCCCGGAGAATTCCACGGCACCGCTCTCGTGCACTGCGATATGCCCAGTCTGTACGGCAATGACGCCCTCGTATCCCCGCAGCATTGCATCTATCACTGTAGAATTGGTCTGGGTGCCACCTACCAGGAAGAACACATCGGCCCCGGGAAGGCCTACGGCCTCGCGGATGCGGGCGCGGGCGCTCTGGCAGAAGGAATCCTCTCCGTAACCGGGCTCCTGTATAAAATTAGTCTGGGAAAGCCTTTCCAGAATAAGGGGATGTGCGCCTTGGGTGTAATCGCAAGTGAAGGAAATCATAGTTTACTCTTTTGGTGCCGCCTTTCCTGCCATTTCCAGGAGGACGACGCATACTATTCCGGCCACAATCCAGATTATGCCGGGGATTATCATAGGCCCTACATCCTTTCCTGCAGCCTGGGAGGCAGCGCTGAGGGCTTCCCCGCTCCAGGGCCAAACCTTGATAAGCGAGCCCATTATAAAGCCGGTAAGAACCAGCATAGTGGGCTGCTCGTATTTCTCCAGAAGCCAGTGAAGCAGTTTGGAGAAAGAAATTATTCCGGCAACGCAGCCCGCTCCGAAGGCCAGAAGTACAGGCCAGTTAAGAGTGCTGATAGCCTCCATTATGTATTCGTATTTGCCAAGGAGAAGCAGCACAAAACTGCCGGACACTCCCGGTAAAATCATAGTGCAAATAGCCAGCGCTCCGCAAACCACTATGAACCACACGTCGTTTGTAGTAGTGGTGGGAGAAAGGGTACAGAGCAGGACTCCTGCCAAGGCTCCGAGAACCAGCCAGGCCGCATAGGAAGGCTTCCATCCCTTTACTTCCAAAAGCATATAAAGGGCAGAAGCGGCAATCATTCCAAGGAAGAAGGCCCAGGTCTGCACAGGGAACTGCTGCAGCACGTATTCCATAAGTTTGGCAAGGGAGAATACGCTAAGCACGATTCCTACGCCGACTGCCAGAAGGAACCTGCCGTCTATGGCCGCAAAGAACTCCCTGAACCTGCCGGAGAGGAAGGTCTTCCAGACAGAAATGCTAAGGAGAGAGTTCAGGGCATTGATAAGCCTGCCGAATATTCCGGTTATAAGGGCGATGGTGCCGCCGCTCACGCCGGGAATCACGTTGGCAGCGCCCATTGCGAACCCCTTGAGGCCGTTAATTATGTCCGTTAAGAATTTTTTCATTTTGAGTTGGCTGCAATAAGATTGCGGATTTCTATCTTGGCGTCTCTCCAGCGAGGCACGTCAATCTTGGTACCGATCACCTCTACCACCTTGGCGGCAATGATGGAACCAACCTCGCCGCAGACACGCAGAGGCATATCCTGGGCGTGGGCATAGAGGAAGCCGGCAGCGTAGGTATCTCCTGCGCCTGTAGCGTCTATCGTAGCAGCAGGCCAAGGCTCAATGAAATGATACTCGTCTCCGCTCTGAACCATAGAGCCCTCCTTTCCTACCTTAACCACTGCAATCTTGCAGTGATGTGCAAGTTCTTCCAGAGCCTCGCGCGGAGCCTTTTTGGTAAAGGCCCTTGCCTCTGTCTCGTTGGCGAACACAATATCTACGTATTTATCTACGAGATTATGAAGGAAGGACTGATTGGATTCCACCACGTTATAGGAAGCCATATCTATGGAGATTATACAGCCTGCATTCTTTGCCATCTGCACAGCGGTAGAAATCAAATCCTGATTCTGAACCAGATAGCCCTCTATATGAAAATAGTCATATCCCTGGAAGTACTCCGGCTTAAGGTCCTCCGGACCCATCTCGAGGGCGGAACCCATATAGTCGGCGAAGGTACGCTCTGCATTGGCACCCGTGATGAACACCATACAGCGGCCGGACGACTTTGTGCCGTACAGCATCCTTGTCTGAACTCCAAACTGCTCCATCGTGCTCTTGAACAGGTTTCCAAGCTCGTCGTTTCCAATCTTTCCAATGTAACCCGACGGCATTCCAAAAATAGAGGTGCAGGTAATCGTATTCGCTGCCGAACCTCCGGGTACATATTTCACTCCCACTTCCTTAAGCGCATTCCAGATCCTGTCACCCGTTTCCATATCCACGTGCTGCATACTTCCCTTGGGAAGATGATACTTTGCAAGCAGGGTGTCATCGGGCAGGACGGCCAGAATATCCGTCAGCGCATTTCCAATTCCAAGAATAGATTTCATATCTTATGATTAATTATTTTTTGTCGATGGTTTCAGAAACATCCGCCTTGCGGACTGTCTCGTGTACATAACTGCCGGCTCCGCAAAGCATCTGAACTATGATTTGAGTTTCGTGCGACAGCACGGCGAATATCATTCCAAAGTCCGGGGAGATGCCATACACCGTAACAAGCGAGGTTGTGACCAGGTAATGATAGGCTCCGAACCCTCCGGGAACCGGAATAATTGAAGCTATCGCCCCGACTCCCATCAGGAAAAGTCCGTCCAGGGGGCCAAGGGCCTCATATCCCATTCCCGATCCCGACAGTGCCAGAATTATGGCATAGCTGGTTCCCCAGTAGCAAGCCCAAAGGAGTACAGTATAAGTGATGAACTTCCACCAGGCCTTCATCTTAAGGCTCTGCCTTATTCCGGAGAAAATGCCGTGGAAAAACTTCCATAATTTTGCAAACAGGCCTCCCCTTTCGCGCAGCACATAACTAAGCACTACTACGAGCACGGCGGCAAGCACAAGAATCGGAATAATCCACACGGAAGAGAAATTTGCAGCCTCCAACCTTTCCTCGAAGAAATCTCCCCACTTGCGGCGGAAGGCATAGAATACGCCAAGCAGAATAAGAATCGTGACAACGGTATCCCAAAGCCTGTCTACCACCACCGTGCCCACAACCTTGTCGAAGCCGGCCAAGCGGGCTCCATCCTTGTCCTTGGCGCTGTGACGGGTTATAATGCCGCAGCGCACAAGCTCTCCCCCGCGGGGAACAAGCATATTTACAACGTAGCTTATGTTTATGGCGTTAAGACAGGTAGAGCGCTTTGTAGAAGCATCTATGGGCAGAAGCAGTTCCCGCCACCTAATGGCCCTTATCCAGAAGGACACGGCACCAATAAGCAACGACACAAAGACATAGAACCACTCGCAGCTCTTGATGCCCTCGATGAAAGCCTCCCACTGCACCTGACGGAACGACAGCCACAGCAACGCCGCAGCCATCAGGACAGAAAGACCTATCTTTATGATTTTCTTTAATTCCACCAGTCAGGTTTTTTGTAAGAATATGACTTGCGTTCCTGCTCCCAGGACTCGGACACGAACACGGTATCTGCCCTGTCGATATACAGAATACCCTCCAGATGGTCGCACTCGTGCTGGAAGATGATGGCCGTATAGCCATTCACAGTCTCTTTGCAAGGTTGCAAGGTCTCCGAATCTATATAGGATATATCCACAGTCTCATATCTTGGGACGATGCCTCTTTTTGGAGGAAGGGACAGACAACCCTCCGGCCCGCGGCCGATGGCGCCGTAAAGCGAATCCACCCTTATGTTAAGGTAGCACTCCAAGGGACCGCCTTCCTTGTCGTATCTCTTTACCCAGATTATCCTCTTGTTGATGCCAACCTGAGGGCCGGCGATACCCACGCCGTCCTGCGAAGGGTCTGTAAGAGTGGTAAACATCTTGGCCTTGAGAACCCCGAGAAGCGGATCTCCAAGTTCATTGGCGGTAAAATCTACGCTGGGAGTGCGCAGGACCACGCTGTCTTCCGGATAAACGGCAACGTACATCACGCTGTCGGACTGAACGATGATGGTTTTGTCGTGATGACTGAACCAGGAACTGTCTCCTCCAGGGTTGAAGATTTTATAGGATGCAAAAACGCCTACGACCGCAATCACTACGGTTATCAAAGTTTGTTTTATAGATGTTC
>JBGVAW010000071.1:0-4905 GCA_045224955.1 Candidatus Cryptobacteroides sp.
TCTGCGTATCGATGCCTTTTTGGCGGATAGCCTCAAGCACCCGATCAGTAAAATGCAGACCGGCCGTAGGAGCAGCCACAGAACCCCTTATTTTGGCATACAGGGTTTGATAACGCTCGTGGTCGATAGCTTCAGTTTCCCTGTCCAGATAGGGTGGTATGGGGATATTTCCGCAGATTTCAAGCACCTCGGAGAAAGGTTTGCCACCCTCCCAGGAGAACTCTACAGTGCCGGTCTGGCCCTCTCTTTCTATCAGTTTTGCCTTCAGGCCGATGGTTTCAGGAGTAACCTCCTTGCCTGAAGAGTCTTCAGGCGTATAATATGACAGAATATCGCCTTTCCAGCGTTTGGAGTTTCCAATTACGCACTCCCATCTGCAGCTGTCGGTGGATGCAAAGGCAAGATTATACTCCTCAGGCATTACAGGCCTGAGGCAGAATATCTCTATGAAAGCCCCTGTTTCCCTCCTGAAATGAAGCCTTGCGGGAACAACTTTGGTATCGTTGAATACCATAAGGGCGTTATCGGGCAGTAAACTTGGTAAATCCCTGAATGTATATGTGGAAATATCTCCCTTATTACAATACAGAAGTTTAGATGAATCTCTTTCTGCAAGCGGATATTTTGCAATTCTATCCGGGGTAAGGGGATAGCTATAATCTTCTATTCTAATATCATCAATCATAATGCAAATTTAGAGTCAGTTTAATTTATTTCCAATAATAATAACACAAAAACGCCCATACACGCATTTAGGACAAATGTTAATTTAATTTTGTAAACAATTTAACAATTTACAATGTTATAATGTTAACAAATATAATTATTTACATTTGTTACATAAGTAAATTTAATCGAAGAATTTATAATTATATAAGTAGTAGATAATCAGTAACTTATATAATACTAATTAAATTTAAACATTGTTTATAATATGTAAATTAGGCTATAATATGTGCCTTCTATATACATAATATAATGGTATATAAAGCCTAAATACTACATAATCAATTAGTTATAAAATTCTATCTAAATCTTTGCTTTGTTATACTTTTTCCTTGTTTACAAATCTATCGACTCATTAAATGTAAAATTACTTTTGGAAATCAATAAAATTCTATTTATTATTGTGAAAATTTTACAATTTACTATTATGAACACCCGTTTGACCCAGTTCCTTTCCGCTGAGAATATTACACAGTCTCAGTTTGCAGATACTCTTGGCGTAGCACGCGCAAGTATCTCCCATATTATGGCAGGAAGAAACAAGCCTGGATATGAGTTTATAACCAGCCTTATCAAATGCTATCCAAACCTTAATATAGAATGGTTGCTTTTGGGCAAGGGTAAAATGTATAAGACAACTGAGGTTTCAGAGTCCCCTATCGAAGACGATATCCCGGAAAACCTGTTTGCACCAAGGCAGGAGGTTAAACCTATACTTCAGGCAGAGCAGGCTCCCCTCCCAAGGCAGGAGATTTCCCAGGTGGTTCCTCAAGCTGCACCCCAGCCCGTGCAGCCCGTAGCTGCCGCTCAGCCGGAACCCAAGGCACCATCGGCAAATAAAACAATACTTAAGGTCATCGCATTCTATACCGACGGTACCTTCCAGGAGTTGAAATAAGGCAGCAACCGGTTCAAATAGCATATTATCCCGATTTACTATGTAAATCGGGATTTTTTGTGTATGTTTGTTCCATTATGAACATATCTCTACGTCAACTACTCTCTCTGGGCCGGTTCCGTTTGTTCCGCCCGCTTATAAGACTCCGTTACAAGAAGTCTTATCCTTCATTGAGAAAAGAGCTGTTCGGCCTGGAATTTCCCAATCCCGTGGGGCTTGCAGCCGGTTTTGATACAGACGGTCAATACATCAATCAGCTTGGAAACCTGGGCTTTGGCTTTGTAGAAATAGGCTCTGTGACTCCCCTGCCTCAGTCCGGCAATCCCGGCCCCCGCTACCATAAGCTGCGCCGCGACAAAGCTATCCTGAGCAATTCAGGCCACGAAAACAAGGGTGTTAAAGAAGTTATCAAAAACATCAAGAAATCCCGTCCGGGGGTTATCGTAGCCGCAAATATTTCTAAAAACAGAATATCAGAGGGAGACAATATCACAAAGGATTACACATTCGTATTCGCAATGCTGTACGACTTTGTGGATATGTTCGTAATAAGTCAGCCGGAAATTAGTTTCCTGGAGGACATCATTGATGAACTGCTGCAGATAAGGCTAAGTCTGGATCATTATAAGCCTATTCTGGTAAAGGTTTCGCCCGATATGGGCACCAATCAGCTGGACGAAATTCTGGATCTCGTGCGTCTTTCCGGAATCGACGGTCTGGTTGTGGCAGGCCCCACCAAAAAGAGAGAAGGCCTAAGGACAAAGAGCAAGAAGCTTGAGTCGATTGGGCCCGGCGTCATTTCCGGAGCCCCCGTATTCCAAAAGAATCTGGAACTTGTCAAATATATTAGCC
This sequence comes from Candidatus Cryptobacteroides sp., assembly GCA_045224955.1. Classification (GTDB taxonomy): domain Bacteria; phylum Bacteroidota; class Bacteroidia; order Bacteroidales; family UBA932; genus Cryptobacteroides. The sequence continues at coordinate 2,477 of JBGVAW010000071.1, forward strand.
AGGAGACCAAGGGTAGGCTGGCCATCATATGTTCCGGAGGCATTATGTATCCATCTGATGCGCTCCAGATGCTCCAGGCAGGCGCTTCGCTTGTAGAGATTCACTCAGGCCTTCTTTACAAAGGACCCAAACTGGTAAAGAAAATCAATAAATTACTTCAGCAAAACAATGCTTAAGGCTTCTATTTGTACTATAGGAGACGAACTCCTTATCGGCCAGGTAGTAGATACCAACTCTGCGACAATATCAAGAGCAATCGGCACCATTGGTGCAAAGGTAACCGGGATGGTTTCTATGCCTGACGATACCAATTCTATTATTTCCACCCTTCAGGAACAGCTTTCCAACAACGATATAGTAATAACCACGGGCGGCCTTGGACCTACCAAGGACGATATTACCAAGCCGGCCCTGGCCACCCTGTCGGGATCCAAAGGTTATAAGCTTCACGAGGGGCAATTGTCGATAGTTAAAGAAATCCTGCACAGCCGCGGTCTTGATATGCTTGATATCAACCGCGCCCAGGCCCTGGTGCCGGATACCTGCGAGGTTATCGTCAACAAAAGGGGTACAGCTCCCATTATGGTATTCAGAGGTCTTGGAAAGGGTAATTCCACGCTGTACGCTATGCCGGGAGTGCCCTTCGAGACAGAGGCCGCCCTTGGCGACGTAATCTCCGACATCAAGGCCCATTACCCGATAGACAACATACTCCATCATAATATAATGACCTACGGGGTTGCAGAGTCTGCCCTGTCCAAGATGATAGCCTCCTGGGAGGATTCCCTGCCAGAGAACGTGCATCTGGCTTATCTACCGGACCCTTTGAAGGGTGTACGTTTAAGGCTTTCTATTTATAGCGGTACTTTAAGTAACGAAAAGGAAGTAATCGATAGAAAGATAGAAGAACTTAAGGCAATTTTAGGAGATTATATCTACTCTCTGGAAGACGACACCCTCGAAGGCAGGCTTGGTGCCCTGCTAAAGGAAGAGGGCCGTACCATAAGCGCTGCCGAGTCCTGCACCGGCGGCGAGATTGCCCACTTAATCACAACGGTTCCCGGCTCTTCGTCCTACTTCCTTGGTTCCGTAACTTCCTATGCCATAGCCGTTAAAGTAAAGGTACTTGGAGTAAAACAAGAAACCATCGACACGTATGGTGTAGTATCGTCCCAGGTGGCAGAAGAGATGGCCCTTGGGGTTAAACGACTTACTGGCAGTGATTATTCCATTGCCACCACCGGCTATGCCGGCCCCGGCGGCGGGGATGATGTTAATCCGGAGGGCACCGTATGGGTTGCCGCCGCCACTCCGCAAGGTGTTTATACCCGCAAGTTCAATTATCACAACGACAGGAAGAGGAATATACAGAGATTCGCCGCTTCGGCCCTCTACTTTATGCTGATGCAGATTCTACATCCGCAAAAACCCTAAGAAAATTGGCTCCTGCGATTTTCTCTATGGCATCGTCGCTGTACCTGCGACGGTGAAGCTCGTCAAATATAAGCCCGATCTTGGATATGTCTTCCATCCCCTTGGGAGCCACGGTGATTCCGTCAAAGTCAGAGCCTATGCCAACGCTCTCTATTCCGGCCTTGTTCACAGCGTGGTCTATATGGTCGCAGACAAGAGTATAGGAAGGGCGCTCCACCTGTAAAATGCGCTCCCGAATATCGTCCCAGGCCTTTTTCCGGGCCTTGTCGGCAGGATCGGCAATAAAGGCTTCCTCTATGGCGTCAGCCTGGTCTGAAAGAGGATTTGCGCTCCAAAAGGCAGAGAACTCATCGGACAAAAAACAAGGATAGAAGTTAATCTGTATCACTCCCCCTTTGTCTGCCAAAGCGCGCAGCATATCGTCCGTCATATTCCTTCTGTGGCTTGCAAGAGCCCTGCAGCAGGAATGGGTAGAAACTATCGGCGTACGGGAAGCCTCAATGCAGTCGAAGAAAGTCTTGTCGCTGGCGTGGGCCAGGTCCACAATCATACCTAGGCTGTTCATCCTGGCCACAACCTCCCTTCCAAAGGGGCTAAGGCCACCCCAGGTCGTGCCCTGAGAGGCGCTGTCGGCTATCTGATTGTCTCCGTTGTGGGTGAGTGTCACATACCTTACTCCCCTTTTGTACAGGGCATCAAGGGCGCTCAGATCCTGCCCTATCGGCATACCGTTTTCCAGGCCGAAAAGTATCGAGGTAAGGCCCTTGTCCTTGTTGCTGCGGATTTCCTCCACCGTGCCGGCAAGGGCGGCAAGGGGGTAGGACTCTATCTGGGCAGTGGTGACGGAAATCATCTTGTCCACATAGGCCGATGCTTCCTGCAAGGGCTTGGACTGGGGCGTGTAAAGTGCAAAGAAGCAGGCATCCACGCCGCCCTCCCTGAGTTTAAGGAAGTCCACGTGCCCAAGACGGGTGCGCTTGGATAGGTCTCTGAGG
>JBGVAW010000072.1:0-7769 GCA_045224955.1 Candidatus Cryptobacteroides sp.
CCAGAATACTTCCTGGCTCTCCGCGTCATTGAGGGTTACGCCGTTAAGCGTGACGTTAATCTGCGAACCCTTGGAGCCGCGGATGGTCATTGCAGAATTGCCAAGACCGTTTCCGCCTTCGTTATAAGTGACGACGGAAGGCTGAAGATTCAGCACCATAGGCACCGAATTGGTGGTAGAAGAAGACCTGAGTTCTTCCTTACCAAGAGAAGAATAAGTAACGGGAGTATGCTTGTCTGCGCGGGTAGAAGATACTACTACGCTGTCAAGCCTTTCTGTCTTTTCCACATCCTGGGCGGAAAGACTGCCGCACACCAAAGCAGCGGCCAGAATAAGATAAAATTTTTTCATAATCCCTACGGCGGTATTAACCGCATCAGGTTCAACGGGTTTGTTCTCAACCACCCCCTGGAGGGCAGTACCCCTGATTAATTATTGTTCAACAAGCTTTACCTCGTAAAGCCTTTTCCAGTTCTTGCCTGTAAGATAAATCTTTCCGTTCACAGGGTTGAAGGCAATGCCGTTAAGGACGTCGGTAGTATCGTCCCTAAGTTTGTCCGGAAGCAGACCCTTGCAGTCCACTACCCCTTCTACAGCCCCGGAGGAAGGATTTATTATTACTATATAGTCGGAAGTATAGACATTGGCCCATATCTTCCCGTCAATATATTCAAGTTCATTCAGATACCTTACCGGCTTACCGTTTCTTTTAACCACAACGGTACGCTTTACATTGTACTTGGTGTCCATAAAAAACAGCTGCGAAGAGCCGTCGCTGGCAATGAGATACTTGCCGTCGTTGGTAAGGCCCCAGCCCTCGCGCGGGTAAAGCACGCCCTTTTCATATTGGAGAGTAACGGCATCGTAGATAAAGGCTATACGGTTGGTCCAGGTAAGCAGGAACATCTTGCCGCCAAGCATAGTGGAGCCCTCCATAAAGTACTTGTTTCCAAAATTGATGTTCCTTACCGGCCGGCCTGTTTCCAGGGCTACCTCGCGGAACTTGGACTCTCCCTTCTGGCCCGTACTCTCGTAAAGGCGGCCCTCGGCGTCAAAGAAAAGCCCCTGGGTATAGGACGTAGGGTCGTGAGGATACTCGGCCACAACCTCTACCTTATATTTTTTTACGGGAACGGCGGCTCCGGCACAGGAAGAGGTTACCAGAGCTATCAGACCGAATATCAATCCCTTAAGGGCTAATGTGCTTTTCATACCGGACATAATGCGACACAAAATTACATAAAATAAAAGAAATAATGATAAATTTGCAGTATGAATGCAGTTTTGATATACTCCGGAGGAATGGACAGCACCACCCTCCTTTACAAATATAAGAAAGAGATTTCCCTGGCGGTGACATTCACCTACGGGGCCCGTCAGGACAAAGCCCAGACGGAGTGCGCGGTTAAAAACTGCAAAGCCCTTGGAATAAAGCACCTTATCATTCCCCTGGACTTTATAGGCAAATACTTCGACAGCAGCATTCTGGAAGGAGGAGCGGACATTCCCCACCAGGACTACGACGCAGAAAATATGAAGAGCACCGTGGTTCCCTTCCGCAACGGCATTATGCTCTCGGTAGCAGCAGGCCTGGCAGAGAATTATGGATTGGATACCGTACTGATAGCCAACCACGCCGGAGACCACGCCATTTACCCCGACTGCCGTCCCGGCTTCATAGAGGCGATGGACGGGGCCATAAGCAACGGCACATACAATAACATCCGCCTGCTGTCCCCTTTCTGCAATATGACAAAGAGGGAAATAGCCCTTGAGGGCAAACAAATTGGCGTACCCTTCCAGGACACCTACTCCTGCTACGAAGGCCGCCCCACCCACTGCGGAACCTGCGCCACCTGCAGGGAAAGAAAAGAAGCATTAGAGGGTTTCGACCCTACAAAATACGAGGACTAACTATGTATTACGTAACAAAACGCCTGGAAATATCGGCCTCCCACAGCCTCAGCCTCAGCTACAAGAGCAAATGCGAGAATATGCACGGACACAACTGGATAATCTACGTGCATTGCAAGAGCAAAACCCTGAACGCAGACGGAATGGTGGCAGATTTCACAGACATCAAGCAGATAATTCACAGCAAACTGGACCACCAGAACCTTAACGAGGTTCTCCCCTTCAATCCCACTGCAGAAAACATAGCCAAGTGGATTTGCGACCAGATAGACTACTGCTACAAGGTAGAGATATGGGAATCGGAGAACAACAAGGCCTGCTATGAAAAAGACGTATAAGGTTCACGAGATATTTTACACTCTTCAGGGCGAGGGTTTCTGGACAGGGACCCCGGTCCTTTTTATCCGTTTAAGTCTCTGCAACCTGCGCTGTCCCTTCTGCGACACGGACTTTTCCGGCGCCACACCCCTGGACGCAGATCAGATAATTGCAGAATTAAAGAAACTATCGGCCCAATGCAAAAGGGTGGTAATAACCGGGGGCGAGCCCGCCATTCAGGTCGATGGTGAATTGATATCCGCCCTCCATTCCCAGGGATACGCCATCCACATAGAGACAAATGGTACCCTGCCTCTTCCGGAGGGTATAGATTGGGTGACCGTAAGTCCAAAGGCCGATTGGTGCCCGTCCGCAACCCCGGTGCTTACGGAGGCCGACGAGGTAAAGGTTGTTTTTTACAAGGCCGATCCTGCCCGTTGGCTGGACTATATTCCGCAGGCCCACCACTTCCTTCAGCCCTGCTCCGGCAAGAATACAGAAGAGGTGGTAACTTATATAAAGTCCCACCCCCAATGGCGATTGAGTCTACAGACTCATAAATATCTTAAAATAAAGTAGTTTACCTACCCCTTTCTATCCTTGACCTAAGATAATCTGAGTAATCGCACTTGCCCAGTTTGTCCGACATATCCAGCCACTTGGCCGCAAGTCGAAGGTCTCCCAGAATGAAGAATATATTTGCAAGATTAAAGGCTGCGTGAGCCTTCTGGGCCACGGATTCTTCCTTTTCTGCAATCTCCAGCCAGATGTCTATTGCCTGACGCCACTTAAAGTCATCTACGTAGTTATAAGCCTTGTTCCACTTGGTGATGGAGTCGTAATTGTAGAAGTAGAAGAGCATATCTTCCCAGTTGGAGAGGAAGGGCTCCAGAACTGTGCCGGGGAAGGTTTTTACGGCATCCTCCTTGCCTTCTGAGTCATAAACGTAGAGTTTGCCCGTGCCATCTTTGCTTAGGCCGTCGAAGAGGAAGATTACATCCTTTTCAGTATCCATCACAAGGTTCACCAATGTGTCCCTGGAAGCATAGTCGGACCCGGCAACGTAAGGAAGGGTGTAAACGCCCACTTTCTCTTCATTGTTGAAGTAATCCTGTTCCAGAACAGACGCAAAGGACTCTGCAAACGACTTGGCATAAACAGAATCGGTCTGAGGGGAGCATACATAAACTACTCCCATTTCTTTTCCGCCAAGACTGTATCCCGATGAAGAAGGAGTTCTAACCTGAAGCTCCATCACATATACCGTAGGGCCACAGGCAACAACCATTGCCAGGCCAAGCGCGGCAGCGAGCAAATAGGACAATTTTCTCATAATCTCTTAGGATTCATATTCTGCATAAAGGTCGTAGTCGTCGGCAGAAGTAATCTTTACGTTTATAAAGCGGCCCACCATCCGGGATGCCTCTGCGGGCATTTTGTCAGAGATGCGGACAAGGATTTCCCCGTCCACCTCCGGGCTCTCGTACTGGCTGCGGGTAACAAGAAAACCATCTGTCACAGCGCATACAAGTACCTTTTCTGCCGTTCCTACGCGGCTCTGGTTATATGCAAAAGATATACCACGCTGCAGTTCCATAAGGGCGGCAAGACGCTTTTCCTTGGTAGCGTAAGGAATGCTGTTCTTCAGGTTCTCCGCGCCCCAGGTATCCTCTTCCTCGGAATAGCTGAAAGCCCCCAGACGCTCGAACTTAGCCTCCTTCAGGAAGTCCAAAAGGAAATCGAAGTCCTTCTTGGTCTCTCCCGGATGGCCCACCATCATAGTAGTCCTGAGCACAATGCCGGGAACCTTTTCCCTCATCTTACGCACAAGGGCCTTGGTCCAGGCAGCATCCACTCCCCTTCTCATAGTCTTTAGCACGCTGTCAGCAACGTGCTGCAGGGGAATATCCATATACTTGCAGACCTTGGGATTGTCCCGCATCTGGTCCAGCACATCCTCCGGGAAGTCTGCCGGATAAGAATAATGAATCCTTATCCACTCTATCCCCTCCACCTTGGAAAGTTCCTCCAGCAAGGTAGCCAGGGCACGCCTGTGGTAGAGGTCCAGCCCGTAGAAAGTAGTATCCTGGGCGATGAGTACAAGTTCCTTTACACCCTTGGAGGCCAAATCCTGAGCCTCTTTTACAAGAATCTCTATGGGTACTGACCGATGGTTACCCCTAATGAGCGGAATGGCGCAATATGAGCAGCGCCTGTCGCAACCCTCCGATATTTTAAGGAAGGCATAGGGGGCCGATCCCTGGGTAAAGTATCTGTTTGCCGATGGTTCCTCCGAAGGCTCGCAGCCCAGTTCCTTTACCAGCGGCACAAGGGTGCGGGCGCCAAACCAGCCATCCACCTCCGGAATAAGAGCCGGAAGGGTATCCATATACCTTTGGGAAAGACAGCCAAAAACATAGAGTTTGCCCACATCTCCGGCTTTCTTGCGGCCTACGGCCTCGAAAACAGCCTGAATGGACTCTTCCTTGGCATCCCAGATAAAACCGCAGGTATTTACGAGGAGCACATCCACGGGCCCCTGATAATCCTCGGGCTTAAAGTCGTACGCCCCGCTAACCTGGCCAAGCAGGTGCGAGGTGTCGACAGTGTTCTTGGAACAACCCAGGGTAATTACCTGAAGGGTTTTTGCCATAATTATTTCTCCTCCTCGGGAGCCTCTTCTTCTGTTACAAAGTCAAGAGTAGCGAACTTGCTTAGGATGTTGTACCAGAGAGCCACCTTGTGCATATGTGACACATAGAAACGGTCGGCATCGTAGTTGGGCACAGCCTTGGCAAAAACAGCCTTGATCTGGGCGGCATCAGCCTTGGGAGAAGGTGCTTCCTTTCCTGCAAGAGAGTCCTTAAGCTTAAGGAATACTTCTTTGAGCTTGAGCTCGCCGTCAGTAGTATAGATGGATATATCCTCAAGCGTGGTGATTTTGCTTCTTACGTTAAAGCAAAGTCTCTCCTTGGTCTCCAGATTCTCTGCGATGGCGCCGGAGCGTGACTGTGCAAGATAAAGGTAAAGGCCGCTGTAGCCAGATACCGACAAAATTTTAGAAAGATCTGTCTTTTCCATAATTATCTGTTATTCAATTTATTCCAAACTATTTGCAGCTTCTCTCTAAGTTGCTGCTGATTTCCGTCGTTGCAGACGGTGTAATCTGCCTTGGAAGGCATCTCCTGGGCAGCGATACGCCTGAGCACCTCTTCTTTTGTGGCACCGTCCCTGGTACAGCAGCGCAGAAGTCTTATTTCAATCGGCGCATCAATAAGTACGGTTTTGTCAAAAAAGCCGTCAAAAAGTTTCTTTGTGCCTGCTATTGCAGACTCCATAATGACTATTTCCGCACCCGAGGCCGATGCTGCCCTGGCAAAGTCCTCCTTCACTATCGGATGAACAATCGCCTCCAGAGCCTCTCTTTCCCCGGCGGAGCCAAACACCACCTCTGCCAGAATTTCCTTGTTCACCCCCCCCGGAGTAAGCACCTCGCTTCCATAGCGTGAGGCCAGGGCAGCCCTTAAAGCAGGATCTTCCGCATAAAGGCGCTTGACTGCGCTGTCACTGTCATAGACAAAGGCCCCCAGCGAAGAAAAATAGGCAGCGGCAAGACTTTTTCCACTGCCGATACCGCCGGTAAGAAGCACCTTTGTCATAACTCAATCTCTACGCATTCGAAGACCTCAGGCTCGACCTGATAGTTAATCACCCACTCCGGAAGATTTCCTATCTTGGGAATGCACTTTCCGCTGAAAGACTTCTTGAAGTCCTCGTAGTCAATCCAAAGCACAGGATTTACGTTTGCAGCAGCAAACATTGGAAAGCGGCAGCGGAGCATAACTCTTACCACGGAAGGGTAAACTACAAGGGTTCTGCCCTTGGGCACGTTCCTGGTGGCTACGCGAGCCTCCTTTACAATCTCTACGTAACGGGTAACATCCATAGCGTAATCTACCTGGTCGGCAGAAAGACGCAGGCCGGACGGAGCGTCCAGACGCACGGAGCCGTGTACGGGAGCCGCGATATCGCTAAGGGATATAGGACGGGTGTACACATAATCCAGCGCGCCGGTAATAGAAGGATCTCCGTAAACCGTTACCGAATCGGGAGAGAAAGTCATATAGCCAAGGGCCATGTACTGGGGCCTGAAACCAAGTTCAAGACGGCCCGCGACAGGGACCTTCCGGCTGTTCTGGTACGGGAAGCGGAAAAACAGGGTATCAGTGAGATAGGCCTCAATCTTGGCGTCCCCGAAAATTGCGGCAGAATACTCTGCCAATGCATCGGATGTAATGTAAAAAAGTTCCCCGGACTTATGCTTAAGGTCTCCCGGCGTAAATTCCACGTTCACAGGCGAGGATACTCCCCTTTGCTTCAGGCGCAAAAGAGTGTAGCCCGATGCATTGCAACGGGCGTGAAGCACTGCCGCCGAAGAAGAACTTGCGGAGTGGCCGTCTATGTTACACCAGGCCATAACCGACACAGCAACCTGCCCTTTGTAATCGGAGGACAGGTTCTGGACCAGCCATATAATCCAGGCAAGCAGGAGGGACACACATAAGTATATGAGGTCCCTCCGGCTTATTTTAAACTTTTTCACTATTTCTGGGTGTCAGAAAAATCCTTTACGAGAGAATCCTTCGCAACGCGGAGCTTAACATCACCATCAACCTTGATAAGAACAGTCCTCTCCTCAACCTGGTCGATAGTACCATAAATACCCCCAGCAGTAACAACCTTGTCTCCCTTCTTGAGTCCGGCACGGAAATTCTGCAATTCTTTCTGCTGCTTGCGTTGCGGACGAATCATAAAGAAGTACATAATGGCGAAGATACCGATGAGCATAATCCACATCATTCCGCCACCCTGAGGAGCAGCATTCTGATTTGCGGTATTTGCAGCAACACCTTCTACATTGGAAGCAATACCCTGAGCTGCCTCTACGGCACCCTGGGTCGTTACATCGAGAATCATACTTAAAATACTCATATCTAACTAGTTAAATTAAATTATTTTCCTTTACTATGCGGTCCAGCACACCGTTTATGAAGCTGCGGCTCTTGGGAGAGCAGTAGAACTTGGATATATCCACGTACTCATTGATAGAAACCCTTGAGGGGATATCCGGGAAGTTCTCTATCTCTGCAAGGGCGCAGGCGATTATTGCCATATCGGAAGAGAAGAGACGGTCGCTCTCCCAACCGGGAACCATCGTCGTAACCTTCCGGAAGTAAGCCTCGTATCCGGAAAGGGCGCAGCGTACAAGTTTGTGTACAAAGTCGCTGTCACTGTCAACATCGGCATCCTTCTTCCTGGCCTTTACGACATCGCTCATATAAAGCTCAGGGAGCCTCCAGCCGCGGCCGGCTGCAATATCGTCCAGACTGCGGAGGCACCAGGAAAGAGCGTAGCAAAGATCGTCGTTCCAGTAGATGGACAAATCTTCCAATATAGCCTCCAGGGCCTTGTTATCTACGAATTCTTCCTCGAAGATATGGCCGAAGAGGGCGCAGTCCTCTTTAAGGGAGGCGGTG
>JBGVAW010000073.1:0-10356 GCA_045224955.1 Candidatus Cryptobacteroides sp.
ATTGTCTTGATTTCGTGGGGAGTAAGGTTCTGGGCCTCATCGATAATGAAAAATACCCGCCCAAGGCTGCGGCCTCTGATGTAGGCCAGGGGAGTGATAAGCAGTTTCTCGTCCTTAAGGAAACTTTCTATCCTGAGGGCCTCCTTGCTGGAAGGCCTGAACTGAGCCTTAATCACGTTGAGGTTATCCATAAGCGGCTGCAGGAAGGGGCCCATCTTGGATTTTTCGTCTCCGGGAAGGAAGCCGATGTCCTGATTGCCAAGGATAACCGTGGGTCTTGTAAGAATTATCTGATCGTAATTTCCCATTTGCTCCAGGGCCGATGCCAACGCCAGCAGTGTCTTGCCGGTTCCGGCTCCTCCGGTAAGGGAAACAAGCTGAATGTCCGGATTCATACAGGCATCCAGGGCGAACTTTTGCTCTTCATTGCGGGGTTTTATGCCATAGGCCTCTTTCTTCCTTACAAGGACGATTCTGTCGCGGCCGGCATCGTAGCGGGCGCAGATAACATCGTCATTGCCCCTTACTATCTTGTAAAGCTGATTGGGCGACGGCCTTTTCTGTACAACTTCCTTCCAGTCTATGGAATTTTCCTGCCCGTAAGAGAGTTGGGATGCCACCTGCTCCGGAATTTTGTCCAGAACTATGAGCTCCTTACGCGTAAGTTCCACACGCTCGTCTTCTATCTTATCCGTAAGGTAGTCCTGAGCCACCATTCCGGCGGCCTTGGCCTTCATCCTAAGGTTGATGTCCTTGGTGACAAGGGCGGTGAACCTGCCGGGATTATTGTCCCTTACCCATATAGCCGTTGCAAGAATCCTGTGGTCCTGGATGTCGTCTTTGAAAAGGTCCTGCATCGCCTTGGGGAAAGGATGGTTGGGCTCTATCTTGATGCGCCCGTAGCCCTTTCCGATAGGGAGGCCTTCCTTGCCGAAGAGCTTGCCCTCCGTAAGCTTGTCCAGTTCGCGCATAAAGCCCCTGGCATTGTAACTCAGGGCATCGTTGCCTTTCTTAAATTTGTCCAGCTCTTCCAGGACGGCGATGGGAATGATTATGTCGTTGTCTTGGAAACGACGGATGGACCTATAATCATGCAGGATGATATTGGTGTCCAGAACAAAAATCTTTGCCATAACTTAATATATCAGTCCTCTCCTTCGGTGGCATTATCCATTAAGGACAGGAGTATTCTCTTAAGTGCAGTTTGTCCGCTGGTGTCGTTCTCCAGAGGGCCGTCTTCTCCGGAAAGCTGGCCCAGGGGATAGTAGGCTACGTCCTGCAGAAGCAGCTCGGCATCTACGTAGTCGAAGTCGGAATCTTTAATCTGAAGCAGGACTCCGGGAATTTCTCCAAAGAGTAGTTTCACTGCATCGTCTTCTCCGCTGGCCCTCATAAGACTTGCGACATCGGCCTTGAGGGCTTTGCCGTTCAGGAACTTTACAACGGCTGTCATAAGGCCGCCATCGGCCACAGGTCGTCCGGCAATTGCGATGCCGTCCTCTATCAGCTCGCGTACAACCTCGTAACAGTCAATGAAATAATCTGCATCCGCAAGATCCGGGGACTTGCCTCCGTCCTGGGAGGTAACCTGGGAAAGGAGGGACCCGCCAAGGCGGTAATTGCAGGTGTCGAAGGGTACGTAAAGCAGCCAGTCTCCCTTGCCTTTAAGGGCCTTGTCCGGGCAGCGAAGTTCCGGTCCGATGTGGGCATCCCTGGAGCCAAAGGGGCTCTCTTCAAAAAGCGCGTCCGCGGCCGATGATTCTGCCACGCTGTTGCAGCTTATGTCCAGGCGGTTCACCGCTCCGGCGGCGTACTTGTAACTGCGCAGCCTTACGCCTATGTTGTCAAGGTACTCGCAGGCGCAGGAAACAGATTCGTAGAAAGAAGCCATACTGCCTACAGGCTCTTCTTCCCAGCACCAGGATGCATCCGGCCGCAAATCTCCAAGTTTGAACGAACCTTCCCTGAAGATGGCTTCCAGAAGGGCTCTGGCAACGGCCAGGCGGCTAAGAGAGCCGCAGTAAGAAAGCGGGAAACTGTTTCTGGCAGCCTTTAACGTAAGAGCCACGTATTCGTTGGCCTTGGACGGCTCAAAAACGCCGTTTCCGGGCAGAGGATCGGCAGACTCGTCGATAATATCCTGACATCCCTTTTCCCCGGCGGCAGGAGCGCCGTCGCAAATGGCAGAGAGAATCTGCCCGGGGGTTGCATCCATATCCTTCCCGTCGATGATATATCTTGAATTGAGTGCCGACTGACTCTCTTTCATAATTTTCTCTTTGTTATGCTCTAGTTTCACCAAAAATAAGTATTTTTGGGCTGAGTTCAAAACTTTAGGCCCTTTTTAATGAATATGGCGAATTTCGAGGCCCGGTACAAGGCTCTTCTGGACGACATTTTTACAAGATTTCCCTCGGTTCAAAACGCCGGGTTCCGCAGCGATTCCTATAAGCCCGGACTGGACAGGATGCGCCGGTTTGCAGAGCTTCTGGGCAACCCTCAGGACGGAATGTTGCTGGTACACGTAGCCGGGACAAACGGCAAGGGTTCCGTAAGCAGTATGATGGCTTCTCAGCTTGCTGCAAATGGCTATAAGACAGGGCTTTTCACATCCCCGCACCTCTTTGATTTCAGGGAAAGAGCCAGAATGGTAACCGATGCCGGATGCGAACTCGTTTCCAAGGAATTTGTGGCGGATTTCCTGGAAAAATGGAAAGACACCTTCACTGAATTAAGCCTCTCTTTTTTTGAGATTACAACCGCCCTGGCCTTCTGCTGGTTCAAAAGCCGCGGGGCCTCTGCCGCAGTAATAGAAGTAGGCCTTGGAGGCAGGTTGGACAGCACAAACATAATAACCCCCAGGCTAAGCATAATAACAAGCATAGGCCTTGATCACTGCGACCTTTTGGGCTCCACCATAGAAAAAATAGCAGGCGAAAAAGCCGGCATAATTAAGGAAGGAATTCCGGTAGTTTACGGCCGGATGGAAAGGGAAGCGGAGGAAGTAATCCTTGGCATAGCCGCGCAGAGGAACTCCAGGGCTTTAAGCTTCGACGCCGTACCGGACCCGGCTCCTATGGCCATCAGGCCCATAGGTATGGAGGGCGACTATCAGGATATCAACTCCAGGACAGTAAAAACGGCCTGCAGCATACTTGGACTGGCCTTCAGCCCTCAGGCCCACCTGGATACCCAGAGCCGCACCGGCTTTTTTGGAAGGTGGGAGGTAATGAGCCGCAATCCTATGATAATATGCGATATCGGCCACAACCCACAGGCCCTCGAAGGCAATTTCTCCCAGTTGAAAAGGATGATGCGGACCGATGGTTACGATGCCCTTATCATTGTTTACGGGGTGATGGCAGACAAGGACCTTGGCTCCATCGTCCCCCTGATGCCCGGGGAGGCGGATTATATATTCACGGAGCCATCGACACCCAGGGCTATGCCGGCCGATGCCATCCTTGCCCGGTTCTCTGCCTTGCGCCCCGGCTGCAGGGCAGCCGCGGCCACTACCGTAGAGCAGGCTGTAAAGGCCGCATTTACGAAAGCATCGGTCCATAAAAAACCGCTTATCTACTTTGGTGGCAGTACTTTTGTAGTAGCAGAGGCTGTTCCCGAAATTAAAAAAATAATGACGCTATGAAACGCTTTTTTCTTGTTGCCGCCTTCGTGGCCGCATTTGCGCTTCCCTCGCTTGGTGGGGATGGTCATAAACTTACTAAACTCTGGAAAGAATATGAGGCTGCGGCCAATGCGGACAAGCCTCTTACTCAGATAGAAATACTTGGAAAAATCAAATCTCAGGCAAAGGAAAACGGCTATGCCTGGGATTTTTGGGATGCTGCCTGCAAATACATAGAAGTAAATACGTACAGAGACTGGAGGCTCAGGGACTCCCTTGAAAAGTCTATTTTCGCAGAGGCCGATTCTTTCCCAAATCCCGTTGTGGGCCTGGCCGCAAGGCGCTATTACGACAATATCCTGCATATGTTCTACTATGCGGTGGAGCACAGGGAAGCCCTGGAAAAAGGCCGCAACCAGGACTTTTACGAGGAAGATTCCTATGTGGATAGGGCTCTTGGCAATACGCTGCCGCGCTTTATAAAGAACGACTACGAATACGCTCTTTGGGCAAAGGCTCTGTCCCGTTCTGCAACTTCCCGGGAATATTCCGATTCCCTGCTTACGGATTGCCTTGGGGATACCTACCCCAATGCCCCTTATTTTAAATATGTGGCACTTACAAGGTACGATATCGAAGAAGAGGAACTCGCCGCCCTTGCGCAGAAGTATTCCGGCAAGGCAATTTCTATGTATCCTTTAGGGGCTTTGTTGTCAGAGGAGGCTAAGGACGCTGTCAGTGACACGCTTTCTGAACAGGAGGTATTCAAGGCCCTGAGAGACAAGGCCGCCGGCCTGGAAAAGACCAGGAAAGCCTTTAAGGGAGAAGAGGGAGATATAGTGTCCGACGTAGATGTCTTCCGGACCTTGGTCGATTTCTTTGACGAGAAGGATGCAGATTTTTATATCTCCGGAGAGAGATTGACGGTATATTTCAAGAACGTAAATTCTGCCGTCATCTCTGTGGCCGATGAGTCCGATAAGATTCTTTATTCGACCACGGTAGCCAACCCGGTGGGCCGATATTTCCTGACAGATACCGTATCGGTCAGAATTCCGGATTTGGGCGATGGTAATTTTAAAATAATACTTGCCTGCCCTCAGGCCTTCCCCGAGAAGGAAAACCGCGAGAATGAGTTCTGCCGTTATTCTTATGCCCTTGCCTTCAGGGGCCTTGCGGACAATTACACCTCCCTGGTTGCCAATGCTGCCACCGGACTTCCCGTAAAGGACGCACAACTTGTGTTCGATACCAAGAGTGGAGAGGTTTATGCTACCGGCAGGGACGCTTCCGGGCTTACAAGATTATCCCCAAGGATATATACGGAATTGACAGACGACAGCTTTATGTACCTTAGCCGCGATAGAGTTTCGCGGATGGGAAGAGTCTTCCTTAATACATCGGCCTACAGGACCGCCGATACAATTAAGTACAAGGCTCTGCTGTACTGCGAGTATGGGAATAATACAAAGGAAGTGTTCCCGGAGGGCTTGCCCGTAGAAGTTAAGGTGCTGGATCCTAACTGGGAAGAGGTTCTCACCGCAGAAGAGACTACCAACTCTTACGGCACCATTTCCGGAGCCCTGGTACTGCCGCAGAATATCGCATCCGGCTTCTACAGGATATATGTTTATTACGACGGGCGTCAGCTTGGTAATACTGAGTTCTATTACGGAGATTTCACCCTGCCTTCTTTCGTGCTGGAGGTAGAACCTTTCTCCTTTGCCGTGATGGAGGGCGATACTGCCCATATCAAGGCCCATCTTACTGGTTATTCCGGCCACATTCCTTCTTCTGCAGAGGTTAAATACCGTATCAGGAGGTTCTCCGGCGTATGCGCTTCCGGCAAGGCCAAGGTTGAGGATGGCGGCAGTATCGGCATTGACTTTATCGGTTCGGAGGGTTATTATCTTATTGACTTTGACGTTACCGATGCAACCGGGGAGTCGCTTTCCTTCCAGAGTGCCTTCTATATAGGAAAGGATGTTAATTTCCAAATCGAAAGCCCGGACTTTGACTCCAATTATTACCTTGGCCGCAGCCGCGAAGAAATTAATTTCGACCGTGGCGGGAAAATCTGTATCAAGGATAATATAATAATGAATGTCCAGGCCAAGGCCAACGATAGTCCCGTAAAGGGAGCCACCTATGATTATGTCCTTAAAAATTCAAAGGGCAAGGTGGTCCGTCAGGGAACGTCGGCGGCAGGTCAGCCTCTTTCCATTGACCTTAAAGGCTTGGGGGCAGGGAAGTATCGGTTCGTAGTAACATCTCCTGAGTATAAAAATTATTCCGGAAAGCCTGTCGAGGGTGTGCTGGAGTTTGTAAGATTCATTCCCGGAGGCGCGGTGCCTTCCGATATTGGTTGCCTTTTCTATATCTGTGACCAAAATATTCCTGCCGGGGGCGATATTTCTTTCTTTGCGGCCAGCGGAACCCATCCTATCTGGGCCCTTACGGAGTTGTACGGGGAGGAGGGCAAGGTGCTTTATTCCGAAGTATTGTTCTTCGCCAAGGGAAAATCAACTGTCAAGACCCTTCCTTACCTTGATTCTTATGGAAATGACGTTTACCTGAGGATGGTCTTCTTTAACGATTACACAGACTTTGAGCATACAAAGGTCCTATACCTTGCAAAACAAAGCGGAGAACTTCCCCTGGCCGTTACTTCCATTCCGGACTATGCTAAGCCCGGAGAGACCGTGACGGTAGAATTGCAGACAGTTCCCGGAGTGGAACTTGTGGCCTCTGTATGGGATAAGGCTACCGACGCTGTAAAGGCAATGAAGTGGTCTGCAATCCGTTCCGAGGGCTTTAACTCTACACTGCCCTATATGGAAGTCGGGGTGCGCCGCCCGGGTGCGCTCCGTCTGTTCAGGGCTTATGGCAGGTATGACAAAAATAGCGAAGGATTGGTAGAGGAAGAGGCGGTAACCGCTATGTCAATGGCCCCTGATATGTATCTGTCAGATGATTCGGCCGGCGACATCGGCGGCGAAGATGTTACGATAAGACAGGATTTCAGCGAGGCTCTTTTCTTCGGGCCCCATCTGAAGGCCGATGAGAACGGAAAGGTTTCCTTTAGTTTCAAGGCATCCGACAAACTTTCCACCTTCTATGTTGCCGTGTTCGCCCACGATAAAGATGTACACAATAACGCCCTTACAAAAGAATTGCTTGTGACCATTCCTATAAAGGTAGATGCGTACGTTCCTTCTTTCCTTTATGAAGGGGACATTTACATTCCGTCCGTAACGGTATCTTCCAACAGGACAGAGGAAACTATCGGCCAGCTGTCTGTAAACGGGGATGAGTCAAAGGAGATAGCGGTTCCGGCCCTTGGAAATGTGGGGGCGGAGTTCTCTCCTGTTTCCGTTAAATCTGAGGATGGCAGGCCTATGAACCTTGCAGCTGTTTTTAAGGGAGAGGGCTATGGCGACGGTGTTTCTTATACAATTCCTGTTTTGGGAAGGCATCAGACCCTTACGGAGTCCCATTCCGCGTTGCTTGCCCCGGGCAAGGACAGGGAGGCTCTTCTTGAGACTTTGCGCTCCCGCTTTACCGGAACAACCTCCGTGGCTGCGGTTATAAAAGAAATATCCATTCTGGATATGGTTAAGAGCCTTCTGGAAGAGCATATTGAAACCCCTTCCCAGGAGAACGCGCTTTCTCTTACAGGAGCTCTTTATGTGCGCAGCACCCTTGAGAAACTTTGCCCGGGGAGGGAACTTTACAGCGATATTTCAAAGGAAACCATAGTGGAGAAGTTGTTCGCCCTTCAAAACAGCGACGGCGGCTTCCCCTGGCTTAAGGGCTTCAAGTCTTCTCCTTATATAACAGCAACTGTACTGGATCGTCTTTCGCGGGTTGGCCTTGAGTCGGCGGAGCAGTGCGCAAAGGCCGTGCGTTATCTTGACGGCGTGCAGTTTGGCGAGGACAGGCCCTTGTGGTGGGGAGGCTTAAGCGATGAGCAGTATCTTCTTATCCGCTCCCGCTATTCCAACGTGGCTTTTGAAACTCCCGGAAAGGCTGTATCAAAACGCTTCACCGCCTTTAAGAAGTTTACGAAATCCTTCCTAACCCCGTCCGGCAAACGTGCCCTGGAAGGCCGCATAATGGAAAAGGCCCGCCGCCTTGCCACGCTTCAGAATCTTGTGGCATCGCCGGAAGGAGTGACCCTGGCAAAGAAATGGGGAATCAAGACATCATCGAAACTTAAAAAATCCCTGAAGGCAGACATAGAGTCGCTGGTAGAATATGCAGTTGACCACAGGGACGGAGGCTGCTACTTCCCCAATGCCGTAATGCCTTGGAGAGGGCTTATAGAAAGCGAGGCCTATGCTCATACGCTGCTGGCCGGGGTGCTTTCCGATACCAAGGTTGCAGACGGAGTGCGTCTCTGGCTTATGCTCCAGAAAGAAACCCAGGACTGGAACCTTACGCCTTTCTATGTGTCGGCCGTAGATTGTATCTTGTCCGGAAGCCAGGAGATGCTTTCTGCCAAGGTGGTCATCCTTACAAAGACCTATCGCAAGCCTCTGGAGGAAATATCGGCCGCAGGCAATGGAATAACCATCGATACGGAATATTATATCAGGGCCGATGGTAACGGTGCCCTCGTCCCCGTAAAGCAGGGAGATACTCTAAGTGTGGGCGCCAGGGTAGTGGTTTATTATAAGATAAACAGTCAGGAAAACCGCAGTTATGTCAAGATGCGCGTTCCCCGTTACGCAACCTTGCGTCCGGCAGAGCAACTTTCCGGTCTTGTTGGCTGGGATATCTACAGAGACGTGCGTTCTACCCATACGGAGTACTATTTTGATGTGCTGGCAGAGAATAAAATCACTGTGACAGAGGAGTTTTACGTAACCCAGAAGGGACAGTTCGCCTGCGGAGTTCCGGAGATAGAATCCCTGTATGCCCCGCACTACAGAGCTAATTCCTCTTTTGCCGGAATAATAAATGTTAAATAATTTGCAAAAAAAGTTAAATAAAATTTGCAGATTAAAAAAACATACGTATCTTTGCAATCCCTTTTGATAAGGGATGCTCGGGAGCATAGCTCAGTTGGTTTAGAGCATCTGCCTTACAAGCAGAGGGTCGGCGGTTCGACTCCGTCTGCTCCCACAAAAAAGCACCGCAATATCACGTTGCGGTGCTTTTAGGCTTTATATCGGTTACAAAGACAGGTGAATATGAAAAAAACATTTGCATTTCTATGTTGCCTTGCCATTGGAATGGTCGGCGTAAACTCCTGTATAGAAGACGAGTACGATCTTGACAAGGATATCGACAAGAGCATTATGCTCAAGAATTTCTCTATTGCCGTAGGCGAGACCTTTACTTTTTACATTACGGATATTGTTACGCAGAGCTACACCATTGGCTCCGGCGGCAATTTCACGGTAACCCTTCCGGATGGTGTTGTGGGCTCCTGCTATGTGGACAGGATTTCCAGGGAACTTACAGACAAGTACATTTATTCAAATGCTGCTGTCTCCGCTACCATAGTAAACAATCTTCCGGAACCGTTCACGGTAACGGCAACGGCCTATGACCGCTCCGGCAATCCTATGCCGGCAATCACCGCAACCTGTACTCCGGCTCTTATCCCTACCGGCAGTTCCCCGGTAAAGGTAGAACTTAAGGCTTCCGGCAACATACATAATCTGGACGCCGTAAGCCTGGAGATGACGATGGACAAGAACAGCGTTACCTTCAACAAGAATCAGACGGTTGTTATTAAGGATATCGTTATCAGATTCCCTGACGGAGTTGGCAAAAAGGAGGACTAAGAGATGAAAAAGATAGCAGTAACCATAGCGGCGTTTGCAATTGCAATCTCTGCCTTTGCCCAGGACTTCGAGACCGGATACTTCCTTAAGAGTTACTCCCACGTTTACAGACTCAACCCCGCGCTGAGACCGGAAAAGAGTTTTGTAAGCCTTCCTGTAATCGGAGGCGCTTCAATGACGGTTGGCGGCAATATCGGCCTTGACAATATCCTTTATCCTCTGGATAATGGCAAGTTGGGAACCTTTATGCACCCTGAGATTACTACCGACAGGGCTCTCAGCGGGCTTAAGTCCTCTAACAAGATGACCTTCAGCGGCAATATAAACCTGTTATCCCTAGGCTTTAAGAAAGGCAGGGCTTTTCACAGCATCGACGCATCGGTCAGGACAATGAACGACGGCAATGTGCCTTATGAACTTTTCTCTTTTATGAAGAGGGGACTGGAGAACAGCCGTCTTGACATTCCGGATGTAAAGTTCGGGAGCAACGTATTTCTTGAGGTGGCTTACGGATTAAGCCTCCAGGTTTCCGAAGGCCTTACCGTAGGAGCCAGAGTAAAGTATCTGGCAGGACTTGAGAACAGCTGGCTTAAGGCCAAGAATCTTTCTGTTGCTGAGGCCGACGGTTATTGGTCTGTCAGCGGCGACGCAGAGCTTTCTATGGCCCTTAACGGTGCGGAAATAGAATATCGCGAGGCCCCCGGCGAGCCTTCGGATATCATTGATGATATCGACGTAGATGATATGAAGCTCTTTGCCGGACACGGCCTGGCTGTTGATCTTGGCTTTGACTATGAGGTAAATCCTTCTTTCAGGATATCTGCGTCCATTACTGACCTCGGCGGCATAAGCTGGAAGAACGATATCGCCGGTAAGACTACCGGTGGTACCTGGGAGTACAATCCGGACAGCGACGAGCCCCTTGAGGATCTTGCA
>JBGVAW010000074.1:0-3782 GCA_045224955.1 Candidatus Cryptobacteroides sp.
AAAAGCTTAAGGACGCAGAGAACGTAAAGAACTCCCTCGTAGGCCAGAGAGAAAGCCTGGAGCGCAAGAGCAAAGAGTACGAGGCTCTTATCGCAGAGGCCAACAAGCAGATAGAGAGCATAGCCGGAATGACAGCGCAGGAGGCCAAGAACCAGTTGCTGGACAATATGAAGGCAGAAGCCCGCACAGAGGCCCAGGCCTACATTAACGAGACAATGGACGAGGCCCGCCTCAACGCATCCAAGGAAGCTAAGAGAATAGTTATCACAACCATTCAGCGCACCGCCACAGAGGCTGCCATAGAGAACGCAGTAACCAGTTTCCCTATCGAGAACGACGAGATTAAGGGCCGCATCATTGGCCGTGAAGGACGTAACATCAGGGCACTTGAGGCAGCTACCGGTGTAGAAATAGTTGTGGACGATACTCCCGATGCAATTCTGCTTTCAGCCTTCGACCCTGTACGCAGGGAGGTTGCAAGACTTGCACTGCATCAGCTGGTAATTGACGGACGTATCCACCCTGCAAGAATCGAAGAGGTTGTAGCCAAGGTTCAGAAGCAGCTTGAGGACGAGATTCTGGAAACCGGAAAGCGCACCTGCATAGACTTGGGCATTCACGGTATGAACATAGAGCTGGTTAAGCTGATTGGCCGAATGAAGTATCGTTCTTCTTACGGACAGAACCTTCTCCAGCACTCCCGCGAGGTTGCAAATATCTGCGCAATTATGGCTGCAGAACTTGGCCTCAACGTTAAGATGGCCAAGAGGGCAGGTCTCCTTCACGATATCGGAAAGGTTTCCGCAGACGAGCCCGAACTTCCTCACGCCCTCCTGGGTGCCAAGCTGGCAGAGCAGTACAAGGAGCGCCCCGAGATTTGCAACGCCATAGGTTCCCACCACGAGGAGATGGAGATGAATTCCATCATCGCTCCTATCGTGCTTGTGGGTGACGCAATCTCCGGCGCACGTCCCGGTGCAAGACGCGAGGTTATTGAGTCCTACATCAAGAGGCTCAAAGGTATGGAAGACCTTGCTTCTTCTTATCCCGGAGTTACCAAGAGCTACGCTATCCAGGCCGGCCGCGAACTCAGGGTTGTAGTTGGAGCGGACGAGGTATCCGACAGCCAGGCAGAGGAACTCTCTACAGAAATTGCTCAGAAGATTCAGAACGAAATGACCTATCCCGGACAGGTCAAGATTACCGTTATCAGAGAGACCCGTTCGGTGGCTTACGCCAAGTAAAACCCGTTTCCTATGATAATCAGGAAATTACTTATCCCCATAGCTGCGCTGTGCCTTTTGGTATCCGGCGCAGTTCTTCTTGCCCAGGACCAGGAAGAAACAACAGTAGAATGGAGCAGCAGCCTGCAGAAGGCAGATGACGGCTCCATAGCAATTGTTTTCTCCGGAAATTGCCAGGGCAACTGGCATACCTACAGCGTTACGGACGAGTATTCCGCAACCACAGTCACAATAGAAGAAGCCATAGGCTGCTCTGTCGCGGGCGATCTTTACGACATTACCTCTCCCACGACAGACAGGGACGGGCTGCAGATTTTAAGCGGAGACTTCCAGCTTGGCTTAAAAATAAAGCCTGAGAGCCAGGACTGGTCCGTCAAGGGCTATGTTTCCTGGATAGCCTGCGACGCGGGCAAGTGCATTCCCCCGGAGGACTGGGACTTCCAGATAAGTTCTTCTGCGGAGATTACCGCCGGTGCTTCCTTCCAGGAAAGCCAGGGCGATATGCCCACCTCCCACTGGGCCCTTCTGCTTGAGGCCATACTGTGGGGCTTTGCAATGATTCTCACCCCCTGCGTCTTCCCTATGATACCTATGACGGTATCTTACTTCCTAAAGAACTCTTCCAACCCAGCGGAAGGCAGGTTCAAGGCCTTGATGTACGGACTGTTCATCATTCTGATATATACGGTACCAGTTCTTGTAATCATCGGCCTTACCAGAATAATAGGAGGCGAAGCCGTAACGGCCGATATCTTCAACTGGCTGTCCACCCACTGGGTTCCAAATGTATTGTTCTTTGCAGTCTTCATCGTCTTTGCCGCTTCTTTCTTTGGAGCCTTCGAGATTACCCTCCCCTCCAAACTGGTTAACAGGAGCGACGCAAAATCGGACAAGAAAGGCCTTGCAGGAATTTTCTTTATGGCCCTTACCCTTGTGCTGGTATCCTTCTCCTGCACAGGCCCCATAGTAGGTACGGTGCTGATTAAATCTACCCAGGGCGAATTCTGGATGCCTGTCCTTACCATCCTGGCGTTCTCTGCCGCATTCGCGCTGGCGTTCTCCTTCTTTGCCGCCTTCCCCACCGTTCTTAAGAACGGTCCCTGGATGAACTCGGTAAAGGTAGTGTTCGGCTTCCTGGAACTGGCCTTCGGCCTTAAGTTCCTTAGCGTGGCAGACCAGACCTATCACTGGCATCTTCTGGACAGGGAAATCTACCTTGCCCTCTGGATAGTTATATTTGCTATGCTGGGCTTCTACCTGCTTGGCAAACTAAGGTTCAAGTACGACGACAAACTGGAGCACATAGGCCCTACCCGCCTAATCCTGGCCATAGCCACCTTCTCCTTTGTGGTTTATATGATCCCGGGAATGTGGGGCGCGCCCCTTAAGGGAATATCGGGCTTCCTGCCTCCGCTTGAGACTCAGGACTTCGTAATAGGAAGGGGCACTCCTTCCCAGGCACAGCAGCCAGGAGGCAAGTACGGGCTTAAGATGCCTCTCGGCCTAAGCGGCTACTTTGACATTGAAGAAGCTCTTGAGGCCTCCAAGAAAGAGAATAAACCGGTATTCATAGATATTACAGGCCACGGATGCGTAAACTGCCGGGAGATGGAAGCCCGCGTATGGAGCGACGAGCGTGTACTTTCCCTCTTGAGGGACAGGTTCATTATGGTTGCCCTCTATACAGACGACAAGACCTCCCTCCCCCAAGAAGAATGGCTGACCACCGAAAGCGGCAAGGTGCTTAAGGATCTTGGCAGGGTTAATGCCCACAAGGTACGCGAGCGCTTTGGGGTGAACGCCCAGCCCAACTATACGATTTTGGATTCCGACGGCCGCCAGTTAGTCCCTATGCGGGGTTACAACCTTGATGTAGAGGCCTATATAGAATATCTGAATCAAGGTCTGGAGGCTTATTATTCGGGACGATAGTTACCTGGTTATAGGCCTGTGCTGCGACTGACGATAAAGCTTCTCGTTCTCGAGGAGCTTTTCTTTTTCCTGCGGCATCAAGGCAAAATCTGCAAATCTCTCCCAAAGATAATTGACCGTCTGCGCGGTGGGATGAATCATATCCTCTGCATAGAAGCGGTAGTCCCTTAGTTCGTCCATAACAATCTCGTAGGCAGGGAAATAGGAGGTGTTGGGGAACTGATTGCAGATATTGTTCACTGCCACTATCAGGGATGACTTGCTAAGTTGATTGGCTCTGGCACCATCGGCCATATGCCTGATGGGGCTGACGGTAAATATGAATTCCCTGGCATCATCGGCCAGAAGACAGGATAAAATCATCTGGGTGCGGGAGGCGTCCAGCATAAACCGGGAAAACTCCGATGCCGGCCGCTTAAGGCAATTGGATACCACCTCCCCGTCCTTGGAGTAGCAGAACGATGTTCCCAGGGTGATTATAACCTTGTTGCAATTTTTATAGAAGGCCGATGCTTTCTCCAGTTCTGCGTTGGCGTTGGCCAGGAATTCCTCTTTTGTGGCTCTTGCAAAGGAGGTGTGATGACTGAAGGAGCAGAACTTATCCGC
>JBGVAW010000075.1:0-10978 GCA_045224955.1 Candidatus Cryptobacteroides sp.
TACTCTGGCCTATCTGTTTTCTATGCAGCCGCCAAAGGTTACCAAGCCAAGGCCCAACGTGTCCATAATGCTCTGCGACATAGACTGCCGCCGCCAGACGGCCCTTACCGAAAACCCGTCCGGCCAGTACTTTATGAAGGCGCTTGAAGGGTGGTCTGCCATCTGCGACAATCTTTTTGTCTGGGATTACGGCATTAACTTCGACAATTACCTGTCGCCCTTCCCCAACTTCTCTACGATGGGATACAATATGCGTATATTCCAGGAGCACAAAGTAAAGATGCACTTCAGCCAGATAGCCTCTATGCGCGGAGGCGATATGGCCGAACTGCGCAGTTATCTGGCCGCCAATCTTATGTGGGATGCCAAGGCCGATTGCGACTCACTCGTGCGCCATTTCCTGGAGGGTTATTATGGCGATGCCGCCGGGCCTCTCTACAGGTATATCCGCACTATGGAAGGCGCGGCCGTGGGTACGGACGTGGATCTTTTCATCTACGATTCGCCGGTTTCCTATAAAGAGAACATACTGCGCCCCGCCCTTATGAAAAGATATAACGAGTATTTTGACGAGGCAGAAAGAAGGGTAGCCAACGACAAGGTATATCTTGCCAGGGTACAGCGCAGCCGTCTTCCCCTGCAGTACTCGGCTCTTGAAATAGCCCGCACCAATCCCGATATGGACAGGGAAGAGGCCGCCCGCGCCCTTGCCCTCTTCGAGCAAAGATGCAAGCGCTTCAACGTGCCTACGCTCAATGAAAGGAGCAATCCTCCCCAGGAGTACGTAGAACTTTACAAGGCCAGATATCTTACTCCCCAGACAGAGAACAAGGCCAGGGGAGCGCAGATTACATATCTGATAGAGCCCAGGCCCAAGTATCAGGAACTTGCCCGCACCGCCCTTACGGACGGGGTTTATGGAGGAACCACCTATGTAGAAAACTGGGTTGGATGGGAAGGGACCGATGGTGCCTTTGTGATAGACCTTGCCTCATCCCGGAAAATCACATCCGTAAGCTGCGACTTCCTGCATCAGATAGGCGCCTGGATACTTCTGCCCAAGGCAGTGAGCTACAGCACCTCCAACGACGGCACCAGCTGGACGCCGCTCGACACCATCGACATCCCCGAAAAGCGGAGCGGAAAGGTTGAGTTCGTCCCCATAGAAGGCCGTGCCAAAAACGGGCCCGTAAAGGCCCGATATATCAAAGTGGAAATTACCGGAACCAAGGTTTGTCCTCCCTGGCATTACGGCGTAGGCAACTACAGCTGGTTCTTTATAGACGAGGTTCTGGTTAATTAACATCCTCTTCTTCCTTCCAACCCTGGCTGTGGATGGGGAGCTCCGCCCCTTCCGGCATCACCATCACCGCACCTACCTCCGGCAGGGCAAGATGTCCTATAATGTCGAAGGTGGGGAAGTTGTGGCGGAAGTCCTCCATCTTAAGGATGGGGATGGTAAACAGAAGGCGATAATCCTCTCCGCCGCTGATGGCAGCCGACACAGGATCTATATCCAGTTTCTTTCCAAGTTCGAAGGTATTGCCCTCGAAAGGAATTTTGTCGGCATAAACCTTTGCTCCCAGACCGCTGTCGCGCACCAGTTGCTTTATGGCATCTCCCAGGCCCCTGTCTACCAGATAGGAGGCCGATGGTACTATCTCCAGTTCTTTAAGGTGTGCCAGCACTGAAGGCGATATCTCCGGTTTAAGGTAAGCGCCCACTATCATCTTGTACCTCTCAAGGTCCGGCTGGGTGCGGTCTTTGTCGTAGCGCCTTGCCCCCTCTTCCAGAAGGCTGAGGCCAAGATAGGCTGCGCCAAGAGGGCCGGAAATGCAGATAAGGTCTTTACTCTTGGGTGAAGGGCGCCTGATTGCCTGAAGTTTCTCTGCCTGCCCTCCCGATGCCAGAGAGATTGCAAGGCCGTTTTGGGAGGGAACCAGGTCCAGGCCAAGACGCTTGAAACCGTGCTCTTTGGCGGCGGTCACCATTCCGTCCCAAAGCTCTTTTATCTGGGGAAAATCCAGTTTTGCCGATACGCCCAGGGTAATGTCCAGGCTAACCGGACTCGCCATTGCGGCATAAAGCTGCCCGGCGGCGATGGTAACGGCTTTGTAACCCAGATGCTTCAGCGGGAAATAAACAAGATTGAAGTCCGTTCCCTCCAGAAGCAGCTTTCCTCGGGTTACGGTAATGCTGTCTTTGGGCAGTTCCGTGGCAGCGGGAGCAAAGGGTTTGAAACCGGTTCCTTCGTAAAGGGTTTGAATGGCGCCTGTGCGGCCTAAATCAGAGAAATTCATACTTTTTTGTTCTATGACGCAAAAATAGGAAGAAAATTTTTATTTTTGTTTTATGAAAAAATTAATCACCACTTTCTTTTTAGCTGTTATTGCAACGGCAGCATTCGCTCAGGGCGGTTCAAAGCCTGCATCCATTGACGTAATGTCCTACAACATAAGGTATGGAGATGCCAAGGACGGCACCAACTCCTGGGCCTACAGGCTTGGAGCAACCATAGAGATGATTCAGGACCAGAAGCCGGACATCATCGGCCTGCAGGAGGCCCTGTCCTACCAGATGGATTTTATTAAGGAGTATGCCGATGGTTACAAAACCGTTGGCGTTGGCCGTGACGATGGAAAAAAGAAGGGTGAGATTATGGGAATAGCCTACAACACCAAGACGGTGAAGCTTTCTTCCTGGGGTACCTTCTGGCTGTCCGAGACTCCGGAGAAACCCTCTCTCGGCTGGGACGGAGCCTGTCGCAGAACTGCCACCTGGGCTATCGTGAAGCATAAAAAATCCGGCAAGAAGATATTCTTTGTAAACACTCACTTGGATCACGTCGGCGCAATGGCCCGTCAAAAGGGTGTGGAGCTTATTCTGGAGAAGATAGAAAAGCTGAATAAAGACAATCTTCCCGTAGTGGTACTTGGAGATATGAACGCCCTGCAGGACGATCCCATCCTCGCCCCGTTCGAGGAGAAGCTGCGCAATACCCGCAGATGGGCTATGAAGACTGACGAGGGCCCCACCTACAATGCCTGGGGACACTCTGAGTCTGCTCAGACCATAGACCACATTTATGCCCTTGGATTTGCAAGCTGTCCTGTATTCCAGGCGGTACGCAAGCCATATCTGGAGCGTAAATTCATCTCTGACCACTATCCCGTAAAAGCAACCCTTATTTTCTAAACCTATGAAATACACGGCGTTAATCATTGCAGCGGCAGCTGCAATCATCTCCTCTTGTTCCGGCGGCTATGGACTAAAGATAAGCAAGCCGGGCCACAGGGGAATGAGCGAAGAAAAACTCTGGCGTATAGACAGCGTTGTAAACGACGCTATCGGCCAGGGACTTATGCCTGGCGCCGTGGTATCTGTAGTAAGGGAAGACAGGGTGGTTTACCTTAAGGCCTTTGGCAATGAGCGTCCGGCCCCGGATACTATTCCTATGACAACGGAGACGGTGTTCAACCTTGCCTCTCTGGGTAAATGCGTGGGAACTACCCTTTCCGTTATGCAGCTCGTAGAAAAGGGTCTGGTTCTAATTACAGACAGGGTAGACCGTTACATCCCGGGATTCATCAACCCTAAAGACCCTGTAACCGGCGAAGAAAAACCCATAGTAATTCTGGACCTTCTGACTCACGCCTCGTGGCTTCCGGACGATATGGACAACGATGCTTATCTGCAGGCTGTGCTGCAGAACGTTACCGGACAGAGTTTTTGCGATTTTGTTCAGGAGAATATATCTGACGTTCTTGGAATAAGTCATACAACCTGCTCCGGCAATACGGAAGTATGCTCGGACGCAATGGATCTTAGCATTATAGCCGCTACCCTTATTAAAGGCGGTGTCTATCACGGCAAAAGAATTCTGGGCAAGGAAACCATCAGACTGATGTTTTCCTTCAAACACGCTGTGCAGCCCTGTATAGGCGGGGATATCTTTGACAAGTCCTGTTCTGCTGGCCATACGGGAGATACCGGCCCTTCCATAGTAGTGGATATGTCTACCAAGACGGCTATAATAATACTTGCCAATACGGCTCAGCCTACCGACAAAGTAACACTTTGCAGGGTTAGGAGCACCATCGCCAATATTGTTGCCGGTTCTATAGAAAAATAGACTTTATTTCTTGAGTACTTGATACCCAACGCCTATCTGTGCAAGATCGGCCAGCAGGTCCGTCGTTACCGACACCCCGAATTTGTGGGAGTCGAACTCAATCTTGTAGTTGGTCGCAGGGTCGCTCAGATAAACCTTCAGAGGAGTTTTGCCCTTATTCTTACTGATTACCTTTACCAGTTTTGCCCTGAAGTCAGGGTTGAGCATCAGCGAACTTATAGTTACTGCAAAGCCCTTTATGTGATTTTCCGTAACATTGCCAAGAAGGGAAATCTTGCTTATTTTAAACCCGTACGGGGCTTTCTTCCCGGCCTTTATTTCTTCCGGTTTAAGCCTGTACTTTGGAGCAATTTCGCCCTCGATGAAAATTGCGTTGTGCGGGGCAAAATAGTGCATAAATCTCTCGTGGTCATCGCCAAACAGAGTAACTTCATAGGAGCCGTTAAAATCTTCCACTACGCTTCTGGACCAGGGTTTCCCGGTCTTGGTGACAAGCGTCTTAAAGGCAGAAACCAATCCCGCTATGGCCACCTTCTTTGTCTTTCCCTGTCTTTCGCATTCGGAAATTTCCTCTGCCAGGTCGCTTACCTTGCAGGAGGTGAAATTATCCATCTCAAAGCGGTACTTGTCAAGAGGATGGGAGCTCAGATACATTCCCACTAACTCCTTTTCCTGCTGAAGCAGGTTCAATTTATCCTCTTCAGTAGTCTCGCATACAGAAGGCTCCGGTCTTACCGGCTTAAGTTCCTCGCTTTCTCCAAAGAGAGACATCGAACTGTCTTCTTTATTTGTCCTGAAGCGCTCTCCGTATTCTACAAGTTCCTCTATAAAATCTTCTCCGTTGCGTCCGGGGCAGAAATAAGCCTTGCGAGGTATTCCAAAGGAGTCCAGGGCTCCGGCATTAACAAGGGACTCAAGAGCCTTGCGGTTTATAACACCGGACATTCTTTCCATAAAATCCCATACATCGGCAAATACGCCGCGGGCCTCCCTCTCTTCCAGGATGGCATCTACTATATTGGAGCCAAAGCCCTTCATACCACCAAGGCCGAACCTTATGTCGCCCTTGCCGTTAACGGTAAAATGAGAGTAAGACTCGTTTACATCGGGGATAAGTACCTTTATGCGATTGCGACGGCAGTCGTCCATTATCTCCTTGATCTCTTCCATATTGGAGAGATTCTGGCTAAGGTTGGCTGCCTGGAACTCTGCAGGATAATGGGACTTGAGCCATCCGGTCTGGTAGCTTACCCAGGCATAGCAGGTAGAGTGGGACTTATTGAAGGCGTAGGAAGCAAATTTTCTCCAGTCCGCCCAAATTTTGTCCAGCACATCGTGCGGATGCCCGTTCTTTTCTCCACCTGCCATAAACTCTGCATAAAGGCTCTCCAGCACGTCCAGTTTTTTCTTACCCATCGCCTTACGCAGTTTGTCCGCCTTACCCTTGGAGAAACCGGCCACCTTCTGGGAAATTCTCATAACCTGCTCCTGATATACGGTAACTCCGTAGGTCTCCTGGAGATAATCTTCCATTACGGGTAGGTCGAACTTAATCTCTTCTTCCCCTCTCTTGCGGGCAACGAAGGAGGGAATATAATCCATAGGGCCCGGACGATAGAGGGCGTTCATCGCTATGAGGTCCTCGAATCTCTGGGGGTGGAGCCTTTGCAGCCATTCCTTCATTCCGGGCGATTCAAACTGGAACACGCTCTTGGTGTCTCCGCGGGAATAAAGGGCGTAGGTTTCCGGGTCGTCTATAGGAATTTTTTCTATGTCGATATCTACGTTGAAGCGTTTCTTGACAAGCGACAGACACTCCTTTATAATAGAGAGGGTCCTAAGCCCCAGGAAGTCCATCTTTAGCATTCCCACCTCTTCTATATAGGAACCCTCGTATTGCGATACCCAAACTTCCTGGTCCGTAGCCTTATCCCGGCCCATCGTAATGGGAATGTAGTCCGTAAGGTTGCCGCGGCCGATAATCATCGCGCAGGCGTGGATGCCTGTCTGGCGGATGCTGCCTTCCAGCTGAAGGGCGTAGGTCAGGACCTCTTTTACAAGATCGCTGCCGTTTTCCATCTCTTCCCTTAACTCGGGAAGGTATTTTACGCAGTACTTGAGCGTAGGCTTCATCTCCGTGTCTTCACCATCGACCTTGACCGTAAATGCCCTGTCCGGAATCATCTTGGTAAGGCGGTTAGACTCGTCCAGGCTAAGGCGGCTGATTCTGGCCACGTCCTTGATGGCGCTCTTGGCCGCCATCGTGCCAAAGGTTATAACGTGGGAGATATGGTCGGTGCCATACTTATCCTGTACGTACTGGATAACGCGGTATCGGCCTTCATCATCAAAGTCCACATCGATATCCGGCATAGAGATACGCTCAGGGTTAAGGAATCGCTCAAAGAGGAGGTCGTACCTTATAGGGTCCAGGTTGGTTATGCCAAGGCAATAGGCAACGGCGCTTCCGGCTGCGCTGCC
The DNA here is from genome assembly GCA_045224955.1 of Candidatus Cryptobacteroides sp. Taxonomy (GTDB): domain Bacteria; phylum Bacteroidota; class Bacteroidia; order Bacteroidales; family UBA932; genus Cryptobacteroides. The sequence continues at coordinate 6,614 of JBGVAW010000075.1, forward strand.
TCGTCCGGGGCCCACGGATATACCGTTGTCCTTGGCCCAGTTGATAAAGTCCTGCACAATGAGGAAGTAGTCCGGGAAACCCATTCTGGAGATGGTCTTGAGCTCAAAGTCCAGGCGCTCCAGCTGCTCTTCCGTAAGCTGGTCTCCGTAGCGCTTGTGCGCTCCGTCATAGGAGAGCTTGCACATATAGGCCACGGAGCGGCAGAACTCTTCTCCGCGGGGATTGCCGTTCTCGTCGTTACGGCCTTCGTCTATGATCTCCTTGTATTTCTCTGTCCAGGAATCTATGTCTGCAAGGAAGTCTGCGGGAAGCTCGTACTTTGGAAGAACGTGTCCGCGGTCTATGCTGTACACCTCTACCTTGTCCAGAATTTCCATAGTGTTTGATATGGCTTCCGGGTGCTCCGGGAAAAGGGCCAGCATTTCTTCCTCGCTCTTAAGGTATTCCTGCTGTGTGTAGTGCAGGCGGTCAGGCTCGTCTATATACTTATTGGTGGTAAGGCAGATTAGCCTATCGTGCGCCGGGCCGTCTTCCTTCCTTACAAAGTGAACGTCGTTTGTGGCTATTACCTTTACGTTGTGCTTTTTGGCCAGCTCAAAAATTACCTCTGTGTACTGCTTCTGGTATTCCCAGGTGTCAAGGCTAAGGCCGGGAACCTCTGTCTTGTGAAGCATCACCTCCAGGTAGTAATCTTCTCCGAACACCTTCTTGTGCCATTCTATGGCCTGGGATGCGCCCTCAAGGTCTCCTGCCAGGATGTATTGCGGCACTTCTCCTACCATACAGGCAGAGCTGCAGATAAGGCCTTCGTGATATTTTTCTATAACCTCGTGGCTGACGCGGGGACGGTAGTATGTTCCTTCTATGTGGGCCGTAGAGACTATCTTCATAAGGTTTAGGTAGCCTTGATAGTTTTTGGCCAGAAGGATGAGGTGATAGTATTTGGAATGTGCTTTGTCTTTAAGTTTATGGTCGTATCCTCGGGTTACGTAGATTTCGCAGCCGATTATAGGTTTTACGGACTTATGCTTTCCCGCGAACTTGAAGAATTCCTTTACGCCATACATATTCCCGTGGTCCGTTATGGCCAGGCCCGGCATACCAAGTTCCTCTGCCCTTTTGAACAGATTCTCTATTGAGGACTGGCCGTCAAGGATGGAATATTGGGTATGGACGTGAAGGTGTACAAAGGACATAACGCGCGGGATTTTTGAGTATGGTTACAGATACAAAAATATAAAAAAATAGCGGTTCGCCAAAGTGGAAAACCGCTATTTTATTTAGGATTTATTAAAGCCTATTTTTTGTTTGCACCGGCCTTCTTGGCAGCCTTGCTTGCAGCATCGAACATAACGGGAGTACCGATGAAGATGGATGCATAGGTACCGATGATAACACCAAGGCAGAGAGCTACCGAAAGTCCCCTGATGGACTCACCGCCGAAGATTGCGATTGCAAGCATAGGGAGGAGGGTAGATACCGAAGTATTAACGGTACGGGTAAGGGTTGCGTTAAGAGCGGTGTTTACAGTCTCCTTGAAGTCCTGGTTAGGATGCAGGGCTTTCATCTCACGGATACGGTCGAAGATAACCACGTTATCGTTGATAGCGTAACCGATGATGGTAAGGATAGCTGCGATGAAGGTCTGGTCTACATCCAGGTTGAAGGGCAGTATGCCGGTGAACAAGGAGAAGAAACCAATGATGATGATGGCTGTGTGTGCAAGTGATACAACACCACCGAGACCCCAGGTCCAGCCCCTGAACCTTACGGCGATGTAACCGAAGATTACAAGGAGGGCGAGAATCACAGCGATAACAGCGTCACGCTTCATATCGTTTGCGATGGTAGGACCAACCTTCTCGGAAGAGATGATACCGTTCTCTACAGTCTGTGAAGAGCGGAAGTCGTCAAGGCTGATTTCTTCTGTGTAGAAGGCCTTGGTTGCCTCATAGAGTTTGCCCTCGATTTCTGCGTCTACCTCTGAAGACTCGTCGTTAACCTTGTAGGCTGTGGTAATCTTCATCTGGGTAGGGCCACCGAACTGCTTAACCTCTACGGAAGCGTTGCCCTCTTCGCCTTTGAATATCTCAATTACGGAAGCACGAACCTGCTCTGCCTCCTGAGGCTGATCGAAACGTACAACATAGGTACGTCCACCCTGGAAGTCAACACCGAAGGTAAAGCCTTTGGTGAAGATGGAACCAAGTGCGATAACGATTGCTATACCGGAAATGAGATAAGAGAATTTCTTCTTTCCAAGGAAGTCAATGTTGGTATGCTTGAGGAAGTTCTTTGAGAACTCGCTCTCGAAGGTGATGCTCTTGTTCTTCTCTATCTTGCGCTCGAAGATGAGCCTTGTGATAAAGATAGAGGTAATAATGGAGGTGATGATACCAATGATAAGGGTTGTTGCGAAGCCCTGTACAGGACCGCTACCGAACGAGAACAGTACAAAACCGGTGAGGAGGGTTGTAACCTGACCGTCAATGATTGCAGAGTAAGCGTTCTTGTAACCATCGGCAATAGCCTTTCCGATACCCTTGCCAGCGGCAAGCTCTTCCTTGATACGCTCATATATAATAACGTTGGCATCCACAGCCATACCCAAGGTCAATACCAAACCGGCGATACCGGGGAGGGTAAGAACTGCACCGAAGGAGGTCAGGATTCCAAAGAGGAAGAGAACGTTGCACAAAAGTGCTGCGTCTGCTGCCAGACCTGCGCCACGGTAGAAGATGACCATATAAATGAGTACGAGGAGGAAGGCAATCAGGAAGGAAATCATACCTGCGTTGATAGACTTGGCACCGAGTGAAGGTCCTACAATCTCTTCCTGGATGATCTTGGCAGGAGCGGGGAGTTTACCGGACTTGAGCACGTTTGCAAGGTCAGTTGCCTCTTCAATCGTGAAGTTACCGGAAATCTCGGAGTTACCGCCTGCGATCTTGTCCCTTACAACAGGGTAGGAATAAACCATACCGTCAAGGACGATAGCTATCTGGCGGCCCTTGTTGTCTCCGGTGATGGTAGCCCAGGTGTTGGCGCCCTCTGCGTTCATAGTCATAGAAACGCTGGGACCCTGGCCACGGCCCTGGTTGTTGTAGGAGATGCGTGCGTCTGCGATGCAGCCACCGTCAAGAGGTGCCTTGCCGTCGAAGGTGGCAACCTTGATTGCTACAAGCTCGAAGCTGTTGAGAGAGTCGGGTTTAACACCCCACAGAGGACGGAACTCGCCGGGGAAGATTTCCCTGATGCGAGGCATAGCGAGATACTTGTTTACAAGTGCTGTATCTGCTGCTGCAACATAACCTATGCAAGCGGACTCTCCGTTGAGGAGCCTTCTGCCATCAAGGCCGAGAAGGGTCTTGAGAGGGTTGAGCTTATTGTTGATAGCTGCGTTGTTCTCTTCGTTGGTCTGGTTGATTTCCTGCTCAAGGATGCCGTCTGCTGCGGGAGCCTCTGCCTTTGCGGGCTCTGCCTTGGGAGCAACTTCCTCTTCTTCTGCAAGAATCTGAGCAAGGGTAGCGTTAGCTTCCTCTATGTAGTTGAGGAGCTCGTCTGCCTTGAAGGTTGTCCAGAACTCGAGGGATGCGGTTCCCTGGAGGAGCTTTCTGACACGCTCAGGCTCTTTTACGCCCGGGAGCTCAACAAGAATACGGCCGCTGCCGCCGAGCCTCTGGATAGAAGGCTGGGTTACGCCGAAGCGGTCGATACGGTTACGGAGCACATTGAATGAGTTTGCAACTGCACTCTCTGCATCCTCGCGGATAACAGTGATAACCTGCTCGTCTGTTGACTCAGGTTTGATGCGGTCTCTCATTTCATAGGTTCCAAACACGCTTGCCAGTCTCTTTCCGCCTGCAACCTCTTTCCAAGCATCAGCAAAAAGGGAGATGAAGTCTGCCCTTGAGTTGGTGCTGTTCTTCTTTGCAAGCTCTATGGCTGCGTTGAACTCTTCTGAATTGTTGTTACCTGCAAGAGCCTTTACCAAATCCTCAAGCTGAACCTGAAGCATAACGTTCATACCGCCCTTAAGGTCAAGACCAAGGTTGATTTCTTTGCTCTTTACGTCTTTGTAAGTGTAGCCGAAGTAAACTTTTTCGGAGGAAATAGAGTCAATGTAGAACTTATTTCTGGCCTTGCTCAGAGAGTCAAGGGTATAAGCCTGTTTAGACTCGTCAATCTTTCCAAAAGCTGCACTGTTTTTGAAAGATTCCACAGCTTCCTGTGCATACTTGCCGGCCTTTCCTTCCTGGAGAGCAGAAACTGCTGTGAAGGAGAGCTGCCAAAGGCAAGCGAGTGCAAGCATAATAGCTATGAACCTTATTGCGCCTTTACTTTGCATTGTGTATATGGTTTTA
>JBGVAW010000076.1:0-7253 GCA_045224955.1 Candidatus Cryptobacteroides sp.
TGGTTCTAAGACCGGAGGCAGCGACGGCAATCCTACTACGGCCGATTATTACAGGAGGATTTACTATCATCCTATAACAGGAGAGTATATCCCGGGCGGATGGTTGTATTATACCAATCCGAACGTGCCTTGGTCGATGAACTTCAGTTACAACTTCTCTTACAATAAGACTTATCAATACACGAATAATCAGCTTATTGCCAAGAAGACCTTCCTGCAGACCGTAAACCTTACCGGAAATATTCAGGTTACGCCAAAACTGGCCCTGAACGCTATTTCCAACATAGACCTTACTGCGATGAAAATCACCACCACGCAGTTATCGGCCACATACGACCTGCATTGCTTCAACATTGCAGTGCAATGGGTTCCTATGGGTAATTGGCAGAGCTGGAGTTTCAGGATATCGGCTAACGCATCGGCCCTTGCAGACCTTCTTAAATATCGCCGCAGTTCCAGCTTCTGGGATAGATAATTTGGGCCGATTGTTTCCCAAATTTGTGGTTATATTCATTTTTATTAGTATATTTGCGCTGTCAAGAATTCTCCGCATAATCTAATGTGCAATCGCACCGGAGCATTCACCTGTCAGAACTTAGTTCGAATAAAACAATAATTGATATTTTTATGCCCCATTCTTTGTTTGAATTGAATTCAATGTCCATAGAGCAGTTGAAAGAGATTGCCACCGGTATTGGAATCAAGGTTACAAAAAAAATGACTGCCGAGGATATCGGCTTCGCTATTCTTGACCAGGAAGCAATTTTACAGTCCAAAAAGCCTGTTCAGGCACCTGGTTCTTCATCCAACAATAAGAAAAGAGGCCGCCCGCGCAAGGAGGAAAAACCTGCTCCAAAGCCCGCGGAGCCTAAGGTAGAAGAGGTAAAGGCTCCTGAGGCCAAGGCTCCCGAAAAGCCGCAGCCTAAGCAGGAAGCAGAGGCCAAGAAGCCAGGCAGAAAGGGCCGCGTAAAGGTGGCTAAGGCAGAGCAGGCTCCTGTGCAGCAGAAAGAGGAGGTTGCCGCTCCCGTTCAGGAGAACAAGCCTGAAAACAAACCTGAAAATAAGCAGGAGAATGGCAGAAAGGGCTCGCGTAAGAATAAACAGAAGAATCAGCCCGTAGAAGAGAAAAATCAACCCGTAGAGAATAATCAGCCCAAGGAGCAAAAGGCCCCTGTGGCAGAGAAAATAGAGTTCGAAGGTACGGTAGAGGCTACCGGTGTTCTGGAGATTATGCCCGATGGTTACGGATTCCTTCGTTCATCGGACTACAACTATCTTAATTCTCCGGACGACATCTATGTTTCCCAGAATCAGATAAAGGCCAATGCGCTCAAGACCGGCGATACCGTTACCGGCGAAATCCGTCCTCCGAAGGAGGGTGACAAATACTTCCCTTTGGTTCGTATCAAATATATCAACGGACGCACGCCGGAGTTCATCAGGGACAGGGTTCCGTTCGACTTCCTTACTCCCCTCTTCCCGGATAAGAAATTCGACCTTCTGGGTCACGGACACGAGGCTGATATCTCCTGCCGCATCGTAGATATGTTCACTCCTATCGGCAAGGGTCAGAGAGGTCTTATTGTGGCTCAGCCTAAGACCGGTAAGACTATGCTGCTTAAGAGTATAGCAAATGCCATCGCAGACAATCACCCTGAGGTTTACGAGATTGTGCTTCTTATTGACGAGCGTCCGGAGGAGGTTACCGATATGAAGCGCAGCGTTAAGGCAGAGGTTGTGGCTTCTACCTTTGACGAGCCTGCAGAAAGGCACGTAAAAGTGGCCAATATGGTTCTGGAGAAGTCCCGCCGCCTTGTGGAATGCGGTCACGACGTAGTCATTCTCCTGGACTCCATTACCCGCCTTGCAAGGGCTTACAACACAGTGCAGCCTGCATCCGGAAAGGTTCTTACCGGTGGTGTGGATGCCAATGCCCTGCAGAAGCCCAAGCGTTTCTTTGGCGCTGCCCGTAATATAGAAGGTGGCGGTTCTCTTACAATACTTGCGACAGCCCTTACCGAGACCGGTTCCAAGATGGACGATGTTATCTTTGAGGAGTTCAAGGGTACCGGTAATATGGAGCTTCAGCTTGACAGGAACCTTTCCAACAGGCGAATCTTCCCTTCAGTCAACGTTATTCTGTCCAGCACCCGCCGCGACGATCTTCTCTATACGCCGGAGCAGGCCAACAGGATCTGGATACTCCGCAAGTTGCTGGCCGATATGAACCCTCTGGAGGCTATGACCTTTATGCAGGGACTTATGGACCAGTACAAGACCAACCAGTTGCTGCTGGACAATATGAATAAGGTAAGCCCTAAGGATTAAGGACTTTAGTACAATGCATTACCTGGAAGAAGATACTATCGTAGCACCGGCCACCCTACCCGGGACCGGTGCTCTTTCTATTATCCGCATCAGCGGTCCGCAGGCCCTGGAGGCTTGTGGGAAGGTTGTGTCTTTCAAGGGTATGTCCCTGGCCGATACTGCCGGTGGCAGGCTTAGGTACGGGGAGGTCTTTGAGGCCGACGGTGCCTTGCTGGACACTGTTGTGGTGTCTGTATTCCGTGCGCCTCACTCATACACCGGAGAAGATTCCTGCGAGGTTTCCTGCCACGCTTCCAAGTACATTGTTTCCAGGTTGATGGAGCTGTTCTGCGCCGCCGGCTGCCGCCTTGCAGGCCCGGGAGAGTTCACAAAGCGCGCCTTTCTTGCCGGCAAGATGGATTTGTCGCAGGCAGAGGCTGTTGCGGATGTTATATCAAGTAACAGTGCAGCTGCTCACAGGGTAGCTATGACTCAGTTCCGCGGTGGATATTCAGAGGAGCTTAAGGTTCTAAAGGATAATCTTATAGAGATGGCGTCCCTGATGGAACTTGAACTTGATTTCTCAGAAGAAGACGTGGAGTTTGCCAACAGGGATCAGTTAAAGGCCCTGCTAGGGAAAATATCGGCCCATATAGACAGGCTGATTGGTTCTTTCAGACTGGGGAATGCCATAAAAAACGGCATTCCAGTTGCCATAGTAGGTCCTGTGAATGCCGGAAAGAGTACTTTGCTCAATGTCCTGCTTAATGAGGAAAGGGCCATTGTGTCCGATATTGCCGGTACTACACGCGATACCATAGAGGAGACCCTGAATATTGGCGGACTTCTTTTTAGGTTTATCGATACTGCCGGGCTTCGCGAGACATCGGAGGAGATAGAGAGTCTTGGAATTTCCAGGTCGCTGGACAAACTTTCCAAGGCCGATGTTGTGCTTGCCGTCATAGACCTTACTTCTCCTGCCGAGGATTCATCTAAAGCAATACTTGAAGTAGTTGATAAAGTGGATTTTAGCTGCCAGAAACTGGTGATTTTGCTAAATAAATGCACTTCAGAGGGGGTTAACAAAAATGTTAGTATATTAAACAATTTTGTTACATCGCTTGATGTTAAAGCAGATATTTTTGTTATCTCAACTAAAGATAAAGTTGGAATAAAAGAGCTGGAAAATCACCTTGCCCAGGCCTTCAGCGGCCTTAATTCCATAAGCGAAGACGCAGTATTGGTAACTAATATCCGTCACTTGGAAGCCTTGAATCAGGCCGCCAAATCTCTTGCCGCAGTATCCTCCGGCCTGGCCTCCAACGCCCCCACCGACTTAATTGCCCAGGACCTTCGCGAGACAATCGCCTCCATCTCTTCCATCACCGGCGACACCATCACCCCCGACACCATCCTGCATACAATATTTTCTAAGCATTGCATCGGAAAATAAAAACACATTGTACAGATTATCTCGGTTATTTTGCGATAATAACCGAGTAAAAATGTATATTTGTAGTTGAAAATTCTCAGGTTTTCCGTCCTCGATCAAACGGAACAACATAACCCATTATGTGGACAGAGTACCCGACCCATTTTATGGTGCGGGCACTTGGACCTGAGAAATCGTGTTGTTCCAACCCCGTACCGTCACATATTTATTCCGTGCTCTCGCAGGTGTCTTTCCTGCGGGATGAAAGGGCGTACAAGCTTGACGCTCTCCTGTTCTATTCCGTATTCCCTGGCGTAATACTCAATGGCATCGCGCAACGTCCATCCAGCCGAGGCCCGTAGATCCAGGCTGGAGTCGTCATATACCGTGAAGGCGGTATGATAGGCTCCATCCAAATCGGTGGCGGGTACCGTTATGACACGCAATCTTTCCACAACTCAAAAATACAACAACATGTCAACAAATACAATACTGGAACAGAATGCTCCTTCCAAAGGGGAAATAATCCTCTACCAGACTGTCGACGGCAGGACAAGTATCGATGTTAAACTGGAGAATGATACAGTTTGGCTTACTCAGGCACAGATGGCGGTACTATTTGACAAAGATAAAAGAACTATCAGCGAGCATATCACAAACATTTTTAAAGAAGGGGAACTGACTAGAGAAGTGGTTATCCGGAAATTCCGGACAACCACTCCACATGGTGCGATTCAAGGAAAAACACAAACACATGAAGTCGTTTTCTACAACCTCGACGTAATCATTTCCGTTGGCTACCGTGTCAAGTCCCAACGTGGCACTCAGTTCCGTATCTGGGCGAATTCCGTCCTCAAGGACTATCTCATTAAGGGCTATGCTGTCAAGAACGACCTGGTCCAGCAGAAGTATGATGACCTCAAGGCGCTTGTAGATGTTATGGGCCGTACGATGGGATACCTGGACACCCCAGCCGACGACCAAATCAGGTCCATCTTCGATGTCGTCAAGGACTATACTTATGCCCTGGACACTTTGGACAATTATGACTACCAGAGCCTCAGAATCCAATCAACGAGCAAGGAATACTTCCACGCGACTTACGACAATGCGATGGAAGTCATTCACAACCTCAAAGCCAAGTTCGGGGGTAGTGATCTATTCGGCCACGAAAAGGACCAGTCCTTCCATAGCTCGATTGGACAGATCTACCAGACCTGGGACGGCAAGGACCTGTACCCATCTGTCGAGGAGAAAGCCGCGATGCTGCTCTATCTCGTCGTCAAGAATCATTCATTCTCCGACGGCAACAAACGGATCGCCGCCACACTGTTCCTCTGGTTCATGGAAAACAATCATATCCTATATGCGGCAGATGGCCATAAACGCATAGCAGACAATGCTTTGGTTGCCCTAACCTTAATGATTGCAGAAAGCAAGACTGAGGAGATGGACATCATGGTAAAAGTCGTAGTAAATCTGATTAATAGAGACAACAAATGACGAAGAACATTAGCCTTTTCCAGAACAAGTTCTCGGGAGAGAACCTGTTCTTTACCTCAGATACCCATTTCTTCCATGAAGGGATTATTAAGTTCTGCAACAGACCTTTTGCAACTGTCGAAGAGATGAATGAGACTCTGATTCGGAACTGGAATGAGACGGTCCCTGAGAACGGAACGGTCTTCCATTTGGGCGATTTCGCATTCGGTGGTTGGAGGGAGTGGATGTCAACCTACAACCGGCTGAATGGTAAGATCTACCTGATACTCGGGAACCATGACTTGAAAAATGCAAAGCAGGGATTCATGGACCGGTTTGAGCACGTGTCCCAGCAGATGAGTATCAATGTCGATGGGCAGAAGATCATCCTGAACCACAATCCCTTTCTCTGTTACGGAGGAGCTTATGATGGCGTATGGCAACTATTTGGGCACGTCCATTCCGGTCCCTTTAGCAAGACAGGAAAAGACTTACCCCGCTTGAGCATACTCTTCCCAACCCAATACGATGTTGGTGTAGATAACAACGGCTTCAGGCCGGTTTCATTCAATGAACTGAGAATCATTATCCAAAAACAACAAGGATTATGAAACGGAATATACCTGTCTTCAAATATGACGATGCCTGGCAGATTCTTGCCAAAGGAGAAAGGCTCAACGGCCTCGTAATCGATGCCGGGAGTGAAGAAGTGATGCTGCGTATTGAAGAAACAATGAGCAGACTGATAGTCATGGGCTATGATGACCGTCGCTTCTTTTGGATTTGGGCACATGAGAACAAAAGAGAACGTAAATGGCTGCAAGTCCTGACGGCACATTACAACGATTTCCATTACCTGATTCTTGGCGACAATAGATCCAAGATTGCAGTGCTCCAGAATGCAGAGAGTATAACTAGCAACAAAGAAAAGTATCGGGTAGACATGAAGGAGTACCTCCTGGCGCTTGAAACCCATGTAAAGGCCGTCGTAGATTGGATTTGCGACGCTCCGAAAGAGTACAATGCTTATGTTGAGCGTTATCTCCCCTACGAAAAACGAAGCGGTGATATTCCACGGAAATTACTGTACAGCATCGATCCGGAATGGCATGATGGCAAGGATGATGAAAGGCTCATCAAGGGACTGGAAGAAGTCAACGCGGCCGTGCCCTCGGACTTTGACTCGATCACACTTCGGACATATATTACTGTCTGGTCTGCTGCTTATCGTATTCTTTCGCAAATCAGATATAATGATCGTGATAAAGGGTATGAACGTGAATTACTTCACGATGCCCAAACGATGGATGATATTGAACTGTTTATGGAATATGACAGCAAAGGACGAGAAATAGAGGGGTTAGATCTGGATAGCCAAGAGGACTACAATAAGTGGTATAAAGCAAACAGGGCATTTCATTGCATGGATGTATCTTATGCGCGAATCCATCTGTCACCTTGGAGAGAGAATGATTCAGAGCCATACCGTTTCCACCTTAATTTCGGTGTCTATGGCTTCTATGACGAGGTCGCTGAGATTGCCATCGCGTTACATAAGCAGGGCACAACTCTTGAGGTAGATGAGATCGACTCTATCTTGAAGATTCTTTTACAGGAAGATATGGTTGGTTTCCGTCCTTATCCTGACAAGTACATGAACCGAGATGGCGTAACAAACCAGTATTGGCTTCCCTCTATTGGCGAAGTAACCACGGAGGTATATTGGAAGATTATCAAAAACACGAAATGGCACAAACAAGATGAAGTATGGCCATTATGAACAGAGAGATACTGACATTCAACTATCCAGAGGCAAAAGGCCTCGTGGTATGTGGAGACATCCACGGGGCTTTTGAGGAGATGGTGTTTAAGTTTTGCGTGCAATACAGTATGACCGACACGCTGTTAATCGTAGCCGGCGACTGCGGCTTTGGTTTTGAAAAGCCCGGATACTATGACCATATCTTCACAAAGGTTTCGCGTAGGCTGACCAAGGCGAACAACTGGGTCGTAATGATCCGCGGAAACCATG
>JBGVAW010000077.1:0-17953 GCA_045224955.1 Candidatus Cryptobacteroides sp.
CATTTGGATGAACCCCCTGCGTACGAAAACGGCCAAAATCGTACGGAGGGGGTGTGGAAAAATTACCCCCTGCGTACGCTGTATGATGTAGCAGGCGCCATCAGGCGCCGGCCGGAACGTCAGGGAAACTTTCGAAAAAAGTCGAACCAGTGGAGGCCAGGGGGGATTGAAGATCCCCCAGTATAGACAAAATTCATTTACCCGATTAGGGTCGCGCTAGCGACAGGAGCCAAAGGATTGTCTGGAAATGAAAATGCCCCTGAACGTTGTCAGAGGCATTTTTAAGTGGTGCTGGGAAGAATCGAACTGCCGACACATGGATTTTCAGTCCATTGCTCTACCATCTGAGCTACAGCACCATCGTTTTTGGGATTGCAAATATAGGGATTATTTCTGAGTTTGCAAATCTTTTTTATGAAAATCTTCCTATCTTGACCCTACGGAAGCCAATCCTATCTTGACCCAACGGAAGCCAATCCTACCTTGACCCCAGATACAAGAAGAACATACTCAGCAGCATAAGGGCCAGATCCAGCACCTTAGAGCGGATATTCTTTTCTTTAAGCAGGAACGCGCCAATTGCAAAACTTACGATTACGCTGCCACGGCGAATCATAGACACAACGGCAATAAGCGCATCAGGCTGCGAAAGCGCCTGCATATAAACATAGTCTGCCGCACAAAGGAAAACGCTTATAAGCGGAATGGACCATCTCCAGGTGAAGGGGGTCGATTGTGCCCTGGGAACACGTGTAACAAGGGTTACGACGGCCATCATAATGGCCTGATACAAAGAATACCAGCCCAGCACCTGGCGCTTGTCCAGCCCAAGATACTCTGGAGACATAAGGTATTTGTCGTACAGACCGCTGGCCGCCCCCAAAAGCACGGCAAGGATGAGGCAGAACACCCACTTGTTACGCTCAAAGTCTATGCCCTCCGACTTCCCGGAACGCCTTAGCATAAGATAAGCCACGATGGCAAAGCCAACGCCAATACTTTGCAGTAAATTAAGCCTCTCTCCAAAAATAAAGATAGCCCCCACAAGGACAAGCACCGGACGGGTTGCATTCAGCGGCCCCACCAGCGTAAGCGGCAGATGCTTCATTGCAAAATAGCCAGCCATCCAGGAAGAAAGCACAAGAGCGCTCTTTATAAGAATGAACTTCTGGATATGCCACCCGCCAAAGCCCGATGAAACCAAAAACGGAGAGAAAAGGGCCGCACAAATCACGGTATTGATGAACAATACCGGAATAACGGCATTATCCCGGAGCGATACTTTCTTGGAAGAATCATAACAGCCCAGGAGGGCTGCAGACAAAAATGCAAGAATCCACCACATAGGCCTACAAAGGATAAATGCCGGCCCCGACAAAGGAAATCAGGTCTCCCGGAGCAATTTTAATCTGAAGACCGCGCACCCCGGCGCTCACATAGATATAGTCGTACAAAAGACAACTCTCGTAAATAAAGGTAGGAAAAGGCTTCTTCATTCCTATGGGCGAGCAGCCCCCGCGGATGTACCCGGTAGTAGGCAGAAGCTCCTTCATATGCAGCATTTCGCAGTTTTTATTGCCCGATATGCGAGCTGCCACCTTAAGATCCACCTCCATATCCCCAGGCATCACAACCACGAATACTCCCGACTTGTCGCCCCTCAGAACAAGGGTCTTGAACACCTGCTCTATATTCTCCCCAAGGTGGGCGGCCACGTGCGATGCTGCCAGGTCAGACTCGTCCACCTCGTAAGGAACAAGAGAATAAGAAATGCCGGCAGCATCCAGCAACCTTGCCGCATTAGTCTTCTGAACCGCCGCCATCTATAGAAATTTTAACAACCTTCCCTGTAACTCCGGGTCTGACAGACAGGCCGTCGTCAATCTTATCCCAGCCCACGATAGCGCCCACGCGTCCATCCACACCTGGATAAGAAAGCAATATTACAGCGCCCTTCTTCGCAGAAGGAACTTTGAGAGAAACAAAGATATCGCTTAGTTTACGCTTCTTTCCCCTCATACCCAAAGGCTTCATCCAATCCCCCTCACGCCACGGACGCAGAACAAACGGGAAAGGCAGCAAGGCAGCATCGGCATAAATGCAGCCGGGAGATTTCAAATCAGAAGGGACATCCTCTACTATTACAAGCACGTTAGAATCCCCGCAGCGCCACTCCCCTTCCCCTGTCACCGTGACAGGCTCAAAAGAAGAAGCAAAAGGCTCTATCACAAACTCATCGGACGTAAAATAAGCCACAAACGCCCCACAGCGGAAAACTTTGCCGGGCGCCTGCCTTCCGGAAGTCATCAAATCGGAAACCGCCGCCACATCGGCAGAATTATACCCATAAGGCTCCATCAGACGGAACAAAACATAATCGCGATGGCCAAGCGAAGCCAGAAGCGACAATTTAACCCTGGCGCCTTCAGGCCCGGGGAGGCAACCACCCAGAGCACTATTAAAGTACTCATCGGCAATGGAAGACACATCCCTGAAACGGGCGGTTTCGTCCGAAACCGTCTTAAGGAACGAGGGGTTCAGGGCCTCCAGGGCAGGAATAACCTGATGGCGGATCCGGTTGCGTTTATAGGCAACATCGGCATTGGTAACATCCTCCCTGTAAGGAATTTTATTTTCAAGGGCGAACTCTTCGATCTCCCGCCTGCTGATTCCAAGGAACGGCCTCAGCACCATCAGCCCATCTATTTTGGCCGATAGTTTCATTTTTGTCGATGGGGCCATACCGCACAGCCCGCGGATGCCTGTGCCGCGCGTCAGATTAAGAAGCAGGGTCTCGGCATTATCGTTGGCATTGTGGGCCACCATCACACAGTCCCCAAGCGTAGCGAACCAGGCATATCTAAGTTCTCTTGCCGCCATCTCTATGCTGACGCCCTGTGAAGAAGCAAAAGCCTGGGTATCAAAGGACTTTACGTGGCAGACGATATTTCTTTCGCTGCACCAGGAACGCACAAGGGACTCGTCCAGATTGGAGTCCTCCCCGCGCAGATGAAAATTGCAATGGGCCACCTCGAAGGGTATTCCCCCCATATAGGCAGCCGTAGCAAGAGTCATTGAATCAATGCCACCGCTCACGGCCAAAATCAACTTCCGGCCCTTTGGAGCCAGAGCTGATACACCTGTGACGATGGCAGAGTTCATTTACTTCTTGGAAGTAAAGGTATAGGTAAATCCAAACTGGAGAGCCTCGTAGAACTGCACGGCCTGATGTCCCTCAGGATGCTTGTCAGTGCTGATGAGCATAGTGTCGTCATAAACGAGGCTGGTTGTCAGGTTAAGGGTAAAGTACTTGGCCAGCTTCCAATTCAGGCGGGTATCCCAGTTAAGCCTGGTATTGCCAAAATTATGAAGGTAGTCAGAGAACATAATGAGCTGGGTTGTACCATCGAAGTTCTCATTCACCTTTACCTTTCCGGTAAGTTTAATCTGGGCACCGAACTCGAATCTGGCAGCCCTGTAGATGTATCCGTTTGTCAGAAGGCCCTTTGAATCCTTTATGGCCTCTGCCTCCTCCATACCTGAGTGACGCTCCATACCGTAGGCAGCGCGGAGCTTGGAATTGCCCACAACCGTAAAGCCTCCGGTGAAAGGAGAAAAGTTGACGGTAAGAAGGTCGTTGGGAGTCCATTCAAGACCAAGACCAAGGGTGATGTTGGCAGGAGAGAACAGGTCCGATTTAAGTTTTCTTGCGGCCTTCCAGTCCTTTGACGATGGTTCCCAGCCATCCGGAGCATCTGCCGGAGCGGAGGGAGAACCATAGTTGTAACCCTTTGAGAACTGGTTCAGGAAGGTGAAAGTAGCGGAATAACTAAGCCTCTTTGCCGCCTTGAATCCAAAGGTACTCTCCAACAGGATCTTATCCCTGTTTTTCTGGATGATGGGCTTGTCGTCTGAATAGAGCAGGCCGTAGTCCAGCTGGAGACGGTTTTTCCAGGAGATATTGGACTTTTCGTAATTGGCGTTAAGGTCTGCATAACCTGTGAGGGCTATGTTGTCCAGACCACCCTTTGCCCAGTTGGTATAGGATGTCTGGGCAAAACTTGCCTGAAGTTTTACATTCTGGGTCCAGTAGCTGGGCTTAGGTGCGGTGGCTACGTTTTCCGGAGCCTGCGCAACGGTAGCCGCAGCCTGATTGGCCAAGTCCTGGATGTTGTTCTGCGCCCCGGCCACATAGGCCAAGGACAAAGAAAGCATCGACAATAAAAACTTTTTCATATTCGCATTAATAAGCTATGCCAAATACTACCCTGCACTTGGAAGGCTTGCCAGAGTAAATATCGACACCTTCCTCCTCGCAAACAAAACTATCGACCGGAATACACCTGATGGTTGCCTTGGTCTCGTCCTTAATCTTTTGTTCGGTCTCGGCCGTACCGTCCCAATGGCAGAGAAGGAATTTACCGGTACCGATGGTTTCCTTGAATTCCTCCCAGGAGTCGCACTTCTGTACGTTTGCCTCGCGGAAGGCCATTGCCTTGTCGTAAATATTCTTCTGGATATCGTCCAAAAGGGTGTGGATATGGTTCTCTATGCCTTCAAGCTGCATAGTCTCTTTCTCCAGAGTATCGCGGCGGTGAACTTCCACGGTACCGGACTCCATATCGCGCGGGCCCATTGCAAGGCGGACAGGAACACCCTTGAGCTCCCACTCTGCGAACTTGAATCCGGGACGGAGATTGTCTCTGCTGTCTATCTCTACTGAATGGCCGAGAGCCTCCAGTTTCTTCTTTATCTCTGTCATCTTGGCCAGGATGGCATCAAGTTCCTCCGGCTTGCGGTAGATAGGAACCATAACGATCTGGATAGGAGCCAGGGCCGGGGGCAGCACAAGGCCGTTGTCGTCGCTGTGAGCCATAATGAGCGCACCCATAAGACGGGTTGATACACCCCAGGATGTAGCCCAGACATACTGCTGCTTACCCTCGGTATCGGTATAGGTAACGTCAAACGACTTGGCGAAGTTCTGGCCCAGGAAGTGGGATGTTCCTGCCTGCAGAGCCTTGCCGTCCTGCATCATAGCCTCTATGGTAAGAGTGTCAAGAGCGCCTGCGAACCTCTCGTTAGGGCTCTTGTGGCCTACTATTACAGGAAGGGCCATATAGTTGCGGGCGAAGTCTGCATATACGTGTACCATACGCTGTGCCTCTTCCTCTGCCTCCTGAGCGGTAGCGTGGGCTGTATGGCCTTCCTGCCACAGGAACTCCGCAGTCCTCAGGAACAGACGGGTACGCATCTCCCATCTTACCACGTTGCACCACTGGTTGCACATAATGGGCAAATCTCTCCAGGATGTAATCCAATTTTTATATGTATTCCAGATGATGGTTTCTGATGTAGGTCTTACGATGAGCTCTTCTTCCAGCTTTGCAGACGGATCTACAACTACACCGTTGCCATCCGGGCTGTTCATAAGCCTGTGGTGAGTTACAACTGCGCACTCCTTGGCGAATCCTGCCACGTGCTCTGCCTCGCGGCTGAAGAACGACTTAGGGATGAAGAGAGGGAAATAGGCGTTCTTTGCGCCCGTAGCCTTGAATTTATCGTCCAGAATCCTCTGCATTTTTTCCCATATGGCATAGCCGTAAGGCTTGATTACCATACATCCTCTGACTGCCGACTGTTCTGCAAGATCTGCCTTAAGAACAAGGTCGTTATACCACTGAGAGTAGTTTTCTGCGCGTTTTGTCAACTGATCTGCCATTTTCGTGTAATATTCTAGATATTTCGTGTATTATTATTCACCTATATATGAAAGGTATAAATTTTGCAATATCTTTGCATAGCAAAGCCCTTATACGGGCACAAAGATACAATTTTTATTAATAAAAAGGAGATATGGATATGAAAACAAGAATCACGCTTTTACTTGCTTTAGTGATTGCCGTCTCCTCTTGTGGTACGTCATCTCAGTTCGCATCCACGGGGCAGTTCCAAGACGGCATTTATTACCGTCCCGCTAAAACCGCCGTGGTTGTGGCAGTAGATTCAGATGAAATTTCAGCTCTGGCTTCAGATACCCGCAACGCTCAGGTTTACATAAGAACGGAAGATGAAGAGATAACCCTCCAGAATGCAGAGATAATCGTAGCAGACAACGTCTCTGTAAACAATTCAGGTTCGGTGGATATCTGGTTAGGCTACGCTCCTTCCTGGAGCATTTCCTACACTCCTTCTTATTATTATGGCGGCGGCTGGTACTACAGACCTTCCTGGTACTATAGGCCCTCCTGGTATTACAGTCCTTCCTGGTACTATTACACCTACGATCCCTGGTATTATTCCTGGTACGACGACTGGTATTATTGGGATTCCTGGAGATACCGCAGTTTCTATCGCGACTGGTACTACAGTCCCTGGAGATACAGCTACTATAGCTACTGGCACTATGACAACTGGTACTGGAGAAACAGATGGCACTACGGTTCCTATTACGGATATCACTCACACCATCACTACGGAAACATAGGCTGGAACGGACGTCACGGAGGTTATTACTGGGGCAGCAGAAACAGCACCACCAGAAATGGCTCAGGCAGCAGAATTTCTTCCTCAAGAGGCAATTCCGGCAGCACAAGGGGTAATTCTTCCGGAATATCAAGGTCTTCCAGCAGCAGGAATTCCGGTTCAACCGCTACCAGAGTCGGAGGCAGTTATGGCAGAAGCAATGCCACCAGAACTTCTGTAAGCAGCGTTAACCGCTCTTCTTCAAGTTCGTCCTCTTCTTCAAGAGTTTCGGGCAACAGCTCTACCGTAAGGAATTCGGGCAGCAGCAGCTCCGTTAACAGGAACTCCGGAAGCAACAGTTCCTACGAGAGGAATTCCGGCAGCAGCAGTTCGGTTAACAGAAATTCCGGCAGCAGAACCTCCGGCAGTTCCATTAACAGGGATTCCGGCAACAGCTCAGGCAACAGGAGCGCCGGAAGCACCTATAACAGGAACTCCTCCGGCAGAAGCAGCACCTCTACCGGTACCGGCAGTTCTTCTTCCAGCACCAGGAGTTCTTCAAGTTCCGGCAGCAGGTCTTCTTCCGGCAGCAGTTCAAATTATCGCAGATCATCGGGAAGCAGTTCCTCAAGCAGCAGTTCTTACGAAAGGAGCTCTTCCTCTTCAAGCAGCAGCTCAGTAAACAGGAGTTCTTCGAGCAGCAGTTCTCGAAGCTCCTCGAGCGGCTCATACAACAGAAGCTCTTCCAGCAGCTCCAGAAGTTCCTCAAGCAGCAGTTCCCGCAGTTCATCGGGCGGCAGCTCATCAGGAAGAGGCAGGAGATAGCAGACTAAGACAGAGAGTGACAGAAGGAAGTTTCAATTAACAGAAAGTCAATTATGAGAAAGATATACTTTGCAATAGCTATAATGCTGGCAGGGGCCACGATTTCAAATGCACAGACAATTCAGGACGCCCTTAACTTCAGCGTTAACGATTATCAGGGCACAGCCCGCTCCACAGCGATGGGAAACGCCTTTACAGCCCTTGGCGGAGACCTTGGTTCGATAGGCATCAACCCGGCAGGATCGGCAATCAACCACTACTCCCAGGTAACCATCAGCCCGTCCATCAGTTTGTCGTCGGTAGATGCAATTTATGATCCGGCACCCGGGCTCCAGGGGAACAACCAGGCTTTCAACATAAATTCTACCAGAACAAGGGTAAAGCTGCCCAACTTCGGAGTAGTAGTAAACTGGAACCCCACCGATGCGTCATCGTCAATCAAGGGCATATCCTTTGGGTTCGTGGCAAATACGACTGCAAACTATAACTCCCAGATAACAGGAAGAGGCATAAACGCAGAAACATCCATTCTTGGCGAGATGTCGCAGTATTTTACCGACCGCGGTTTTTCCTACAACGAACTCACCAACAACAATGCCTACTACAACGGCTTCGGATGGCAGGACGTAGTTGCAGCCCGCAGCGGAATGGTTACCACCTACGGCCAGAACAACAACTGGATAGGAGCAACTGAGACTATCTTCCCGGACGGTTCCATCGGAACGGCAGGGCTTCTGGACCAGAGATGGGGCAGGGTTACTTCAGGTTACAAGTACGATATGGTAATTAACCTTGGCTTCAACTTCAACGACTCCTTCTTTGTAGGAGGAAACCTTGGAATGGTAGCCCTGGAGTACAATCAGGACACATATTACAGGGAGTTGGCCCAGAATCCGGAGGATTTCCTCATCGACTTTGACAACGGAGCCACCTGCTTTGACAATATGAAGCTGGGCGACTGGTACAAGGCAGAGGGCGCAGGAGTTTACGCTAAGCTGGGATTCATCTACAAGACCGACGTATTCTCCATCGGTGGCGCAATCCAGACCCCTACCATAATCAACATCAAGGAGACCTGGCAGAACTACGGTGACGTAACCTTTACAGATTACACCCACTCTGCAAGCGAGTACTCCCCCGAAGGAGATTTTGAGTACAACTTAAAGACTCCTATGAGGTTCAACGTAGGTGCAGCCTTCATCCTTCCCGTAGGAACCATCAGCGCAGACTACGAGTACACAGACTTCAGCCAGATGGAGTTCAGG
This sequence comes from Candidatus Cryptobacteroides sp., assembly GCA_045224955.1. GTDB lineage: Bacteria > Bacteroidota > Bacteroidia > Bacteroidales > UBA932 > Cryptobacteroides. Next base: position 8,556 of record JBGVAW010000077.1, read on the forward strand.
GAGGTTGACAACTACGACAACTCGGCCTTCGACGTGATAAACAGCGACATCAAGGACTTCACCGGCCCGGTTCACAGCTTCAGGATCGGAGGCGAGCTTAACCTCAACCCTCAGATAGCAGTAAGGGCAGGTTACAACCTTACCACATCGCCGGAGTACACCTTTGACAATGGTACAAGGAAGGCAGTCGATGCAGCCCGTCACGCAATTTCCCTTGGCGCAGGCTTCAAGTCCACAGGCTCTTTCTACTGTGATTTTGCAGTAAGGAGAACTTTGATGCCGGAGCAGTACATCACTCCTTATTCCAACTACATCAGCGGAATCAACTCACCTGAGATTTCCTACAAGCACAGACTTTGGGATGTAGTTATGACCTTTGGATGGAGGTTCTAAGCCAAAGCAACGATTCGGGACCTTCGCAGAAAAGAAGGTCCATAATGGATAAATCTTTTAAGAAGCCATACTTTTGGGCAAAAACCTGGAAGTATGGCTTTTCCAGATTCAGGTCCTCCAGAACGGAATTGGGCCTTTTTGGATGGATTGCAGCCCTGTAGTCAAGACCATAGGGTCCAGGGGCTGATATTTCCGTTTGGGCCGATGGTTTCGTAAACTCTTCCGTAGGCACGGGCTCGATGCCAAGGTTGGTCTTTTTGATGAAATGACGGATAAGGGCCAGGTTCAAATCCCATAACTTCGGCAGTCCCGAATCCAGGATTGAGAAAATATCGTCCTTGTAATACTCGAAGAAGGGGGAAGTACTGTAGGCCGATTCTATGGCCCTTTGGGCCTTTTTTACCCAAGGGTCCTGATAATCAATCGAGACCTCTGTAATCCGGGTATGGAAAAGGTCCCCTTCGTGAACGATGGGGACCGATATTGCTTCTATTCCGCCTGCTGCGGCTATGTGACACCTGTTACGGTAACTTTGCTTGCAGAAGTTCTCACAGGCCTCGAGGTAAACCCCGTCTTGTGAGGAAGCTGCTGCGGCGAACCAGGATACAGGAGGGAAAAATGCGGTTGAAAGCAGCATTTTAATCTACTGTGCGGTCCTGACCTGTGGTCTCGCTGCCACGGATGATACCTCTCTTGCTGGCGCGGATGAAGTTCAGGATAGTGTCTCTTTCCTCGCTCGGAGGGAAACCGGCCTCAACCTTGGTGCAGGCATCGCTGGTATTGTAGCCCTGGAAATAGATTGTATCGTAGATATCCTTGATGTTGCGGATAACCTCTGGGGTGAAGCCGCGGCGCCTGAGACCTACGATGTTTACGCCAACGTATGAAAGAGGCTCGCGTCCGCAAAGAACATAAGGAGGAACGTCTTTGGTGATACGGGAGCATCCGCCTACCATTGCGTGACAGCCGATTCTGCTGAACTGATGAGCAACTGCGCTGCCGCCGAGGATTGCCCAATCATCAACATCGGTTTCTCCGGCTATTCCTACATAGCTTACAAGGATGCAGTGCTTTCCAACCGTACAGTCGTGTGCTACGTGGGTGTAGGACATAAGCAGAGTGTCGTCTCCTACCTTGGTAACGCCCTTTCCGGAGGCCTTGGTACCACGGTTGATGGTTGCGCACTCGCGGATTGTAACCCTGTCGCCAATCTGAACGTAGGTAACCTCGCCGTCGAATTTAAGATCCTGAGGGATGGCACCGACTACTGCACCGGGGAAAACCTCGCATTTCTTACCGATTGTAGTGTACTTGAATATGGTAGCGTGGGGATGAATGATTGTACCGTCACCGATTGTGACATCATCGTCTATAAAAGCATAAGGGCCAACGGTAACGCCCTCTCCTAAAACCGCTTTAGGGCTTACACAAGCCAAAGGATGAATGTTGCTCATAAAAATAAGTTTAGTAGCCGATTTGCTGCAAAATATATGCCGCTGCACGGGTATTTATGCCGTGTCCGGGCTTGTATCCGGTAATATGGGCATTAACCCTGCCGCCCGCCAGACTCATATCTCCTATGAGGTCCAGAAGTTTATGTCGGCCGCACTCGTTGGGGAAATGAAGGGAAAGATTGCTGAGATAACCGTCGGAGTTGACGTGCATACTCTCTCTTCCCATCTTTGCAGCAATATTATCTACCTGCTCGGGAGTAACGGGGTGCTCTACCACGACAATGGCATTATCTACGTCACCACCTTTGATAAGATTGTTGGCGAAGAGGTATTCTATCTCGTGGAAAAATACAAAAGTGCGGCATACAGCAATCTGGGAGGCATAATCTACGGACTCGTCGTATGAGGCCTTCTGGATGCCAAGCACTTTTGAACCAAAGTCGATGGTAAGGTCGAATGACGGCTTGTCAGCGGGGGTGATTCTTATCCAGGAACCGCTCTTCTCGTCAGAAACATAGATTTCTTCCTTGAGGTCTATGTACTTTCTCCCGGCAGCCTGATCCTGGAGACCATCGGCGCATATAGCTTCTACGTAAGGCCTTGCGCTGCCGTCCAGAATGGGCATTTCCGGGCCGTCCACGGTAATAAGGGCGTTATCTACACCCAGTCCGTAAAGGGCGGAAAGCACGTGCTCTACGGTCTGCACAGAAAAATCGCCCACAGTAAGTTTTGTACTTCTTGCCGTTGAGGAAACATTGGTTGCCAGCGCCGGAATAATGGCGCCATCGCTTTCGCGCTTGAAATTAATACCGGTGTTTTCCGGTGCGGGAGATACGACAATACGGGAAACAGCGCCCGTGTGAAGGCCTTTTCCCGTAAATGTGTACGATTTCTTAACCGTCTTCTGAACCATTTCAATAATTATTGGACGGCAAAGTTACACAAAAAATTGTATATGCAAAATACCTGCTACTGACCTGCTTTCTTAAAGAGAGCGTAGCTCTTCATATAATTTCTTACAGGAATTACAGGAGAGCCAAGCAAAGTCTGACCGGATTCCTTGATGTTGCCTATCACGCCGCCCTGTGCTCCGATAGTGGTATGGTCTGCAATCTCCAGATGTCCGGCAACGCCCACCTGACCTGCCAGGATGCAGTTTTTACCAATTTTGGTGGAGCCTGCTATGCCGCAGAGCGCAGCCATAACGGTGTTGTCCCCTACTATCACGTTGTGAGCAATCTGGCAGAGGTTGTCAATCTTGACTCCGTTGCCGATGATGGTAGATTCCATCTCTGCGCGGTCTATGGTGGTACCGGCGCCTATCTCTACGTTATTGCCTATGATTACGTTGCCAAGGTGCTCTATCTTCTCCCAGGTACCATCGGGCTGAGGTACGTTTCCGAAACCATCGGACCCGATGACTGCATTGGCGTGAACGATGACGTTGTCCCCTATTATCATTCCGGGATAAACAACCGCTCCGGGATAGAAGATGCAGTTCTTGCCTACTACGGTATCCTCGCCGATATATACGTTCTCGTATATCTTGGTGTTGTCGCCTATCTTTGCGCGGCGGCCTACATAAGAGCCTGCTCCAAGATAAACCTTCTTGCCGAACTTGGTAGAGAAGAACCTTACAGCGCGCAGACTGCGGAACCTGCGGTTGCGTTTCTTCTGGGCAGAGGCCCATTTAAGCAGCTCTGCAACAGCGGCATAGGCATTGTCCACCCTGATCATTGTGGCGCTTACCGGCTCCTTTGGTTCGAAGTCCTTGTTTACAAGAATTACCGATGCCTTGCAGGTATAAACGTAATGCTCATACTTGGGGTTGGCATAAAAACAAAGTTTGCCGGGCTTGCCGTGTTCTATCTTGGCAAAACCTTCTACTACTACCTTAGGGTCTCCATCGACGGTTCCCCTGAGCAATTTGGCGAGATTCTCCGCTTTAATTTCCATTATCAATATTGTTTACAGCGTACAAATTTAAGGCTTTATTTGGATTTTCCCAAATGTATGCGTATCTTTGCATCCGTGATAGAGATAGGAGCCAGGCCGGCCTCCTATTTTGCATTTATAAGACACCACATTATGACAGGCAACCAGATTATTGAAAAAATTTCAGAGGCCGTTGCACAGCGCAATTGCTTCATCGTGGACGTTACCGTTTCTAAAGAAAATGACGTAGAACTGATTATAGAGTCAGAGGACGGTACGGTTCAGATGGAAGACTGCATAGCGATAGACAAGGCTTTCCACCTTATCTGGGACCAGGACGTAGAGGATTATTCCCTCACCGTAAGTTCCGCAGGTCTGGACAGGCCTTTCAAGGTTCTTAAGCAGTACCGTAAGGCCATTGGTCAGGAGGTTGTGGCAAGACTCAAGGGCGGCAAGAAGTTCGTAGCCGTTCTGGCCGATGCCGACGAAGACTCCGTAACCCTTGTTCACGGCGGCCAGGAAGAGAAAGTGCCTATGGCCCAGGTAAACACGGTTGCCTATAACATCGTATTCGAATAATAATCAAAATTCAAAATAAAATGGCAGAAGAAAAACTCGATCTCAAAACCGCGTTCGCGATTTTCAAGGATGAGAAACACATTGACCGTCCTATTATGATGGGCGTGCTTAAAGACGTATTCATCACCCAGATTGTAAAGACCTTCGGCTCCGCCGACAATTTTGACGTCATCATCAACGTAGATAAAGGTGACTGCGAGATTTACCAGAACCTGGACGTTGTAGAGACCGTAGAAGATCCGGCAACCGAGATTTCTCTTGACGAGCTCAAGGCCATGGGCGAGGATGATTACGAGCTTGGCGAGACCTTTACCCGCAAGGTAGAGCTCAAGGACTTTGGCCGCAGAGGTATCCTCAACATCCGCCAGAATCTTCAGGGCAGGATTATGGATATAGAGAAGGCCAACCTCTTCAACAGGTACAGCGAGAAAATCGGCGAAATCTTCACCGGTGAAATCTATCAGACCTGGGCAAAGGAAGTGCTTATCCTTGACGAGGAAGGAAACGAGCTCCGTCTCCCCCGCGCAGAGCAGATTCCCGGCGAGCGTTTCAAGAAGAACGACACCGTGAAGGCTATCATCAAGAGCGTGGAGATGAAGAACAACACTACTCCCTACATCGTGCTTTCCAGAACTTCCAACGACTTCCTTATCCGCCTCTTCGAGGCTGAGGTACCCGAGATTTACGACGGCCTCATCACCATTAAGAAAGTTGTCCGCATACCCGGCGAGAGAGCCAAGGTGGCTGTCGAGTCCTACGACGAGAGGATCGACCCTATCGGCGCCTGCATCGGTGTAAAGGGTTCCAGAATAATCGGTATAGTAAAAGAGCTCAGAAATGAGAATATCGACGTTCTTCAGTGGACTTCAAACGTTCCCCTGCTCATCCAGAGAGCGCTCAGCCCCGCAAAGGTTACCAACATCGATATGGGAACCTCAGAGGACGACAAGATCAAGGTTTATATGAGCCCCGAAGAAGTTAAGAAGGGTATCGGAAAGGGCGGTTGCAACATCAAGCTTGCAAGTATGCTCGTAGACCGCGAGATTGAAGTTTGGAGAGAAGGTCCTGCGGACAACGCTGCCGAAGACGAGGAAGACGTATTGCTTGCAGACTTCAGCAACGAGATTGACGGCTGGATTATAGAGAAGCTTCAGAGTATCGGTCTCGATACCGCAAAGAGCGTTCTAGCTCTTGCCCCGGAGGATGTCGCCAAGCGCGCAGACCTCGAGGACGAGACGGTAGAAGAGGTATTCAAGATACTTCGTTCAGAATTTGAATAAAAACTAAAAGCAGTTCTAATATGGCGGAAATCAGACTTAACAAACTTACAAAACAATTCAACATCGGGCTCCAGACCCTGGTCGACTTCCTTAACGAGAAGGGAGCCGGACTGGACCTGAATCCCAATGCCAAGGTTTCTGACGAGTATCTTCCCGCTCTTGAGAAGAAGTTCGGAGAGGATATGCGCGCGAAACTGGACGCAGAGAAGGTTGACATCAAAATGAAGGAAATCATAGAGCGCAACACCCGCAGGGATGACGAGAGCGATGATGACTTTGACGATGACAACTCTATCATCATAAAGAATACAGGTTTGTCCGGTGGCGCACCTGCTCCCGCAGAGCAGCCCGCAGAGGAAGTTAAGCCCGTAGAGGAGGTTAAACCCGCTGAGATTAAGCCCAAGGAGGAAGTTAAACCGGAAGAAAAGGAAAAACCTGCCGAGGTTAAGCCGGCAGAAGAGGTTAAACCCGTGGTTGAAACCAAGCCTGTAGAGGAGGTTAAGCCCGCAAAAGAGGTTAAACCTGCAAAGCCTGAACCGGCAGAGGAAGAGAAACCTGCAGAAGATAAACCCGCAGAAGATAAACCCGCAGAGCTCGCTCCTGAAACCAAGCATTCCGCCGCTACGGAATCAGGAGAGCCCCAGAAGGAAACTTCACAGGGCGAAGGTGGCCTTAAGATTGTGGGCAAGGTAGATCTTTCCCAGTTCAACACCAAGAAGCCTAAGAAACGCGAAAGAATCAAGGGTGGCACCCAGAAGGTGGATGTTACCAAAGAGGAAAGCGACGACCGTCGCAAAACCCACGACAAGGGCAACGGCGGCCAGAACCAGCAGGTCAAGAATAATAACAACAAGGAGCAGGGCGGCAGAAAGAGAGGCCGCGAGCGCTTCAAGCCCGCTATGACAGAGGCCCAGACAGAGGAGATGCAGAAGGAAATCCAGAAGCAGGTCAAGGAGACCTACGCAAGGATGAACGAGAACAAGAAGAGCAACTTCGGCGCCAAGTACCGCAAGGAAAAGAGAGAGGCGGCCAGCCAGAAGATGCAGGAAGAGTTCGAGGCAGCTCAGGCAGAGAAGACCGTTCTTAAGGTAACCGAGTTCGTTACAGTTAACGATTTGGCCACCCTTATGAACAACACCCCTGTAAATCAGGTTATAACCGCCTGCTTCAACCTTGGTCTTATGGTATCCATCAACCAGAGGCTTGACGCAGAGGCCCTTGTGCTGGTAGCAGAGGAGTTCGGTTACAAGGTAGAATTCTTAACCGCAGAGCTCACCCAGTAAATCGAGCAGGAAGAGGTAGTTCAGGACGACAGCAAGCTGGAGACCAGACCTCCTATCATCACCGTTATGGGTCACGTAGACCACGGTAAAACTTCTTTGCTGGATTATATCCGCAAGACCAACGTTATCGCCGGTGAGGCCGGCGGTATCACCCAGCACATCGGTGCATACAACGTGAAGCTGCCCGGAGGCCGCAGGATTACCTTCCTGGATACCCCTGGTCACGAGGCCTTCACCGCTATGCGTGCCCGTGGTGCACAGCTCACAGACCTTGCGATCATCATCATCGCAGCCGACGACGCAGTGATGCCCCAGACGGTTGAGGCCATCAACCACGCACAGGCTGCAGGCGTTCCTATGGTATTCGCCATCAACAAGATAGACAAGCCGGGAGCACAGCCGGAGAAGATTTATCAGCAGCTTTCCCAGATGAACATCCTCACAGAGGCCTGGGGAGGTAAGTATCAGTGCCAGGAGATTTCTGCAAAGCAGGGCATCAATGTTGACAAACTGCTGGAGAAGGTGCTTCTGGAGACCGATATGATGGAGCTTAAGGCTAATCCTTCCAAACTTGCAAACGGTGCCGTGATAGAGTCTTCTCTGGACAAGGGCCGTGGCTTCCTGGCTACAGTGCTGGTACAGAACGGAACTCTTCACAAGGGCGATATGCTTATAAGCGGATGCTTCTACGGACGTGTAAAGGCTATGCTCAACGAACGCGGCCAGAACATCACCGAGGCAGGTCCTTCCACCCCTGTATCTGTTCTTGGTCTTAACGGAGCTCCCAGCGCAGGCGAGAAGTTCAACGTTATGACCGACGAGAAAGAGGCTAAGTCGATTGCCAACAAGAGAGAGCAGCTGATACGTATCCAGGGCATCAAGACCCAGAAGCATATGACTCTGGAAGAAATCGGACGCCGTATCGCCATAGGCAACTTCAAGGAACTCAATGTTATTGTGAAGGGTGACGTGGACGGTTCTGTCGAGGCCCTTTCCGACTCCCTCATCAAGCTCTCTACAGAGGAGGTACACGTAAATGTAATCCACAAGGCTGTGGGTGCCATTTCCGAGTCCGATATTATGCTTGCAACCGCATCCGATGCCATCATCATCGGCTTCCAGGTCCGTCCTTCATCAGACGCCCGCAATATGGCGGAGAAGGAAGGAATCGAAATCCGTCTCTACTCTGTGATTTACGACGCGATAGAGGAAGTGAAGGACGGTATCGAGGGTATGCTTGAGCCTGAGAAGAAGGAAGAGGTTACCTCTACTGCACTCGTTAAGCAGCCGTTCAAGATACCTAAGGTGGGCACAATCGCCGGTTCTCTTATCAAAGAGGGCAAGATGACCAAGAACACCAAGGTTCGCCTCATCCGCGACGGTATCGTAATCTATACCGGAGAAATTTCATCGCTGCGCCGCGGCAAAGACGACGCCAAGGAGGTTCCTGCCGGAATGGAGTGCGGTATCGGAATAGAGAACTACAACGACATCAAAGAAGGCGACGTAATAGAAGCCTTCCAGATTGTAGAAATCAAGAGAACTCTCTAAGACAGGGATTTTTCCTGTTGAATAACTTTTTGCCCCTTCTTATCGATGTAAAAAGAGATAAGGAGGGGTAAAAGTATATAGATGATAAGTACGATGCGGCCGGGGATGGAATTTTTGGCAGCCACGATACCGGGATGGGCGGCGGTGATTTCCTGTATTTTTTTGGCCGATGGTTTCATAGCCCAGGCCCATTTATCCACTATCAAACCGTCGTTTACGTAAACCAGGCCTCCGTTGGAACGCACGAGCGATCTAAGGGCACTGCCGTCGGAGGAATAAATGTAAGTATCGGCCACGGGTATATCCTCCCTTGGGATATAGGAATGGAGGATCAGGGGATTTACATCCTCCGGCAGGGACTCGTTAAAGAATTTGCATATAAATTCCCAATCCAGGGCCGACAGTGCCCTGGGCTTGTAGAGGGACATTACAAGCACCTTGCCTTTAAGAAGGAGGGAATCGGCGGAATCGCCATCCTCAAGCCTTATGGGAATATAGTTTTCGGGGGTGGAAAAATCCAGATACTCAATGGTTTCCTGCCTTTCGAAAGTCCAGGTGGAATCCGGCAAATTATCCAATGAAAAAGACTGCTCTTCCCCATCCTTGGAATAAATGAAGACCGGCTCCGATATCATATTGCCGGGGTCCTGAAGGCTCACGAGCCTGTTTCCGGGGGCGAAGGAAGTAAAGTCCCATAGCGGGAGGAAAATCATCGAATAAATGCCCAGCAAAAGTCCTATGCCCCCAAGGCAATAAAAGGCGGTTCGCTGCCCTGCACTGGCAGGTTTAAGAGCAGAAAAAGGAAGGCAGGCTCCGGCAACAAGGCCGCAAAGCACAAGGTTTTTGATAAAGGTGGCAAAACTGCTTAGTTCTACCGCCTCGCCCATACAGCCGCAGTCGTCCGAAGGGCTGAATATCAGAAT
>JBGVAW010000078.1:0-32994 GCA_045224955.1 Candidatus Cryptobacteroides sp.
ATACATCCTGATTTTTTTGTGTTTTCTGAAAACATATTCGTACTTTTGTAAAGATTTGCTTGGTGATTGCTTAGCAAATATAATGAATAAAACTTATGGATGCTAACTTTTTTGAGAAATTAAGCGAACTTGAAGCAAAGGCCCTGGAGCTTAAAAACCAGCTGGACAATCTGACTGCTGAAATTCAGTCTCTTAAGGCTTGCGCTCCCGCAGAGAAGCCCGTTTTAATTGAAAAGCCTGCACCCAGGCCCCTGGACGAGGAACCATTAGACCTATCCCTCTCCCCCGAGGATTTGGATTTTGAGGCCGATGGTGCCGGGCCCGTCAGCGAGACCCTGCTCCCCGAGCCGGAGCCCATTCCGGAACCCGGACCAACCCCGGAAGCAATCCCCGAACCTGCCCCGGAACCAATAGCAGAACCCGAGCCCGAACCTATACCAGAGCCCGAACCTATACCGGAGCCCAAGCACGAACCCATACCGGAACCCGAGCCGGCAGCCGAGCCCAAAACCATATTCGAGGCCGGAGACGAGGTTGACCTTGAAGATATGGAGACAGCCCTGTTCGGGAAACCCCTCCGCGAGAAAGAAGCCCCTGCATCCATAAACCAGAAAACCACTCCCGCAAGGAGCATAGCCGACGCTATGACAGGCCACGTAACCTGGAGGACGGACATTCCGGGCCCGGAAGTCAAGTCTATCCGCAGCGCCATCGGCCTTGGAGATCAGGTTGTGTTCATAAACAAACTGTTCCATAAAGACGGAGCCCTGTATCAAAGCACCATCGACACCCTTAACAATACGGAGACGTTTGCAGAGGCAATGAATTTCCTTAGCGTAAACTTCCCCGAGTGGAACCTGGATTCCGACGATGTTTACCGCTTTATGATGGCCGTACGCCGCAAAATACGCAAATAATGGCCGGCATCCTGTACATAGTCCCCACCCCCGTAGGCAACCTTGAAGACATAACACTCAGGGCCCTTAAGGTGTTGGGAGAAGCAGACCTTATTCTGGCAGAAGACACCCGCACAAGTTCTGTGCTTCTAAAACACTACGACATACACAAGCCGCTGCGCTCACACCATAAATTCAACGAGCACACGGCATCGGCCCAGGTGCTCAACGAACTTCTGGCAGGGAAAAACATCGCCCTTATCAGCGATGCGGGCACTCCAGGAATTTCAGACCCGGGCTTCTTCCTGGCAAGACTTTGTGCCTCCGAAGGCATTGAGGTGCAGACACTTCCGGGAGCCACCGCCTGCATTCCGGCCCTGGTATCGTCCGGTCTGCCCTGCGACAGATTCTGCTTCGAGGGCTTCCTGCCCATAAAGAAAGGCCGCCAGACGCTTCTGGAGCAACTTAAGACAGAAACCCGCACAATGGTTTTCTACGAAAGCCCTTACAGGCTTGTAAAGACTCTGGAGCAGTTCATAACCGTCTTTGGGCCGCAGCGCCAGTGCAGCGTAGCAAGAGAAATCTCTAAGAAATTTGAGGAACACCGCAGGGGCACCCTGGAAGAAGTGGCAGAGCACTTCCGCCGGCACGAGCCCAAAGGTGAAATTGTTATTATAGTAAAAGGAGAAGAGGGAATGAAGCGTAATGACAGAAAATCAAGAGAAGAAGAGCCCGTCTAGGTCCTTCTCTGCCGGGGTTATAGCCCTGGTCTTCCTTGCCGTAGGTTATCAGACGGCACTTTTCATCCACAATGCAGCTGTTACGGGAATTGCCGCCGGGCGGGATTCCCCGGACACTGTTTATGTCTATCTTAAACCGGAACAGGAGGCCGCCCCAAGGCCGGTAAAGACAGAAAGGCGCAATTCCACCCACTCCGCGGTAGCAGGTGCCGTAAGAAAGAACACTGCACAGAGAAAATGCGAGAGTTTTCCCTTCGACCCCAACACAGTCAGCATAGAAGACCTGATACGCCTTGGCTTCAGCCAGCGGCAGGCAGAAAGCATTGACGCCTACAGGCAGAAGGGAGGAAGATTTGCCCGCAAGGCAGATTTTGCCAAGTCCTATGTGGTAGCAGACTCCGTATTCAGGCGGCTGGAGCCATATATAGACATCCCTCTTCTGGATATTAACAGGGCCGATTCTGCCCAATTCGATGCCCTCCCCGGCATAGGCCCCTACTTCGCAGCCAGGATGGTAAGCTACCGCCGCGAACTTGGCGGATACTCCTATCCAGAACAACTGATGGACATTTACAGGTTTGATGCCGATCGTTACAATGCCCTCTGCGATCTTATCACCGCAGGGCCGTCACCTCCTTTCAGGCTGTGGACACTCCCTGAAGACTCACTTAAAATGCACCCTTACATAAAGAACCGGGCCCACGGAGTAGTGCTTTTCCGGCAGAACAATCCTCCCGATGCCTGGTCTGTACAGGCGCTGGAAGCCGCCGGTGTACTCAACCCGGAAAACGCTGCAAAACTGGCCCGGTGCAACATAGAAGCCCCATAAAACCGGGCCGGTGATACTATTGTTTTTTGAATGATTTTTGATAAATTTGCAAGTCTATATGAAAAGAATAATCAACATCCTGCTACTTACAGTAGCAATAGCCATAGGCTTTCAATCTTGCGACAAAGAGCCATCCGCAGAAGAGATAGCAGACCGCAAGGTAATGATTTTGTATTCAGCTGGCTTTAACAGCATAAGCTCACAGCTTCAGACCAACATCAGCGAGCTTAAACAGGGCTATGTTCCCACAAAAGGAACAGGCCAGGACGTTGTGCTCATAGTAAGCAAACCTCTTGGCAATTCATATAAAAACCAGACCTCTCCCGTACTCATTCAGATGTACAAGAAGGGCAAAAACGTTGTGATGGATACCGTCAAGACCTACGTTTCGGGTACTGTCCTGGCTTCTGCAACCACACTACGCTCAATTATGAGCGACATTAAAGCCCTTTATCCGGCAAAAGGATACGGATTGGTATTCTCTTCACACGCTACAGGCTGGCTGCCCAAGGATGTTTACGGAAACACAGACTTTTTCTATGGTCCCAGGCCTTCTACCATTGGACAGGAAAACCACTACGCAGACAACGTTTACCAATCATTGGAGATGGAAATAGAAGACTTTGCCAAGGCCTTCCCCTATCACCTTGATTACCTGGTAATTGATGCCTGCTATGGGGGTTGCGTTGAGGTAGCCTATGCACTTAGGGGCGTAACGGATTATATAGCGTTCTCTCCCGCCGAGATTCTTACCGGTGGGTTCGACTACGTAAATATGTCCCGCAGGCTGCTGCAAGAAAACTCCGTAAAGGGCGTATGCGAGGATTTCTATAACAAGTACGCCTCCCGGACAGGCACACAGAATTCCGCAACGATTTCCCTTGTAAAGACCTCCGCCCTGGGAGAACTTGCTCAATGCTGCAAGGAACTCTTCCAGACCTATCGGACACAAATAAACTCCATCGACTACAAATATGGCGGAGTGCAGACTTATTTCGGAGGAAACGAACACTGGTTCTACGACCTTAAGGACATCCTTGTAAAGGCCGGTATATCTTCCGAGGATAAAACCCGCCTGGAACAGGCACTTGACGCCTGCGTTCCTTACAAAGCGCATACGGCCAATTACTACAGCGGCATAGACGGCCTGCACCCCATCACAAATTACTCAGGATTAAGTATGTTCCTGCCGTCGGTGAATGACGATGATGTAAAGACATACTATACCACTTTGTCCTGGAACCAGATTACATCTCTGGTCGTCGTCGCAGAGATTTGTAATTAGAATATTGAAGTATTTTTCAGGGCCCACAGAGAGTTATGCGTAAGTTTTTGTCAAAAATATGGTTCCCCGCACTGCTGGTATTCTTTGCCTGCATACAAATGCTGGGGTCTGATTTTTCCCGGGGAGGGTATGACGGGCAGAAGGGCGATGCTGCCGATACCGTCATATACAAAAACGAGCGCATATACGTAAAATTCCGCAAAGGAGGTTCGCGGGCAGAAGGAGATTCCCTGGAGGGAGTCCTTTCAGTAGCGGATTCCATTCCCGAGATTCTTGCAAGGGACACCATAAAAATTCCGGATTCGCTTCAGTTCACTGATCCCTTCCGCTATAAATGGTATCTGGCTCTGGTAGATTCCCTTACACACAGACAGGTTATAGATTCGCTCAAGACAGCCGGAAATGATTCCCTGCGTATAAAGATAGACTCTATTTACTTTGCAGATTCCACCGCCCTTGCAAAACTCAAGTTCGAGCAATGGTACAACAGCCTTAGCAAGGAAGACCGCAAGCGCTACAACGACAATCTTAAGTTAAAGCGTCAGCAGCGCCAGCTGGACAGTCTCTTTAACATAAAAGACAGTCTGCAGCACGTTAAGGACAGCATCAGGGAGAATACCCCCAGAATCCTGGAGACCTTCGCCCTGCCGGATTCAATGTGGTACAAGAGGGTTATTTACTGGAACAGGGACAATCTGCTTGCCAACCTGTATCCCAAGCTGATAGATACCACAAGCAACTACTGGTTCAACGACTATCGCTTCCTGAGGGAAGACGTGGGAGCCACCTATCCCGGAACCATCGGCTCTGCCTACCAATCATACAATTACTTTAAACGGGAGTCCCACGAAGGTGTATCCTTCTACCAGGATTACGAGGGCCACAGCTACAGCCCCGAGACCCTGCCTATGTACAACACCAAGACTCCTTACACGGAGCTTGCCTACTGGGGCAATCTTTTCTCGAACACAGAGCGGGAAGAGTCCCAGATTCATATACTGGCAAGCCAGAACATACATCCGGAACTTAATGTGAGTCTTATGTACGACCGCGTAGGTTCCAATGGTATGCTCAACAATGAAAGGGTGGACAACCGTACCTTTGCGGCCTGGATGAATTATACCGGAAAGAAGTATCTGGCACACGCCGGCTTGATAAACAACAGGATTAAGAAGCACGAGAACGGCGGTATGGAAGACAGCTTCTGGATAAGGGATACCACGGTGGGTTCAAGGGAAATTCCCGTGAACCTTGAGAATGCTTCCAGCAAGATTCTCAAAAACACCATTTTTATAGACCAGCAGTACAGGTTCCCTCTCCCCTTCCTTGCAAAAATATTTGGAAGACAGACGGATTCGCTTTCATCGGCAGACATAACGTCAGCCTTCCTGGGGCATAGCAGCGAGTATTCCACTTATAGCAGGATTTACGAGGACGAGATTACCGGCGAAAGGGAGAAGAACTACTACAGAAACAAGTTCTACATTAATCCCGGAACCTCCTTTGACTCGCTTCACGTAACAAAACTGGAAAACAGGGTATTCGCGAAACTTCAGCCCTGGTCCCGCGAGTCCTTTGTCTCTACTCTGGACGTAGGACTGGGCAACAGGATTCTGCGCTACTATATGCAGGAGCCGCTTAGCGCCGTGCACAAAAAGAAAGAGACCACCTGGAACTCCACCTACATATACGGAGGTTCCAGCGGTATGCTGGGCAACTTCCATTGGGAAGGCCAGGCCTTCTTTGTGCCGGTTGGCGATGAGTCCGGAGACTTTGGAGTAAAGGCTACCGCCAGCTACTCCTTCTATCCTTTCAGAAAAGCGCGCAAGAGTCCCGTAACCATCGACCTTGGCTTTGAAACCAGCCTTGACGAGCCCGAATTCTTCCAGAAAAAATACTATGGAAACCACGACAGGTGGGACAATGACTTCAAGAAGATAAGCACAACCAAGATAACCGGATCCATAGACATTCCGCACTGGGATTTCAAGGCCAGCGCCGGCTATGCGCTGCTGGACGGCAATATATTCTACGACACTCTTGGAATTGCCCGTCAGAACGTAAGTCCTATGCACGTACTTAGCCTGGCAGTGGAGAAGAACATCAAACTATGGAAGTTCCATTTTGACAACCGGGCCCTGGTTCAGGTAAGCTCCAACAAGGAAGTGCTTCCGTTGCCGCCCGTTGCGCTTAATCTAAGATGGTACTTCCAGTTTAATATAAACGGAGATGTTATGAAGATGCAGCTTGGAGCCAACACCACCTGGACACCGGAGTGGTACGCTCCCACCTTCAGACCTTCTACCGGAGTATTCCACAACCAGACAATAGAAAAGATTGGCAATTGCCCCTACATAGACGCATTCGCTAATATCCAATGGAAAAAGGCCTGCATTTTTGTGAAACTCACCAACATAGGAATGGGATGGCCTAAGGAGACTCCTGATTATTTCAGCGCCCAAGGATACATACGCCCGCAAAACGGAATCAAGCTGGGTATATGGATTCCTTTCTACACATCGCACCGCAAAAACGGGAAGCTTAGCGAAAGGGCTTCCAGTATTGGAAAATAATCATTTTGAAAATTCATCCGCTGATAAAGAAGGTTTTGCCCTATCTGGTGTGCATAATTGTACCCCTGATTATTCTTGCGCCTAAAAGCCACAGGCACAAAAGCGAGGCCTGGAGGGTTGATTTGCCCCAGGCCAAATGCGTTATCGCCCTTCCAAAGTTCAAAAGCTCCAGAATCAATTACAGCGTGGGCTACAATCACGAGATTCTGAAGCTCACCGGAGACCTTCTGGACTGCGAGATGGACATAGTGCTCAGCGAGGATAAGAAAGCGGCCCTGGACTCGCTGGAGAACGGATATTTTGACGTAGCCGTGCTTCCTTACGGAGATTCCGCGCTTATAGGCAGAACAGAAATCGCCTTTTGTCCGGTAATGGAGGACAGTACGGTTTGGATTATCCCCAAGGACGGAAATATTCCCCCGCTGCTTATGAGCCTCGGTCTTGACGGAGTAAGGAGCAGGACAGATTATCCGGCTATTATGGGCCGGTTCACCCCTACATACGAGCCATTTTCGCGCCTTAGAAGCGGGCTCACCTATAGCAATGCCAGCCCTTACGACGCCCTATTCAAACAGTATTCAAAGCAGTTGGGCTGCGACTGGCGTATGCTCACTGCGATGGCCTGGCAGGAATCTATGTTCAGGATAGAAGCCAACTCCCACAGAGGGGCCTACGGCCTTATGCAGACCATACCCTCAACCGCCAAGGCCTATGGCGACAGTGCCTGCAGTATCGACCCTGAAATAAGCCTGATAGTTGCTACAAAATACCTTAAGCTTATCAAAAAGGCCTTCGACGGCAAAGCAGAAGGGGACGATATCTATCGTTTTGTCCTGGCCGCCTACAACGGAGGAGAAAATCGCCTTCAAGGCATACTCAGAAGGCTGGCAGAACAGGGCCTTCCCAATACAAAGTGGGAAGACATCAAAGCTTATCATAAGGGAGAAACCGTCAAATATGTAGACAGGGTAGATTCTATCTACCAGGCCCTCAAGGTTATCGTACCTTAATGGTCTTTGCCGGATCAACTCCGGAGATGAACAATGTGGGCAGAAGCAGCATCAGAGCGATGAGGCAGAAAGCGGCTGCATCGGTCAAAAGAATATTCCAGATATCCAGGTTAACAGGTACGTAGGACAGGAAATAATTCTCCGGGTCCAGTTTTATAAAATGGGTGTGCTTTTGCAGCAGGCAGAAGCCCACGCCCAGGATATTGCCTGCCGCCATTCCCTTGAGTACCACCTTGAAAGACATCCTGAGGAAAGCATCGCCGATGGTTCTGTTCTTCATTCCGATAGCCTTTAGAATACCTATGGAAGAGATGTTCCTGAACAGTGTGATAAGCAGACCGGATATCATATTGAATCCGGCCACGGCGGTCATAAGCGCCAGAACCAGGAGCACATTTACGTCCAGCAGTTCCAGCCAGGAGAAAATCTGGGGGAATCTGTTTGCAACGGACGATGCTGCCGGGGGTCTCTCCCCTTCCGGGGTTGTATCCCAGGCTGCCGTTCCCACAAGGGCCGTTGCCTCTTCCAGGGCATCGGAGTTTACGGAAAGGCCGTCGAATACGACCTCCAGCGCCGATACTTCGTCGGGAGACCAGCCGCATACCGTCTGCATCTGGGACAGAGAGGCCTCGACTATCAGTTTGTCCTCTCCTCCAAGAGTGGCTTGGTAAACCTCCACAATCCTGAATACTCTTACCCTTACCTTTTCGCCGGTAAAATAGACGGTCATTTTGTCGCCCTGGGAAAGGGCCAGTTTGGAGCATAGCTGCCGGGGAACCCTTACCCCAAGACTGTCGGGGCCTTCCGGAGTACCCTTGAAGATAACGCCCTGGATGTTATCTCCTTTTTTTATTATTCCCGGCTTATATACAACGGGGGTTACTTTCTTAACGCCCCCAAGTCCAAGCAGCCGCGCGGTAAGGGCAGAATCGGCCTTGACGGGGGTGTCCCCTCCAAGATAGCCGCTTCCGTCGGCGCTGAGCTGCACGTCCCCAAATACTTGGGAAATGCCGCTGCGGAGTTCCTTCTTGAAGCCTCCGGTTACCGCAACGGCAATAATCATAACAAGGAAAGAGATAGCTATGGAAACCACAGCTATCTTTCCCTTTATCTTAAGGTGTCCCGCTATGAAGGGGGAAACCGACATTTACCAGATATGTACCCTCTCTTCCTCGGGCAGGAACATAGGATCGCCCTCCTTGATACCGAAGGCATCGAAGAAGCTCTGGAAGTTGCGGATAGAAACATTTACCCTGTTCTTTCCAAGAGAATGTACATCCTGCTTGGTGAGGCGGTCAATTTCCTCGTCGGTAATGTTCTGTGCCCAGATTGCACCGTAGGACAGATAGAATCTCTGCTCGGGGGTGAAACCATCGATAAGTTCAACCTTCTTACCCTTAAGTGCGTTCTGCATTGCGGTAAAGGCAATGCTTATTCCGCCGTGGTCGCCAATGTTCTCGCCAAGGGTGTAATGACCTCTTGCGTGGATGCCGGGCAGTACCTCAACTTTGTCGAACTGGGCTGCAAGAATCTCTGCCTTAGCCTTGAACTTCTCATTGTCCTCATCGGTCCACCAGTTGACCATATTGCCGTTTCCGTCGAAGAGACGGCCCTGATCGTCAAATCCGTGGCTCATCTCGTGGCCGATCACGATACCGATTGCGCCGTAGTTAACGGGGTCGTCAGCGTCAGGATTGAAGAACGGAGGCTGAAGAATGGCTGCGGGGAAGCAAATCTCGTTGGTGGTAGGGTTATAGTATGCATTGACGGTCTGAGGGCTCATACCCCACTCGGTCTTGTCAGTAGGCTGGCCAAGTTTTGACATATTGTCTGCTACATACCACTCGGATGCCCTCTTAAGGTTCTCGAAGTATGAAAGTTCAGGATCTATATCCAATGTGGAATAGTCCTTCCATTTGTCAGGATAGCCCACCTTTACTGTGAAGGCTGCAAGTTTCTCGCGTGCGCGGGCCTTGGTCTCGTCGCTCATCCAGTCAAGGGAGTCGATGTGCTCTCCAAGGGCAACCTTAAGGTTCTCTACAAGCTTAACCATCTTGGCCTTTGAAGATGCGGGGAAGTACCTCTCTACGTACATCTTGCCCACAGCCTCTCCAAGAATACCGTTGGGAACGCTCATAGCCCTCTTCCAGCGAGGTCTCTGCTGCTGAACACCCCTGAGCTGGCGGCTGTAGAAGTCGAACTGGGCCTCGGTGAAATCGTCGCTGACAGCGCCGCAGCTGCCTCTGAGAAGGGTTGCGGCAACATAGTTCTTAAGAACGTTCAAAGGCATATTGTTCCAGATAGCGTCCAAACCCTCGAAGAATGAAGGCTGGCATACAACCATCTTTTCCTGAGCGGGAATGCCTCTGCCCTCGAAGTAGATGGGCCATAAGTCCTTTGCGTGAGTGGAGAGGAAAGCCTCTGTGCTGCAAGGGTTGTACTGTGCTGCTATATCCCTTGTCTGCTCGCCGGTCCAGGAAACCTCTGCAATACGGTCCTCAACTGCGATAACATCCTTTGCGACAGCCTTTCCGTCATAACCGCAGATATCGAATATCCTGGCTATGAAGTTGCAGTAACCTTCCTTTATTTTTGCATAGGCAGGATCAACATAGTAATCTCTCTTGCCGATACCAAGGCCGCCCTGACCGATATAGAGAATCTGAATATCGCTGTTTGTAAGGTCTGCCTCTACATAAGCTCCAAAGAACGGATTCTCGCCGCTGTTCTGAAGTTTGGCGATAGCCAAAGCAAGTTCTTCCTTGGTATTTACACCGTAAATCTCCTGGAGATATGGCAGAACAGGAGCTGCGCCTTCCTGGTTGAGACGGAGCGAATCAAGTCCCATCTTATAAAGGTCTGCTATCTTCTGATCTACGGAACCTTTCTTGGGGTTCATCTCGGTCATTGATGCAAACAGGTCGTTAAGCCTTTCTACGTTGTTCTCCGAAAGCTGGTCGAAGGAGCCAAAACGGGCATATTCTGCGCCCAGGGGATTTTTGGCCTGCCAGCCACCGGTGGCATACTGATAGAAATCGACGCCGGGAGCGGTTAAAGTATCAAGATTTCCAAGATCGATGGCGGGAACAGCCGCCTCCTTGTTTGAATTGCAAGCCGTCATAAACAAAACAGTTGCTGAAATTAAAGTAATAATCTTCTTCATAATACTATTAAGTAAAACCTTGCGAAGTTATGAAATTTTGGCCATATTTGCGTGATTATATTCAATATTTGACCATAACTATGAATTTATTTAAAAGATATCTGGTTGCTACAGTCGGCCTTGTGATTGTTGCCTTTGGAGTAGCCCTCTCGCTTAAATCCAACCTTGGCACTGCTCCGGTATCCTGTCCTCCGGCCATACTGAACCTCAAATTCACTTCCATATCGGTAGGCACCTTTACCTGGATGATGCATCTTGTGCTGATTGCTACCCAGCTCATTATATTAAGGCGCAGGTTCAAACTGTCCTTCCTTATGCAGATTCCCGCCGCCTTTGTGTTCGGCTACCTCTGCGACCTTTGCATCTGGCTACTCAGAGACGTGCAGGTTACTACCTACGGCACCCAGATGCTGTTCTGCATACTGACGGTGATTGTAACTGCCATTGGCGTAAGGCTGGAAATCGTTGGCAACGCGTGGATGCTGGCAGGCGAAAAGACAGCCGTGGTAATGAGCGAGGAGTCCGGAATCAAGTTCAGCAACTTCAAGGTTATGTTCGATGTTTACCTTGTAGCGATATCGGCCCTGTTCGGATGGCTGGCCTTCGGCTGCCTGTCCGGCGACGGAACAAACGTAGTAATAAGGGAAGGAACCCTTGTACTGGCAATATTCACAGGCCTTTGTATGAAGGTTACCGACCCTCTGGTAGACAAGCTCGTGAAGCCGTTTATAAATGACGGGAATTAAAATTTTTCTTAGGGATTGGATGCTGCCTCTGGCTATGCTTACCGGGGCGGCTACCTATATTATTTATCACAACCTGCCTTCCCTGGCCCCCGCCGGAGAAGTTCTTAAGGAAGTTGTTTCACAGGGGCAGAGACTGGTTATCGCCTTCCTGCTCTTCTTTCAGTTCCTGAAGACCGCACCGGGAGACCTGCGCTTCCGCCGCTGGCACCTTTACGCCGCCCTTCTTCAGTGCCTTCTCTTCATAGGCATAGCCACATTGGCCCTTTACTCGGAGGGCAGCGACATCCGCATACTCCTTGAATGTGCGATGATTTGCTTTATCTGCCCCACGGCATCGGCCGCCGGGGTCATCACCGAAAGGCTAGGAGGGAAACTATCGGACACGGTGACATACCTTATAATAATCAACTCCCTTGCCACCCTGCTCATTCCCGCCATCATACCTATGGTAAGGCCGTCGGCAGACCTGGGCTTCTGGGCCTATGTGCTTTTGCTCGCCAGCAAAATCTTTCCCCTTCTTATTGTTCCCTGCCTTCTGGCCTGGGTCATAAGATTCCTGCTTCCGGGGCTGCACAGGTTCCTTATCAAATGGAGCGGCTATTCATTTTACGTGTGGGGTGTGGGGCTTTACCTGGCCATTCTGCTGGCCACCAAGGCCCTTATGGAGAGCAGCCTTTCTGCCGGAAGCATATTCTGCATAGTGCTGGTGTCTCTGGCCTGTACGGCCATACAGTTTGCAGCCGGGCACAAGTTCGGCGGCAAAAACAGTCAGGATTACATTACTGCGGGGCAGGCTCTAGGACAAAAGAATACCGGCTTTCTTATCTGGCTGGGATATACTTATCTTACCCCTGTCACCAGTATAGCCGGCGGTCTTTATGCCCTATGGCAGAATTTATACAACTCCAGGGAGCTGTACCTGAAGCATCACGCTACTAAAGAGAATTAAGATAGTCCAGACGAACCTGGGCGGCCTGGCGGTCCAATTCGGTCTCGCCGTACTTGGCCAGCATTTCCAGATACTTTTTCTCTCCCTTTACGTCCTTGGCGTTGCGGCAGATAAGAACGCAGCTGCGGATTGCAGTGATGTCGTCCTTCTTTAGCTTAAGCACCATATTGTAGTACTTGGAGGCCTCTTTCTCGTCCTTCAGGGCTACAAGATAATAAGAGCCCATATTGTTAAGGAACATAGTATTCTTGGGATAGTAATCCAGCATCCTCTTAGTAAGATTGTAGAAGGCGTCATAGCCGTCCTTCGTAGCATACTTGAAGTAAACTATGCAGTATTCCTGGATTGCAGAGAAGAAGTAATCGTCGTTGATAACGTAATCCGGATGCTCCCACTTGGGTTTCTGGGTGGCATTGTAGTCTATGATGGAGGTGATTTCAGCAGCAGCCTGCCGGGGCGATTCTTTCTCATACCCGGTGTATGCCGCCACTTTGTAGAACCTGAGGTCTATACGGTCCGGATACAGACGTATCACCCTGTCTATATCGGATATGGCCTGCTTAAAGAGTATCTCGTTGAAAAACAGTTCCTCGAAGTAATAGGTTACGGTTCCAAGGCTGTCGGCCAGGGTAAGAACCGGTTCCTGTCCCAGATACTTTTTCTGGGTCTTGCCAACCACCTGCGAGGTCTGGGACTTAGAGTAGCTGTAGAGGAACTTTCCTATAAGCGCATCTACGTCGTTGGGGTACTCCCTTAGCCAGTGCTTAAGCAAAGTCTCCACGCCTATGCCGGAGGCGCCGACCTTCGCCACAAGGCGGTCATATTTGTCTTTGTACTCTTCCTTGCTTGTAGTCTGGGCCGCACCGGAGAACATAAGACATCCCAGCAGCAGGCAAGACATAATACTCTTAAGTATCATACCGTATAATTCTTTTTTCATAATTCCATTCTTATTCTTCTGCCGGCAGGCAGGAGGTTGTTGCAACGTTTGCCAATATTCTTTACAAAGCCAAGGGGCAGGCCCTTGTAGGTAACGGCCAGATAGCCAAGCGGCGCATCCGGCAGCGATATCGCCTCCCTGCGAAGATAACTCTGCGCAAGAGGAAGGGACAGTTCCGCACGCTGATATCCATATTTATCCAGCGCCCCGGACAAAGCCAGATCCGGATGAGGGATAAAGTCTTTTCCCTTGTAACTCCCCACGGCCGTACCCATTCTGAGGGGCTTTAGCCTTTCCATCACCGGCGCATCCTTGGCAAGAGGCTCAGGAAGATATATTTCGATATCTTTTTTTGGTCTGATGGTGCCTTTGCCCACGGTCCTCCGCCCTGCGGGCGATGTCTTTACCAACGCGGCGCAGTACTGGCCTTCGCCGCGGACACTTCCCGGTACAAGAACGAAGCCAAACTTTGTATTTATTATTCCGGGATAGGAAATTTTAAGGTCTATCACCTCCGCCCCAAGGTTTTGGGCTATCCAGGATACGTTTTCATCGTTCTCCTTATTATTAAAGGTACAGGTGGAATAGATAAGCACTCCCCCGGTCCTGAGGGCCGGCCAGACATCGGCCAGGATGCGTCTCTGGCGGGCCTGGCAGAAATCCACCGTCTCCGGCGACCACTGTTCCAAAGCCTTTTTATCCTTCCAGAACATACCCTCGCCGCTGCAAGGCACGTCGGTAAGAATAATATCGTAATATCCCTCCAGGGGAGAAAAAGCCTTGGGGTCCACGCTCGTAACCACGGCGGAGGAACTGCCCCAACGGGCCACATTGTCGCAAAGGATGGTGGCTCTGGAGTTTTCTACCTCGTTTGCCGTGAGGAGGAATCGTCCCGGCATTGCCTTTTCCAAAACGGACAGCAGGTAGGTGGTCTTGCCTCCCGGGGCGGCGCAAAGGTCAAGCACCCTAAGGAAACCATCGGCCTGGACGCAAGGTAAAATCTCCTCGAATACCCGGCCGGGGAACATCGCGGAAGAGTCCTGTACATAGTAGGCTCCGGCGTGGAAGAGAGGGTCTGCGGTAAAAAGAGGGCGGCTGTTCAGGAAGAATCCGTCCCCGCACCAGGGCACGCTGTCCCCGAGGTTGAAGTCCAGGGTTGCAGGCTTGGCAGGGTTAAGCCTCACAGACACAGAGGGTTCGTGAGGTTCCTTCAGAAAGCCGCGCAGGGATTCTTCTATGCTGCTGTCCTTATACCAGTCTTCCATTGTACCAGTTGATACTAAACCCTTTGGGACATCTCGACCATAGAATCCACGGCCTTGTCAAGGGCTTCCTGAAGTTTGGAGCCTATGAGCATCTTCATCATGAAATTAAGGTCCGCATCCACGTCGATATGGAAATCGGTCTTCCCGGATTCACCCTCTACAGCGTCAAAACACAGGTTGGCGGTAAACTGGAAAGGAGCCCCGTCGTCGGCAAGAGAAATTTTGGAATAGGCCTGGCGGTCGGTGATTCTGATTCCTACAGGAATGCCCTGAACCGTACCGTGAATACTGTCGTAGTCTGCCGTGATGCCTTCTCTTTTGTCCTCCGGAATGAAGGGCAAAAAATTGCGAAGGTCTGCGAAGGCCATATAGACCTCGTAAGGGGCGCGTGAAAGTATTCCGTGTTTGCTGTTAATTTCTGCCATAATTTCAGATAAAATCAATATATTTGCGCCTTGCAAATCTACGAAATAAGCATCGATGCACAAAATATATTTTGAAAAGCGCTGCATAGTTATCTGCCGGAGCGATGAATCCCAGCTGGCAGACCCCAACTCCGTAGAGTTCCATATGGGAGAGAAAATTGATATCCACGCACTTGTGGGTATGTTCGAGGCGTCAGGCACCCTTTCCAAGATATATATTCCGGCTGAGGGCCGTCAGGAAGAAGAAATATACCGCAGGCTTTGCGCAGAGTTCAAGGAAGTGAACGCCGCAGGAGGTCTGGTGCAGAACCGCCGCGGAGACTTTCTGCTTATCAGGAGAAACGAACTCTGGGACCTTCCCAAGGGCCATCAGGAGCCGGGAGAGGATATCCGCACCACAGCCCTCAGGGAGGTTACGGAAGAAACCGGCATAGATAATCTGCAACTTCGCAAACTGATTTGCATCACGGACCACTGCTACATACGCAACGGCATCTGGCACCTTAAGCATACCTGGTGGTACGATATGTTCTACAATGCTCCCCTGGATCTTGTGCCCCAGAAAGAAGAGGATATCACCAAGGCCGCCTGGGTTGCAAAATCCAGTCTGACTCCCTTCCTTATGAATACCTTCCCTTCTATTATTGAGGTATTCCGCGCCAGAATTAAAGATTTTTAGGGATTTCGTTACGATTTCTCCCGGTTTTCCCGCATCCGGATGAAACATTTTAAGGTTTTTGACGTATAATAAAGAGTACGCGTCAATTTTTTTAAGTATGAAACTATCCCAATTCAATTTTGACCTTCCTGCAGAGAAGATAGCGTCCGAGCCCACAAGATGGCGTGACGAGTGCAAACTTATGGTTCTCCACAAAGATACAGGAGAAATAGAGCACGTAATCTTCAAGGACATTATAAATTATTTTGGCAAGGGCGATACCTTCGTTTTCAACGATACCAAGGTTTTCCCCGCAAGGCTTTACGGTAAAAAAGAGAAGACCGGGGCCGATATTGAAGTATTCCTTCTGCGCGAGCTCGCCCGCGACCAGAGGCTTTGGGATGTTATAGTAGATCCTGCCCGTAAAATCCGTATAGGCAACAAACTCTATTTTGGAGATGACGAGAGCCTTGTGGCAGAGGTTATAGACAATACCACATCGCGCGGCCGTACTCTGAGGTTCCTTTATGACGGACCTTACGACGAGTTCAAGCAGACTCTTTACAGCCTGGGCGAGACACCTATCCTCAAATTCGTAAAGGACAAGCCCACCCCGGAAGACAGAGAGAACTTCCAGACCATCTTTGCCAAGAACGAGGGCGCCGTATCTGCTCCCGCAGCCGGGCTTCATTTTAGCCGCGAGCTGTTTAACAGAATGATTCTCAAAGATATAAACAAGACCTTCCTTACAATGCATATGGGTCTTGGACACTTCCGCAAGGTAGATGTAGAGGATCTTTCCAAGCATAAGATGGATTCCGAGAGGCTCATTATCAGCGAGGAAACCGCCAATCTCATCAACCAGACCAAGGCACAGGGACATCAGGTTCTCGCAGTGGGTGCAACGGTTATCAGAGGTTTGGAAACTTACGTTACCACGACCTGCGAGGTTAAGCCCTACGATGGCTGGACAAGCAAGTTCATCTTCCCTCCTTACACCTTCAGCGTTCCTACGTCGATTGTGTCCAATTTCCACCTTCCTTGTTCCACGATGCTTATGTCGGTTGCAGCTTTCGGAGGCTTCTCCAACGTAATGAAGGCCTATGAAGTAGCCCTCAAAGAGGACTACCGCTTTGGTCCTTACGGTGACGCAATGCTCATCATATAGGCATTTTTATAAAGATTCGTAAAAAAGTGGCTCTACCCGAGTCACTTTTCTTTTTTTTCTTTACCTGCGCGGGTAAATTGCGCCGCTATGGATAAGGAAACTGTTTATTATTGCCTGCTTGGAAAGGCGTTTGGATTCAATCCCGTGGTAGGGATGAAACTTGTAGAGGCAGCGGGAAAGGTGACCGATGTGCTTTCTTTTGACGAGGCCGATCTTGCAAGGCTGCATCCCCTGGTGCCGCTGAACAATGAGGAACTGGAAAAAACGGCCCGGGAACTGGATATGCTGCGGCGCAGAGGCTGTTATTACGTACCCATCGGCCATAAAGACTATCCTCCCCTGTTGCGGGAGTGCGAAGATGCTCCGCTTGGCCTTTATGTAAGGAGTGATTCCGCCCCGGAGGATGTTTTCACCGGGGCCAGCCCCATCGCCGTAGTGGGCACGAGGGACATAAGTCACTATGGCATAGAGTGGTGCGGCAAAATAACCGCAGGCATCGCCCTGGCCAGGGAGAAGCCTGCGATAGTGAGCGGACTCGCCATCGGGACGGATATAGTGGCCCACAGAACCGCCATAAAAAGCGGGGCCCGGACTATTGCCGTTATGGCCACCGGGATAGATGCCGTGTACCCGTCGGTCCATAGTTATGATGCCTCTGTAATAGCCGCTACGGAGGGCTGCGCCCTTATTACCGACTATCCTCCCGGGACCAGCCCGGTGTCCTATAATTTTTTAAGGCGGAACCGGATAATTGCCGGAATGAGCCGAGCCGTCATTCTTGTAGAATCCAAAGAAAGGGGCGGCGGGCTGATGACGGCCCATCTGGCCTATACTTACAGCAGGGATGTCTATGTGCTTCCGGGCAGGATTGACGACCTTCGCTCCGGAGGCTGCAATCTTCTGCTGTCGCAAAGAAAGGCGGAGACCTTCCATTCCCTGAACGATCTGCTGCTTAAACTTGGGCTTCACAGCGGGAAAAGGACTTTCGGGGCTGCGGCGGCCCTGGCTCCGGAAAAGATATTCAAGGGCAGACTGCCCCAGGAAGAAATAGAGCGCATAAAAATCATTGCCAGAATTATTTACGGAAACAGGGGCATTTCCACGGCGGAGCTTTGCCGGAAAAGCGGGCTGGATATAACAGCGATAAATTATCTTCTGCCTCTGATGGAATCGGAAAATTTAATCTACAGGGATTTGCTTGGAAATTGTTCCATACGTAACACTCTTGGGTAATTTTTACTATCTTTGCCTTCACGCCAAGACTAACCTATGCTTCCAAGATTCATAGATACTCACGCTCATCTTAACGATGAGTCCTATAACCCAGCGGACGGGCCTTCAGAGGTTGACGATGTCATAGCCAGGGCCGCTGCCTCCGGGGTGGGTATGATTTTCCATCCGGACATAGACAAGCACGAGCGCGAGAGCGCCCGAAGCATCTGCCGCGCCCATCCGGGTGTAGTTTTTCCTATGGCTGGGCTCTATCCCGGCTCGGTGGACGGAAATTGGAAGAAGGACGTGGAAGAAACCTTTGCCGGCATAACTCCTGACATCATCGCCATAGGGGAAATAGGTCTTGACTATCATTGGTCCACGGAGTTCAAGGAGGAGCAGAAAGAGGCCCTGCGCTGCCAGCTGGACCTGGCCCTTGGGCTTGGCCTTCCGCTTAATATTCACGTAAGGGACGCTACCGATGATTTCTTTACCGTGCTGGAAGATTTCAAGGGCAGGGGGCTCCGCGGCAACGTACACGCCTTCAGCGGCAGTGTAGAAACCTACCGGAGACTTCAGAAATATGGGGACTGGAAGGTTGGAATAGGAGGGGTTGTGACGTTCAAGAATGCCAAGGTGGCCCTTAGCGTCAAAGATATCCCCCTGGAAGATATTCTGCTGGAAACAGATTCGCCCTATCTTTCACCCACTCCGTTCAGGGGACAGAGGAACGAGCCCGCGATGATTCCCTACATAGCAGAAAAGATTGCCCAGATTAAAGAAACAGACATAGAAGAAGTGGCCAGGATTACGACACAATCAGCCCTGGACTTATTTGGAATTAAACCATAATTATGAACAGCACAGGCAAAACCTCCATTCTCCTTATATATACGGGAGGAACGATAGGTATGACAAAGGGCGGCCCGGAAGGTACGCTGAAGCCCTTCGACTTTGAACAGATTTTTGAAAAGGTTCCGGAAATCAAACAGTTTGCCGTAGATATCCAGGTATATACGTTTGATCCTCTGATTGATTCATCCGATGTAGAGCCGGGAATGTGGCAGAAACTGGCCTGTATCATCAGGGATAATTACGATTCCTACGACGGGTTCGTAGTGCTGCACGGAACAGATACTATGGCTTATTCTGCATCGGCTGTAAGCTTTATGCTGGACAATCTGGACAAGCCGGTCATATTTACAGGAAGCCAGCTGCCTGTAGGAGTGCCCCGCACGGACGGCAAGGAAAACCTTATCTCCGCAATAGAGATAGCATCGGCAAAGACTCCGGAGGGCAAAAGCCTTGTGCCGGAGGTGTGCGTTTACTTTAATTCCCTGCTTATGAGGGGCAACCGCTGCGTGAAGGTAAATTCAGAGGAGTTCAATGCCTTCGCAAGCCCCAACTATCCCGCCCTGGCGCAGGCCGGCATCAACATCAGGTATAATAAGGATGCAATTATGAAGCCCGCCGGCGGTCCCTTCACCGTGCATACGGATTTGGACACAAGAGTATCTATTCTAAAGGTTCATCCCGGCATTACCAAGGAAGTAGTAAGGCATATCCTCTGCGGGCAGGAGTCCAGGGCTGTAATCATAGAGACCTTCGGCTCCGGGAACGCCCCGTCCAAGGACTGGTTCATAGATATAGTGGCAGAGGCTGCGGCTATGGGAAAGATTCTGGTCAATGTTACGCAGTGCCTGTCCGGAACCGTGGATATGAGCATCTACGCCACAGGAATCTCTCTGCAGAGGGCAGGAGTCATAAACGGCTACGACTCCACGACGGAGAGCTGTCTTGGCAAGCTTTTTTATCTGATGGGCAAAACAAATGACAATGAACAGGTTAAAGCAATGATGAGCAAAAATCTTAAAGGAGAAATAACCACATTTTAGCCTTTAGCCTTTGTTAATTCGGTTTTTTTAAGTATATTGCACCGACTTTACAGAAAGTAACTATTAACTTTATACAATTATTTATTTCAAACACTCAAAAACAATTATGAAAAAGTTTTTCATGTTTTTGGCAGTTGCAGGTATTATGACCTTCACTGCAAACATCGCTTCAGCTCAGGAGGAGGAAAATGTAGCTCCTGAAGCAACTGAGGTTCAGGCAGAAGCTCCCACAAGTGCTGCTGATCTCTTCAAAGGTACAGGTGAGGAAGTTCCTCTACATCAGGCAATCAAAACAAAATTCATCGAGGGTGGTGCAGGCTTTATGTCCTTCATCGTTATTTGCTTGATCCTCGGTCTTGCTCTTGCAGTAGAGAGAATTTTGTATCTGAACTTTGCTAAAGTTAACGTTAAGAAGCTCCTCGAGAACGTAGAAGCTGCTCTTGCAAAGGGTGGTATCGAGGCTGCAAAAGATGTTTGCCGTGAAACTCGCGGTCCTGTAGCCAGCATCTTCTATCAGGGACTTCTCCGTTATGATCAGGGTCTTGACAATGTAGAGAAAGCTATCGTTTCTTACGGTTCCGTACAGATGAGCAACCTCGAGAACGGTCTTTCCTGGATCTCCCTCTTCATCGCTATCGCTCCTTCACTCGGATTCCTTGGTACCGTTATCGGTATGATCCAGGCCTTCGATGCTATCCAGGCTGCAGGTGATATTTCCCCTAACGTTGTTGCCGGTGGTATGAAAGTGGCCCTCATCACAACTGTTGCAGGTCTTATCGTAGCTATGATCCTTCAGGTCTTCTACAACTATATCCTTGCAAAGATCGAGTCCATTACAATTGACATGGAAGACGCTTCCATCTCTCTCGTAGACATTCTCACCAAGTACAACAAATAGTAATTCGTCCATACAATGGGAAAACAGAATAAAATCTTCAAATGGGTAATGTTGGCGCTGATGGCAATCAGCATCATCATTGTCGTTGCAGGCTTCCTCACAGGTTTGCCTGAGCGTACTACCGACCCTAGTGGTACTGTTGACCTGCTGCTTTATTGGGCTGAATGGATGGTTAAAGGCACTATTATCTTGCTTGTTGTAGTAAACGTTGTCATTATGGCAAAGAACAACATCAAGAGCCTTGTAAAACTTGGCGTTATCCTTGGATCCGCCATTGTTTTGTGCTTCTTAGCATACGTTTTGGCCGCTGGATCACAGCCGGTTGCATACAACGGAGCGCCCGTTAGCGACGGAACTCTTAAACTCACTGACACAATCTTGATTATTACAGCACTTGCCGGTATCGCAGCGATACTTTCAATTGTAGGCGGTGAAATTGTTAGCAAGATTCGTAATAAATAGAAGACTATGGGTAAGAAAAAAACACCTGCGATAAACTCGAGTTCAACAGCGGATATCGCGTTCCTGCTCCTCTGCTACTTCCTCATGACAACAACCATGGGATCACAGACCGGTCTGCAGAGACGTCTTCCGCCTATGCCTGATGAGAATCAGAAGGTTGAGGATATCAAAATCAACCGTCGTAACATCATCATCGTCAAGATCAACTCAAAAGACAGAATTTTCGCCGGTAGTGAATCCCTACACGTCAGCCAGCTTAAAGATAAAATCAAAGAATTCCTTACTAACCCTGCTAATGATCCCAACCTTCCCGAGAAGGAAGAGAAGGATATAGAGAACTACGGCAAGGCAGCAGTATCAAAAGGTATCATTTCTTTGCAGAATGACCGTGGTACCAGCTACCAGGCTTATATAGCTGTTCAGAACGAGCTTGTAAAAGCAATTAACGAGCTTCGTGACGACTTCAGCTATAGAGAGTTCGGCAAGAAGTTCTCTTCTCTCGACGAGGAGAAGCAGAAGGTTGTTAAAGAGATCATCCCTCAGAACATTTCTGAGGCTGAGCCTAAGGATACTGGTAAAAAATAAAGGAGGACAATAATTATGTCAAAATTTGGTGGCAGCAACAATAAGAAAGACGTGCCGGCTATAACTTCCAGCTCGCTCTCTGATATCGTGTTCATGCTTCTGTTCTTCTTTATGGTTACCACTCAGTTGCGCGAAACTGAAAATAAGGTTATGGTAACACTTCCTAAAGCATCGGAAGTTGTTAAACTTGAAAGGAAAGACCTTGCGGCCTACATCAACGTTGGAACACCTATCCGCTCCCTCCAGGGCCAGTATGGTACCGACGCACGTATCCAGCTTAACGATTCCTTCAAGACCGTACAGGATATCCGTGACTTTATCGCAGCAGAGCGTGATTCCAAGAGCGAGGCAGACCGTTCCTTTATGACAACAGTTATTAAAGGAGATATGGATGTCAGAATGGGTATCATTACCGATATCAAACAGGAACTCAGACGCTGCTCGGCACTTAAGATTATGTACCAGGCAAAAAAAGCTGAGTAATCTGCTAAATATTTTAAAGAAAGCCTTCCCATCGCGGAGGGCTTTCTTTTTTGTAGTAAAAACACTATCTTTGCAAGAATGAACAAATCTTAATTCTATATGCAGACTCTTAAGAGAACCAAGGTAAAAGACTTGCTTTGCAGCGCCCCCGGAAACGAGGTACTGGCAAAGGGATGGGTAAAGACAAAACGTGGTAATAAACAGGTAAAATTCATAGCCCTTAATGACGGCTCTACCATAAAGAACATTCAGGTGGTGGCTCCTTGCGACGTTATTGACGAGGAAACACTTAAGAGAGTTACTACCGGTGCCAGTCTACAGGTTACAGGTACCCTTACAGAGTCTATCGGAAGCGGTCAGGCAGTAGAAATCCAGGCCTCCAAAATAGAGGTTTTGGGCGATTGCGACCCTATGCGCTTCCCTCTTCAGAAGAAAGACACCACTCTTGAATACCTTAGGTCCGTAGCACATATGAGGCTTAGGACCAACACATTCGGAGCCGTTCTCAGAATACGTCACGCAATGGCCTTTGCCATTCACAAGTTCTTTAACGACAAGGGTTTCGTATATCTTCACACCCCGCTTATCACCGAGTCGGATGCGGAAGGCGCAGGCGATATGTTCCAGGTTACTACTCTGGACCTCGCAAATGTACCTGTACACAACGGGAAAGTAGACTTCAGCAAGGACTTCTTCGGAAAGAAGACTTCCCTTACCGTAAGCGGTCAGCTTGAAGGCGAGCTTGGCGCAACCGCAGTGGGCGAGATTTATACCTTCGGTCCCACCTTCCGCGCAGAGAATTCCAATACTCCCCGTCACCTTGCAGAGTTTTGGATGATAGAGCCCGAGATGGCGTTCTACGACATCAACGACAATATGGAACTGGCAGAAGAGTTCGTAAAATACCTTGTACAGTACGCACTGGACAACTGTATGGACGACCTTCAGTTCCTCAATGACAAATACGACGAGGGCCTTATCGAGAGGCTTCGCAGCGTCCTTGGAATAGAATTCCAGAGAGTAACCTACACCCAGGCCGTAGAAATCCTGGAGCAGGCAGTACGCGACGGTCAGAAGTTCGAGTTCCCCGTACACTGGGGCACCGATTTCCAGAGCGAGCACGAGAGGTTCCTTGTAGAGAAGCACTTTGGCAAGCCGGTTATCCTTATAGACTTCCCCAAGGATATAAAGGCCTTCTATATGAAGCAGAACGAGGACGGACGCACAGTACGCGGAATGGACGTACTCTTCCCCAAGATTGGAGAAATCATCGGAGGTTCCGAGCGTGAAGCATCCCTTGAGAAACTTGAGACCCGTATCGCAGAGCTTGGTATGAGCCGCAAGAACCTGGAATGGTACATAGACACAAGACGCTACGGCACAGTGCCTCACAGCGGATTCGGTCTTGGATTTGAGCGCCTGCTTCTCTTCGTTACAGGTATGTCCAACATCAGGGATGTAATCCCCTTCCCCCGCACACCAAAGAACGCAGAATTTTAAAAAGGCATAGAGGAATGTTAGTTATCGGTATCGCCGGAGGCTCCGGCAGTGGAAAAACAACAGTAGTTAAGGCAATTACCCGGCAGTTGGAAGGAAGAGTGGTAGTGATTCCCCAGGACTCCTACTACAAAGACTCAAGCCATCTGCCCCCGGAAGAAAGGCAGAAGATAAACTTCGACCACCCCGACGCCATAGACTGGAAACTCCTTTGCCAGCAGATCAGGGAACTTAAACAGGGCAAGACCATTGAGCAGCCCGTTTACTCCTACATCACCTGCTCCCGTTCCAAGACAGAAACCGTAACCGTAGAGCCGGCAGAGGTTATAATAGTGGAAGGTATTCTTATCTTCACCTGCAAGGAATTGAGGGACCAGATGAACATCAAGATTTTTGTGGATGCCGATGATGACGACAGACTTATGAGAATTATCGTCCGCGACATCGCAGAAAGAGGAAGAACAGTAGAGACAGCAATCGAACACTATACCGACACTGTAAAACCTATGCACTTGCAGTTCATAGAGCCCAGCAAGAGGTATGCAGACATAATAATCCCCCAGGGCGGCCACAACAAAGTTGCCATCGATGTTATTTCAGCTACCGTAGAAAGGGCGATGAGCCGCATTGTCAAAAAATAGCCTCCTGAAATGAACCTCAGCAGTGAAGAGAAGGCCGGCCTATATTTTACGGTATCATTACATCTTGTAGTGGTAATCTTCCTGCTTATTCTACAGATAAACTCCTTTGTCTCCAGAGGGGAGGTCTTTATGCTGGACTTCAGCAAAGACAACGATGCTCCCCTGGAAGAAACCCGCAACCGCATCAAAGAAGAGCAAGACTACTTTGACGAGCTCATCGCAAGCCGTATAGACAAGCTTATCTCCGGGCAATCCGGGCAGACTTTCAGGAACACGGCTACGGACCGTACACAGGCCCTTAAAGACGACAGGGGCACCGATGCCAGCCAGCTTTACCAGGATGCCCAAAGACTGGAACAAGAGCTTAAAAACGGGGTAAAAATCGATGAAGATCCGGATTTCGCAGACCCGGACACAGGCAAAAAAGAGGAAGAGAAGAAGAGTGAATACAAAGGACCCTCCGTAGTATCCTACTCCCTTGACGGGCGAAAAGCCTCCAGGCTCCCCATTCCGGCCTACCGCTGCTATGCCGGAGGTATGGTCACAGTACTTATTGTGGTCGATAATGCCGGAAACGTCATAGAGGCAAAGGTTCAGGACGCAACTTCCTCAAAAGACAAATGCCTAAGGGAATTTGCAGAAAAGGCAGCAAAAATGTCGCACTTTTCGCGCGACACTAAAGCCCCCCTTCATCACAGGGGAGATATTATCTATCAGTTTATTGCTCAGTAATATCCTTTAACGACGCCGACTTTGCAATCTCCAATGTCTCGTCAATAGGGAGATAGAACTTGTAATAGGCAATCTGTCCCAACTTGGAATAACGACCTACCAAAGCCTTTACCTGAGGCATCATATAGCGTCTTGTATCAGCCCACTCGCCGGTGGAAATCCTGAACCCCTGCGATGACGCATATTTAAGGAAACGGCCCTCGACATTGATTCTCTCAAGGTAGGATTCCAGCTCTGCAAAATTATCTATTACGGAAAGGCGGGCTTTGAAGTTGTCGAACATATAGGAGGCAAACCTCATCTGCACGGCCTTGCGGCTGCACTTGATATAGAAATCTGACGCCTTTGTAGTATCCATCGGCACATAGATATCCGGGACGATACCGCCTTCATCGGCGTGGACGCTGTCGCGGCTGAATAGTTCACCATCGGCATAGCGCCTGTAGATATCGGAAGAATAGGCCTCCTCCCCATCGTCATAAGAACGCTGGATACATCTGCCCGAAGGGGTGTAATACCTTGCCACAGAAATCCTTACGGCAGAGCCGTCAGAGAAGAACAAAGGTTCCTGCACAAGGCCCTTGCCAAAGGAACGGCGGCCCACTATGACTCCCTTCTTGTTGTCCTGAATAGCTCCGGCAAAAATCTCCGTAGAGGAAGCGCTGTTCTCGTTAAGCAAAAGGACAGGCTCAATCCCCCTCAGAAGTCCCATACCGTTAGAGTTGTAAATTTCCCTTGAGCGGTGCAGGCCCTCCAGATATACTATAGTCTGCCCCTTATCCAGGAACATATTGGAAAGCAGTATGGCCTGATTGAAATAGCCTCCGGTATTATCCCTGAGGTCCAGAACCACCTTTTTCATCCCCTGGGCCAGGAGATCTGCAGCCGAGGCCGATACTTCCTGGAAGGTAGTGGCAGAGAACTTGGTAAGGCGTATATAACCAACCGTATCGCTGAGCATAAAGGCGGCATCTACGCTATGGAGAGGGATTTTTCCACGGGTTATTTCAAAGTCGATGGTTTCCTTTTCGCGTCCGACCTTAAGATTCACCTTGGTACCTGCAGGACCTTTTATGCGCTTTACAATGCTGTCCTGAGGGTATTTTACTCCGGCAATCACCTTGCCGTCCACCTCCAGAAGGCGGTCTCCGGGCATAAGGCCGACAGATTCCGACGGGCCGCCGGATATTACCTCAAGGACTATGGCAGTATCGTTGGGCACATTGAACTGGATGCCTATGCCGTCAAAATTGCCGGCAAGGTCCTCGCTGGCCTCCTGCTGTTCTACCGGGGGAAGATAAACCGTGTGAGGGTCCAGCTTCTTTAGTGCAGCTACGATTGCGGCCTCCGTGATTCCGTTTACATCCACCTCATCCACATAGTTTGCCTTTACCTGCTCCAGTACAAGATTTAGTTTTGTCCAGTCTGCAGAAGCGGGTCTTTTCCTGCTTCCGTTTAATACGGCGCTTATGGCAAGCGTACCCAGTACGCCCACCACTACACCCATAAGGGCAATAATGTGAGGTGCGGATTTATTGTTCATCGGCCGCGGAGTCTTCTACCTGTTCAACTTCGATACCGGCCCTGCGCAGGAGCTGCACGCCGTCGTCCAGACGGTACTGGTCGCGGTAAACGACCCTCTTTATACCGGACTGGATTATAAGTTTGGAGCACTCCAGGCAAGGGGAAGAGGTAACGTAGAGGGTTGCGCCCTCGCTGCTGTTGCCCGACTTTGCCACCTTTGAAATGGCGTTGGCCTCTGCGTGGAGCACGTAGGGCTTTGTAGCCCCGGTCTCGTCCTCGCAGATATTCTCAAATCCGGAAGGTGTGCCATTGTAACCATCGGAAATTATCATCTTGTCCTTTACGATGAGGGCGCCCACCTGGCGGCGTTTGCAATAAGAATTCCTGGCCCATACAGAGGCCATTTCAAGGTAACTTCTGTCGAACTTCTGCATAGTTTATCTCTGATACAAATAACGCTTGATACTACGCTTGGGAGTACGCTCGAAGTCTTCCGGCAAGAACTCCATCTTCTTGATTTTTGCGTAGTTGGGAATTTCCTTGTTAAGTTCAGGAAGGGCTGAAAGCAGCCTCTTTTCCAGCTGGTCGCGGCTCATTCCGTCAAGCTCTGCCTGATGGTAGTCAGGGTAGATGAGGGCTGTGAGACCATCGTCCTCGATAACAAGGGAATCAACCACATAGGTAAGGTTGTTGATTACGGCCTCAAGCTCCTCGGGATAGATATTCTGGCCGGAAGGACCAAGAATCATACACTTGGAGCGGCCACGGAGATACAGGTAGCCCTCGCTGTCTATAACGCCCATATCGCCGGTACGGAACCATCCGTCCTCGGTAAATGATGACTGGGTAGCTTCCTCGTTCTTATAGTAGCCAAGGAATACGTTTGCACCGCGGACAAGAACCTCTCCTGGAATATTCTCCGGATCGGGAGAATCAATCATAATCTCGTTGTTTACAGCCACTCTGCCGCAGGAGCCTAGACGGGTCTTGTCCCAGTGTACATAGCAGATGATAGGAGCGCACTCCGTCATTCCGTAACCAACGGTGTAAGGGAAACTGATTTTCTTGAAGAAGGCCTCAACCTCGGGGTTGAAGGCAGCGCCGCCAAGGATTACTTCCTCGAACCTGCCGCCGAAGGTGTTTACCAACTCCTTACGTATCTTCTTAAGAATCATCTTGTCCAGCACGGGGATGTGGAAGAAAATTTTGTTCCTGTCAAGTATAGGTTTAAGCTTGGACTTGTAAACTTTCTCTATGATAAGAGGGACTGCGATGATTATCTGAGGCTTAATCTCAGAGAAGGCCTGCATAATAATCTTGGGGCTGGGCACGCGGGTAAGGAAGTGAACGTGAGCGCCTATAGTCATTTCAAAGAGGAACTCGAACATCATTCCGTACATATGTGCAGAAGGGAGCATTGCCACAACCTCTGAATGGCAGTTCATATGGGGTTCTGCCTTAAGGGCAAACTCTACATTGGAGAAAAGCGCACGGTAAGGAATCATAACTCCCTTTGAGAAGCCAGAGGTACCGGAAGTGTAGTTGATTACTGCCAGTTCGTCGGCGCTGTCCTCGTAATAATCAAGGTCGTCGGGACCAAAATTGTTAGGATATTTCTTTCCAAAACTCTCGTTCAGGTGCTCGCGGACCTCTGACAACTCAGGAGTGCGGGCATAGAGGAACTTGAAGGTGTTAATCTGCACGATAACCTGAAGATCGGGCATTTCATCAGCAATGAGACCTTCCCAGATAACATCGTCCACAAAGAGAACCTTAGCCTCCGAGTGATTTACAAGGTAGTGTATGTTACCGGGCTTGAATTCGTGGAGAATGGGCACCGGAACCGCTCCGTAGGTAAGAGCAGCCATAAAACATACTCCCCAGTTGGACTGGTTTCTGGAGCAGATGGCAACCTTGTCTCCCTTATTAAGACCGCACTGCTCAAATGCAATCTGCAATTTGGCGATACGGCGTGCTACATCACGGTAACAAAGGGTCGCACCCTGATAATTAGAAAGAGCAGGCCTGTCCCAATTTTTCTTGATGCTTGCTTCCAGAATTTTGTTAAAAGAATGAAATTCCATATTACTTTCTTTTTATTTTTTCCTTTTTAACGGCCTCTCCGCCATTGAACGGATAGGTATATAGTACTGATTTAGTTTCTACTTTCCAGAATCTCTTGCCATCTTCCTTTACAAGGGTAGGCAGAGACATAATCTGCTCCGGAGGGGCTATCCCCTTCCAGCCCTGGCGCACACGGCCGTGAAGGTCGTAAAGGCCAAGGGTATTGTCCGTATGCAAGACCATTGCATTATAGCCCTTTGCACCGGTAAAATCATAGACATCAGGACCAAGAAGCACTTCCTTGCCGAGTTCTGCAGGGAAGCCCTTTACGGCACGGCCCAGGCGGTCTACCATATATAACTTGCTCCCTGAAGCCACAAGGAACTGAATCTTATGGTTATTATAATAATCTACTTCGGCGGCAGCTCCGCAAATCTTGCCGGGGAGAGGAGCAGACCACAACTTCTTACCATTTTCGTCGGTCAGAACAAGGGAATTGTCCTTAGCCTGGGATAGCTGATTTTTCTTTAATGTATAAGAATTGGTTACGGTAAAAGGTCCTTCGGGAACCATAACGATGGAAGGATCGGCCCCGGAGGCAGAACTCTCTACCTGATAACGTCTTATGATAATGTCCTTACCTCCCGCAAAAACCACATCTCCTGAAAGGCCCTGCAGAATGCCCTCGATTCCGGAGGCAATCTTACCGGAGACAAAGGAGCCAAGACGGCTTGCGTTAGCCATCAAATCGCAATACACAACGGGGGAAGTCTTTGTAAGATCAAGGTCCTTTCTGGCCTTTGAAAGAGGCTCCCAGTTCTTGGTAAGCAGATAGTCAAGAGTCTTGTTGGCTCCAACCACAATCCAACCGTCCCTAAAGAAGAAATATGACTCCTCCGGGATAGAAAAAATCTTCCCGAACAAAGTTTCGGCCTGCCTTGGATAAGCATAAGGAATAATGGCCGGCCTGTACTCCCTGAGGCTGTTGATGCCAGAATCTTTAAGAAGGACGGATTCCGATACTTTTGGTCCGGTCTTTATAAGAAGTATCGGGTCGATGGTGTCGTCAATCATCACATCGGCCCTGGCAATTTCTGTCACATCCAGGCCGGATGCCCACCTGCCTGCCTCTACAGGGTATTTTTTAAGTTTGGTGTTGGCATCCAGATATGTCCTGTACCGGCTGATATATGAGGAAATGCCTCCCGTAGTCATCGACACAAGAAATACAGTCTCCGAAGGTACCACATCGGCCGCGGAACACCTGCCTTCCGTATCATATACCCCCACCGAATAAACCGGATTGGACCTTCCCAAGGTGTTGTGAACCACCTGATAACCGGAGGCCTGCCTGCTGATGGCAAAGGAGAGGTAGTCTGTGTAGGAAGCCAGGAAAGAAAATGTTTTCTGAAGTTCCTTGGACAGGAAAAAGTTCGCGTATTTAGGTTCCAGTTTGCAGGAGACAATTATCGCATCCTTTCCGCCCAAGGCGGGAATAAGGGAGGCAAAGCCATTGTTGTCCAGAATGGAAGCTCCTACCCCTATATGACGCACGGCAGAAGTGATTATTACCCTGGATGGACTTACCAGCAGAGTTGGACCGTCTTCCGAGGGCGATACTGCCGTTTGCAGCGACAGTCTGGATGCAAGGGAGATTATCCTTTCTGCAACTATGGTGTCTCTGCAGGCAGAGAAAACGACCAACGGGTCAAAGACCTTATTGTAATGCAGGGATATGACAAACGGGCAATCCATGTTTTTGAACGATGGAGCCATAAGGCTGTCCACAAAGTCAGCCACTGTCTGCTTGCCTGTTCCGCAGAACAAGTTTTTGCAGACACCGGATTTATCTGCAAAAATATCCAGGGCAGACCTTGCGCTCTGCGAAGCAAATACCATTACGGCATCGCCCGGAACACTGGCCAGACCGGGATAGGTAATGTCTGTCCTATGCTGCCTGGGAGTTTCTGTTTTGTCATTGTCAGAAAACAGGTAGAATACCGCTCCCAAGACCAAGGCAAAGAGAACCAAGGCCAAACCTAACTGCAACTTAAATCCATTCTTCTGCATAGCCAAAAGAGCCTTAAATAAACTTGGATGATATTCCCGGAATTGCCCTTTCTATACTTTCTATAAAATCCTTCAAAACTATGTTTTGCCGTAACATAACCAGCAAAGTATCGTCTCCGGCTATAGTACCCATAGAATGGCCGGAACATTTGGCGTCTATAATCACCCCGACCATATTGGCATAGCCGGGGTTTGTCCTTATAACGCAGAATTGGCCGGATATCTCTACGCTCACTATTCCGGACACAGATTTATTTGCATCCGGAATAGCATGGAGATAATTAGACGGTACTGAGAGAAATGAGGAACCTGTAGACTCGTCACGGAGCTTTACAATGTTCATCTGGGCCAAATCCCTTGAAACTGTAGCCTGAGTAGCTACGATTCCCTCACTTTTAAGATACTCCAGCAATTCTTCCTGATTGTGAACCTTATTATGGCTCAAAATCCTGAGAATCGCCCTCTGCCTTCCCTCTTTCATAGAGAAGATTATTTTGCTTCCATTACAATTCGGAAGCCAAGGTTGCTGCTTCGCTCCGTAGGATTATAATGACCGCGGTAAGAAACACGGGCCTGTCTTGCCTCACGTCTCCAGCTTCCGCCCCTGCGGATTCTCTCGGTGCCGGACCAGGCGCCGGTAGGATTCTCCTGGGTTGCACCGCTATACACGCCAAGCCAGTCCTGGCAATACTCCCAAACATTGCCGGACATATCGTAAATGCCCAGTTCATTAGGTCTGAGACCCTTTACAACGTGGGTCTGGTTGCCGGCGTTGGATTCTACCCAGCCAACGGAATTAATGTCATTGGAACCGGCATAAACGGTATTGGAGGCTTTGTTGCCGCCGCGGGCTGCATACTCCCACTCTGCCTCCGTAGGAAGACGGAATGTCTTTCCGGTAAGCGAGCTAAGACGGGATGCGAACTCCTGGCACTCTGCCCAGGAAACCTTCTCTACAGGACGGAAAGGATCCTTGAAACCGCTGGGGTTAACGCCCATAACAGCCTGATAAAGGGCCTGGGTAACCTCTGTTTCACCAATGTAGAAGCTGGAAACCGTTACACTGTGGGCGGGACGTTCCCTGTCGCTGGGACGGGAGCTTTCCTGCTCTGGTGTTGCGCCCATTG
The DNA here is from genome assembly GCA_045224955.1 of Candidatus Cryptobacteroides sp. GTDB lineage: Bacteria > Bacteroidota > Bacteroidia > Bacteroidales > UBA932 > Cryptobacteroides. The sequence continues at coordinate 31,838 of JBGVAW010000078.1, forward strand.
TAAAGGAGCCGCCTTCTACGGCTATCATCTTGAAAGTAATGCCGTTCACTGTTATGTCCTCGTCAGAAAGAGAATAGCGCTGAGCGGGATCTACCTTGAGAATATCTATGAGTCGGTCAATCTCTTCCTCGCTGCCGAAGGAGAGTACCCAATGCTCAGATACATAGTCTGCGCTGTTGGCGTCACCTTCCATCTTGATGGTATAGCTTACGTTGCCAGCACCATCCATAGCAACAACAAAGAAAGGTTTAAGTTCCGGAACTGCCGGAGTGGCATTGTAAAGATTGCCCAGAAGCATCCACCTTACGGAAGAAACGGGAGGGAATGTAATTCCTGCACCGCTCAAATCCTTATTCTCACTTACAGAGAAAGCATTTATAGCAGCCTGCTTGTTCTCTGCGAAAGCCCTCTTAAGTTTAAGGAGATTTGCTGCAAGACCTGTGCGGAAACGGTCAGGGAATACGAGGAAACACTGCTCGTTATCTGATTTTGAGCCTATAAGAAGTTTATAGTTCTGGCCCTGGAATGCAGCCAAAACGGGGAGGTTCTGGCCCTGTGAAGGGTATGTTCCCAAAATAATTGCCTGGGTTTCACCGTCAGCAAGGAATGACGAAGCGGTAAACTGGGCGAATGAAGCAGCGGTGGTCATCATAACAGCCACAACGCAGGTGAATAGCTTCTTAATCATATCGTTTTACTTTAGTAGTTATACTTGTATTCACGCAAAGATAAAAAATATAGCCGATTCAAACAATAAAACCCGGCATAGAATTTTCCGATTTATACTATCTTTGCCATAGAAAAAAGCAAAAATGTTACGGTTCTTTCTTTTAACCCTGCCTGTCGCTGTTCTGCTATGCGCAAGCCCGTCTCCCGGAGATAACGCCGTCGCGCAGGAAAACAAGCATATAACCTGCGTTATGACCTACAACGTGGGCGTTTTTTCTAAACTCGGAAAAAGCAGCCTGCCGGACATAGCCTCACTGATCCGTGAATCCGGAGCCACCCTTGTGGCCCTTAACGAGCTGGACAGCTGCAACCATCGCCACGGGGTATTTCAACTGGAAGAAGCGGCCCGTGCCGTGGGTGATTGGGATTATCATTTTGCCAGCGCCTTCCCGTTTGCCGGCGGCGCATACGGCAACGGCATCCTGTCC
>JBGVAW010000079.1:0-11390 GCA_045224955.1 Candidatus Cryptobacteroides sp.
GATGGATCTGTCCACGTGACTCTCTGCCGCAAGATGGATGACACCATCGACCTTCTCCTCTTTCATAAGGGACAGGACGGCATCGAAGTCGCAGATATCCATTTTTACGAATCGATAGTTTGGTTTGTCCTCGATGTCCTTGAGGTTGGCCAGGTTGCCGGCGTAGGTCAGTTTATCTACGTTGATTATTTTGTACTGGGGGTATTTGTTTACGAATAGCCTCACTACGTGGCTGCCGATAAACCCAGCCCCTCCGGTAATAATAATGCTTCTATTCATAAGTATTTTAAGAAAATTCGTTTTCCATTCAGAAAAGAAAACCTAAAAGAACGTAGATTGTATTTGCACGAAACGTTCTTAACAGAAAAAATCCCGGAGATTGCTGCATCTAGCTTGGTTCGTGTCAGCGATGCTGAGTCACCTCAATCTCAGGGAAGTATCGCAAAGATACTACAGAGATTATTATTTAAAAAATAATTTTCAATTTTTTTAGTCGCGTTTGAAGATGTCGCGGGTGTAGACCTTGTTGGAGACATCGTCAAGGGCAGGATCGTACCGGTTGGCGATGATGGCGTCCGATTGGGCCTTGAATTCTTCCAGGTCCCCTACCACAAGGCTGCCGAAGAAGGTGCTGCCGGCAGGGAGGGTGGGCTCATAGACTATCACTGTGGCGCCCTTTGCCTTGATGCGCTTCATTATGCCCTGGATGGCGCTCTGGCGGAAGTTGTCCGAGTTTGACTTCATCGTCAGGCGATATACGCCGATGGTTACTTTATGTTCGTTTCCTGCAGAGTAGGCGTTGGTGCCGGAGTAGCTGTAGTAGCCGGCGCGGTCCAGTACGCGGTCTGCGATGAAGTCCTTGCGGGTGCGGTTGCTGTCTACAATGGCCTTGATAAGGTTCTCCGGAACGTCGTTGAAGTTGGCCAGGAGCTGCTTAGTGTCCTTGGGCAGGCAGTAGCCGCCGTAGCCGAAGGAGGGGTTGTTGTAGTGGGTGCCTATGCGCGGGTCCAGACATACGCCCTCTATGATTGCCTGGGTATCCAGGCCCTTCATTTCTGCGTAGGTGTCAAGCTCGTTAAAGTAGCTTACGCGCAAAGCCAGATAGGTGTTGGCAAAGAGTTTCACGGCCTCTGCCTCTGTGCTGCCCATAAAGAGCACCGGAACGTCTTCCTTAATGGCTCCTTCCTTGATAAGTTCAGCGAAAGTCTTTGCTGCATCCTTAAGGGCTTCGCTGTCATATCCCACGATTATGCGGCTGGGATAGAGGTTATCGTAAAGTGCCTTGCTTTCGCGCAGGAACTCCGGAGCAAAAATTATGTTCGGTACCACCGTGCGGAAGCTGCCGTCTGCAAGCCTCTCGCGATAAGAGAACTTCTCGCGCACACTCTTGGTGTAACCCACCGGCACGGTACTCTTAATCACCATCACCGCGTTCGGATTAACCTCCAGAACCAGCTCTATCACCTCCTCTACGTGGGAAGTATCAAAGAAGTTCTTCTTTGGGTCGTAGTTGGTAGGAGCGGCAATCACCACAAAATCTGCGTTGCTGTATGCGGCGCGCCCGTCAAGGGTAGCGGAAAGTTTAAGAGGCTTCTCTGCCAGATAAGCCTCAATGTAGTCGTCCTGGATGGGAGACTTGCGTGCGTTAATCATATCCACCTTCTCGGGGATAACGTCCACGGCCACCACATCGTTACGCTGCGCCAACAACGTAGCAATGCTAAGGCCCACATATCCTGTTCCTGCAACTGCTATTCGCATATTATTTTGGGTTGATGGTTACTTTTTGCTTTCTATCTTCTGCAGATATTCCAGCGGGATGTTTGATATAGCGACAACTGCAAGGCCTTCGATGGCCACGAGCAGTTTTCTGTCTTTTCTGATGCGACGCACAACACCGGTTGTGCCCTTATATAGCCCTGCAACAACCCGCACCGGGTCTCCCTTCTTGTACTGAGCTTCTCCGTCCGGGAGGTAGGTGATTTTTACGTTGCCAAGCGGCGTTGTCACGAACATAAACTGTTCCATCTGGGCATCGTCTATCGGCTGGGGCTTGTTGTCCGGTCTGCTGCAATAAACGAAGATTAGTCCGAAGTTGTCTATGCGCAGTTTGTTGATGTATTCGTAGGGTGCTTGTACAAAGAGGAGCGATGGTATCAGTGGTACTTTCTTGTAGGTGATTTGCCCGTTTTCTATTCTGTCCACTATTGTCATTGCCCTGAAGGTTGCGTATCCATCTTGCTCTATCTTGGATTTGAATTCCCCAAGACGGTTCTTAAAGATTCGCATTGCGTACCAGTGTCGCGCGTTATTTTCTTCAGTTTTTGGCATATCTTTCCCTGCCCCGTTAGTTAAGCGTGTTCGCCCGGAGAAACAGCCCGTTCCGTCTTTGCTCCTATCCAAGAGTTAGTGCGGTGGACTTGTTGCTGCTATATTATTGCAAAAATAGGGAATTATTTATAGATATACAAACTTTTAATGTGCTTTAAATACTATATTTTTCACGTTTTTAGGACAGAAAAACATAAGAATTAAAAACGTTTTATAAAAACCTTCATTTAAGCCCCTAAAACTCAACTTCCTCCCCACCCCAAAAGCACTGAAAGAAGCAAATAAATAACCCAAAATATAACTACTGCTCCCAACGGTTCAGGGTTTGGACCGTCGGGAGCACTATTGAATGATGGCCCCAAAACTTTGGCGATATTTACACGGATAGGGTCGCGTCAGCGACAGGAGCCAAAGTTTTCGGGGCCATTATTTACCTGCGAACTTTTTTGTGGTGGCTGTGCTTCTTCTTGGAAAGAGAATAACCGGTAACGGCAGCGCAAACGCAAACCAAAATGATTACGTAAGTAGAAGTATCGGCATTATCGCCCTTGATGCGGGCCCAAACCTGGATAAGCTTCTCTGTATTGCCACCCCAATCGTGCTCAAGCGCGCTACGCTCGATATCGGCCTTATCAGGATAAAGAACAGGATTAGTCCTTACGGAATCGGCACCCTCGCCAAAGAAATAGGTAAGATCAACAGGCTCATACTCCTCATTGGTAAAGGCCTCCATAACCTCCTGGGAACCGCTGCAGGCAACATAGCCGCACTCCTCGGAATTACGGATAACGATGTCAGGCCTATTCATAAAGTTAATCCAATACTTGGCAGCCTTGGTATTCTTGGCATACTTAGGAATAACCCAACCATCGAACCAAACGGTAAAGCCCTCCTTGGGAAGAGCAAACTTAAGCTCAACGCCGGACTCCTCTGCCTCCTCGATGGCCCAAACAGCGTCGCCGCTCCAGGTAAGATTGGCATAACCAATCTCCTGAACCATCTGATCCTTGCCAAAATCGGCCTCCCAGCCAGCTACAAGGTCCTTTACAGAAGACATATACTCCTCGAACAAAGCAATATCGTCATCACTTGTAAAATTCATAAGATCCTGAGCAGAAATCTCTCCGGAAGCAATGAGTTCCTCCTTAATCTTGAGGATAATCTGGGAATAAACATCACGGGCAGAATCCTTGATGAAAATCTTTCCGGCATACTTGGGATTGCGGACGATATCCCAGGTAAGAGCATCCTCGTCGGCAACATACTTGGCATTGTAAAGAATACCAGTAGTACCCCACATATTGCCCACTGCATAATCATTGGCATTCTTTCCGGGGCCGCCGTTGAACTTGTCGAAATTAGCCCTTACAAAAGGAGAAACATTGCCGTCTATGTAGTTGGGAGTATCGCCAAAATCCTTGTCCAGAGGAAGCAGAAGGTCATTCTGCATCATACGCTCGATGATGTAGTCCGAAGGGCATACAACATCATAATCCTCGTGACCCTTCTCAATCTTGGACAACATAGTCTCGTTGATGTCGAAGGTCTGATAGATAACCCTGATGGGCTCTCCGGTCTGCTCCTTATACCAGGACTCGAACTCCGGGATTACGGTCTCGTCAATATAGTCGGACCAGTTGTAAACTTTCAGAACCTGCTCGCGATTCTCCGAGCAACCGAAAGCAAAGATGGCAGACACTGCCAAAAGGAAAAGTTTTCTCATTTCTATGATCGATATTATAATTTATTTTCAAGAGCCTTGGAAGCCTTTGCCTGCCTTAAATTTATGATTATCAGCAGTATCAGCACAACCAAGAAAATTATTGTCATCAAAGGACGAAGCTCCGGGGTAAGACCACCCTTTCGGGCATCGGTATAGATATATGTACTAAGGGTATCAAGGCCGATGGTGCCGCGAGTGAAGAATGTAACCGCAAAGTCGTCCAGGGACATTGTAAAGGCCAGGATAAATCCGGAAATCATTCCACTCTTAAGTTCCGGCACCATAACCTTCCAGAAAGCCTGGGACGGCGTAGCGCCAAGGTCGAGGGCAGCCTCGTATATGTTGGGGTTCATACTGTGAAGTTTAGGCATAACGCTTAGCACCACATAAGGCGTGCAGAAGGTTATATGTGCCAGAATCACAGACAGATAGCCCTGACTGAAGTGCAGGAACACAAAGAGCAGGAAAAGGGACACACCAGTTATGATATCCGGGTTAATCATAGGCACGTTGTTAAGGAACGTCACCGCCTTTTTCTTACGCCCCTTAAGGTTGTGGATACCTATGGCAGCCACAGTTCCCAGAAGCATAGACACCAGCGCCGCGGCAAAGGCAATGAGAAGAGTATTCTTCACCGCCATCATAAGCGACGCATTGCCCTGCATATTGCCGGTTATAAGGTTGGAGTACAACTCTGTAGAGAAGCCCTCCCAGTTACCCAGGACGCGGCTCTTTGTAAAGGAGAAAATGGCAATGAAAAGCAGCGGAGCGTACATCACCACAAGCAGGAGCCAGATATAAGCCTTGGCCAGAATCTTCTTTAACATAGCCTAAATAAGCCCTCCTTCGGCCTGCTCTTTATCCTTTTGCATAAGCGACGTGATTCCTATGATTATGAGCATAATAAGGCTTAACGCCGCACCATAGTTCCACATAGAGGAATTGATGTTTTCCTGTATGATGGTACCAAAGAGCTTTATCTTGTTGTTGGTCAAAAATTCCGATATCGCAAAGGTGCTGACCGTAGGCATAAACACCATAAGCACTCCGCTCCATACACCCGGCATAGACAGCGGCACGGTCACCTTCCAGAAGGCTTTCCAGGGAGTAGCCCCAAGATCTACCGCCGCCTCTACATAGGACTTGTCCATCTTGGAAAGGACATTGTAGATAGGGTAAATCATAAACGGAAGGTAGTCGTACACCATACCGAAGAGCAGCGTCCCCTTGCCCAGGCTTACTCCCAGCACGGTAAAGAGCTGGGCAGTGGCCAAAGTACGCATCAGGGCGTTAATCCACATCGGCATAATGAATAGGATAATGGTAACGGCGCTCTTGTTATACTCCTTGCGGGACAGAATCCACGCGGCCGGATACCCGATCAGAATGCACAGGAGCGTGTTTTCCAGGGCCACCTCTATAGACACCGCAAAGGTAGAAAGCGAGTCCTTGTCGGTAAAGAACTTGGTGATATTAGAAAGCGTGAACCTCCCCTGCCCATCCTGGAAAGCATACACCAGGATAAGGATAAGGGGCAGCACCACGAATATAATCATAAAGATTACATAGGGCAGGCTCCAGTTACTGCGCTTTTTCATCTTCCGGAATTATTTTTACGCCCTTGTTCTTAATTGCAATGCCAACAAGGTCACCTTTGTCCCAGATATCCTGGGTATCAACCCAAAGGAAGCCGCCATCCTCTGTCTTGATGGTAAGATGATAATGGTCACCCTTGTACAGGATGAAATACACCTCACCGGATGTAAGGCCGGCATCTATGTCATCCAGCAAATCCACCGAACCGAAGGGGATTTCCACCTTCACCTTTGTATCAGGTTCCAGGTCCGATGTCTTGAAACGATCGGCCGGAATAGAAAATCCGGGTTTGTCTATGTCGATGGTGTCTCCGGTATAGACTCCTTCCAGCACGTTGGAGGTGCGCTCCTTGCGCATTACCTGGATGTCGTCGGGGTCTATGTAGAGGTTTACCTGACTACCTACGGGATAGGGGTCGTAGTCCTGGATCATAAGCTCGTTGCCGGAGTCGGTATCTACGAACATCTCATAGTGCACGCCCTTGAAGGTGCAGCTCTTTACCGTGGCGGTGAACTGCGTCCTGGCAGGGTCAGTGGTAAAATAGATGTCCTCCGGACGTACTACGATATCTACGGGAACGTCCTCGCCAAAGCCCTCGTCCACGCAGTCGAAGTCGTGGCCTATGAAGGAGACGCGGCGGTCCTTAATCATCGTTCCGTTAAGTATGTTGGACTCCCCTATGAAGTCTGCCACAAAGGAGTTCACGGGCTCGTTGTAGATATCGGTAGGCGTACCTATCTGCTGGATATGGCCTTCGTTAAGCACCACTATGGTGTCGCTCAGGGTAAGGGCTTCCTCCTGGTCGTGGGTTACATAGACAAAGGTGATTCCCAGTTTGCGGTGCATCTCCTTAAGCTCAGTCTGCATATCCTTGCGCATCTTGAGGTCAAGGGCGGCAAGGGGCTCGTCCAGAAGGAGAACCTTAGGCTGGTTCACTATGGCGCGGGCTATGGCTATGCGCTGCTGCTGGCCGCCGGAGAGGGTCTCTACGTCGCGGTCTTCGTAGTCGCTCATCGCAACAAGCTTAAGCACCTTGCGCACTCTCTTGTCTATCTCTTCCTTGGGCGTACCCTTAAGTTTAAGGCCGAAGGCTACGTTGTCGTAAACGTCCAGATGAGGGAAGAGGGCGTACCTCTGGAACACCGTGTTAAGGGGCCTGTCGTAAGGAGGAATGCCGGACAGGGTGCGGCCGTCCATAAGGATGGTTCCCTCATCCGGCTCCAAGAAGCCCGCAATCATTCGCAGGAGGGTGGTTTTTCCGCAGCCCGAAGGCCCCAGAAGAGTAACGAACTCTCCGCGACGGATGTATAGATTGATGTCCGTCAGCACCTGCTTGCCGCCGAATGACTTGCTGAGGTGCTGAATGTCAATGATTTTATCTGTCATTACTTAATCTTAAGGCTCAGGTTGTAAAGGACTCCGAAGGAGAGAACCACTTCTTCTGCGAATGAGTTGTAGCCGCAGGAAGCGTGAAGGCGCAAAGCCCTGTCCTGGAGCGGGTACCAGCGCATTGCGGCACCGGCGTTAACCACGTTCCTCTTTACATCGGGAGACAGCTGGTAGGTGTGCTCCCATCCAAGTTTGCAAAGCAGCTCAAGGTTGTCGTTCACATTCCACATTACTGAAGGAAGAGTGGTGATACCCTTGATGTCAAAGTCTGCGTTGCCTACCCTGTTGATAAGATCAAGTGTAACTATGAATTTTTCAAGATTGAGGCGAAGGCCGGCGGTTCCCACCTGATAGAAACAATCCTTGAGGGAAAGGCCTTTTACCTTTTTCTGATGCTGAACCAAGTTGTAGCTTATGATAGCCTCGAGCGGGCCCTCTGAAGTGCGCCATTCCACAGCGTAGTTGTAAAGGCCGCTGCTGAAGGGATGTACTCCGTAAGGAGACGTAGCCATCTGCAAGCTTACTATATCATTTTCTGTAACGTTTACTCCAACCTTTGCACCCCACTGGTAAACCTGATAGTTGTTCCAGAAAGAGGAATTGAGCTCAGGGTGTGCCTCAAAGTCGTAATCCTCTGCCTCGAAGCCGCCGATTGTAAGAGCCTGTTTTCCAGCGGTAATCTCCACCTTACCTGTGGCATAAGTGAGGTAAGCCCAGTCTGTCCAGGTTACATCGTCTGAATGCCAGGTATTCTTGTAGAGATACTTGGGCTCGCGGGAAAGCCAGTGGTTAGAAACGCTAAAGGATAGATTATCCGTGAGATTGCCCTCGAAGAGGGTGTAGAGAGAAGAACTGCCGAGTGTGAAATCGCCGCTTCCGTCTCTTGTTGTAGCTAAGGATGGATTAAGGTCTAGTCTCGGAATAACGGACAATACGACACCGGTTTCGGTGTCCTCAGCCTCTTGTGCGCGCACAAGCAAGCAGGGCAGCATCAAAGCTGCGCAAACAACCAGAAATTTCTTCATTTCTAAGCATAAAAATAGTTTTAGTTAATACTTGAGAGTCTCCCGCCACTGCGGCTCCGGGACTCCCCTTCTTACTGCTTACTTTACAGTGGTAGGGATGATCAGGCTCGAACCGATGACCTCTTCAATGTGACTGAAGCGCTCTAAACCGACTGAGCTACACCCCTGTTCTTTTAAAATCGGTGCAAATGTAAGGTCTTTGAAGTTATTTTCAAATAAAATCGCTATTTTTGTTAAAATGGAACTGGTACAGATAGCAACATTCCGGTCGCCTCTCAAAGAGAAATTCGGCGCTCCAAGGCAGGCCGGGCTTGCACCCTCGCTAAGGGGACGCATAGTTTTTATGCCGGGCTTCAGGGACGTGAATCTTCTGCGCGGCCTGGAGGACTTTGAAATGCTCTGGCTGCTCTGGGGTTTCTCGCAGGCTCAGACGGCATCGTCCGGAGGTCTCAGGGCCACCGCCCGCCCGCCAAGGCTGGGAGGCAACAAGGCCCTTGGCATCTTTGCAACCCGCAGTCCCTACAGGCCCAATGCCATAGCAATATCGGCCCTCAGGATAATAGGAATCGTCCCCTCCGGGCCGGAAGGACCGGAAATCATTGTTGCCGGGGGCGACCTTATCGACGGCACCCCGATTTATGATATCAAGCCCTATGTTCCTTATGCCGATGCTTTCCCTTCGGTGCGCGCGGGCTTCGTGGACAGCAAGCCCTGGCAGGCCCTGAAGGTGGTTTTTGCGCCGGGAGTGAAGGAAGGCGTTAAAGAGCAGGAGCAGCTTGAGGCTCTTGCCCAGGTGCTTTCCCAGGACCCCAGACCCCAGTATCAGAGCGGGCAGGAGGGCCGCGAATACGGGCTTGCCTTCGGGGAACTCAACGTTAGGTTTTCAGTAGCGGGAGACGTTCTTACCGTCAGCAGCATCGACTCAAAAAACAAGTAACAATCGACCAAAAATATGATAGCACAAAATTCTAAAAACACTGTAAAGATGATGATAGCACTGGGGCTGGCAATCGTGGCCTTCGTCATCATCAACCGTAAACAATATTCTGATAATCCGCAGATTGCGGCCGTTCAAAGGCTGGCGGAAAGGGTAACGGGGCAGTTCCCGGGGGACTTCGAGTTCCGCCTGGAGGCTAGGGCAGATACCGTTGCCGCTGCGGAGGATTGGTTCCGCCTGGCGCAGGAGGGTAAAAAAATTGTGATTACCGCCAACAATGCCAATTCGCTGGCAGTGGGGCTCAACCATTATTATAAGTATTGGTGCAACCTTACGGTGGGCTGGTTCAAGAATGAGAAAATCAAGCTTCCGGGAAGGCTGCCGGCCATAGAGGAGCCGGTAGAGGTTAAGGCCCGCGCGGCAGATAGGTTCTTCCTTAATTATTGCACCTTTGGCTATACTATGCCTTGGTGGAAGTGGGAAGATTGGGAGCATTTCATCGACTGGATGGCGCTGCAGGGCATCAATCTGCCGCTGGCCATTACGGGACAGGAGGCTATCTGGTACAAGATATGGACAGAGATGGGCCTCAGCGACCAGCAGGTTCGCAGTTACTTTACGGGCCCTGCTCATCTGCCTTGGCACAGGATGCTTAACATAGATCATTGGGGCGGGCCGCTGCCTAAGTCCTGGCTGGACGGGCAGGAGGCGCTTCAGAAGCAGATTGTGGCGCGTGAGCGGGAGTTTAATATGAGGCCTGTGCTTCCGGCTTTCGCCGGGCACGTGCCGGCTGCCCTGAAGGAGGTTGTTCCTGAGGCTCAGATAGAGAGGATGAGCGACTGGGCGGGGTTTGCGCTGGAGGATTATCCTTATTTCCTGGATCCTATGGACAGCTTGTTCCCGGTTATTCAGAAGAAGTTTGTGCAGAAGGAGATAGAGCTTTACGGGACGGACCATATCTACGGAATTGATTTGTTTAACGAGATGATTCCGCGCAGCTGGGAGCCGGATTATCTGGCCCGTGTGAGCCGTCAGTGCTACGAGTCCCTTGCCGCGGCCGATCCGGACGCTGTCTGGCTGCAGATGACGTGGCTGTTCTGGAATGAGCGCAAGTACTGGACAGAGGATAAAATCAAGCCTTACATAACTTCTTATCCCGCAGAGAAGTCTCTGCTGCTGGATTATTACTGCGAGAGGCAGGAGATTTGGCAGAGGACCGACAGTTATTACGGCGTGCCTTATATCTGGTGTTATCTTGGAAACTTTGGCGGCAATACTTATCTGGCCGGCAACATAGAGGACGTTGGGGCTCGCATAGAGAATACTTTTGCCAACGGCGGCGGCAATCTGCGCGGCCTTGGCTCTACGCTGGAGGGCTTCGACTGCAATCCGTTTATGTATCAGTTCATCTTTGAGAAGGCCTGGGACTTTGACATTCACAAAGACCTTGACACCTACGCCGCCCATCTGGCCGACAGGCGCATCGGCAAGGTTTCGGAGGCCGGACGCCGTGCCTGGAAGAACCTTTTGGAGAAGATTTATATAGACAGGAGCGTCCCGGGGCACAGTCCGATTTTGAATTTGAGGCCTTCGCTCCAGAGAAGCACTTCCTACCATTCCAAGGTACGGTTTACCTATGAGAATCAGGAACTTCTTGGGGTAATCAAGGATCTTTTACTGGCCGATGGTGCGGGTTCCGCCTACGAGTTTGATTTGGCGAACCTTACGCGCCAGTGGCTGAGCAATGGTTTTGAGGCCGATTTTGCGGTGTATAAGGAGGCTTGCGAGCAGAAGGATCTTGTGGCGATGGATTCGTTGGCGGCCAAACTGATGAAGGTTTTCCCTACGTTGGAGACTTTGCTCCAGAGCCAGAGTTATTTCCTTGTGGGCAAGTGGATTGCCGATGCCAGGAGTTGGGGGGCCGATGCCGCCGAGGCTGATTATTTTGAGTCTAATGCGCGTAATCTTCTGACTACCTGGGGCGACAGGGGCAATATTCTTACGGATTATGCCGATCGTACCTGGGCTGGGCTCGTGAGCACTTATTATCAGGGCCGCTGGGAGATGTTCTTTGAGGCTGTCCGCGCGGCTGTTGCGGCCGGCGAGGAGTTTGATCAGGCCGCTTTTGACGAGAGGTGCAAGGACTTTGAGTATGCTTGGTGGAAAGACCGTCCCGGCTCCTTCTCCCCCACCCCCCGCGGCAACAGCATCGCCCTGGTAAAAGAGATAATTGCCAAAGACTAAAGATTTATCCGGTTAGGGTTGAACGGCAGAGACAGCTGCCGAAACATAAAAATATGCACTATTGTATGTGACCGGTAGGTTTTTGGGGGCATTCACCCGGATAGGGTCGCGAAGCGACAGACCCCAAAAACCTACTGGTCATATT
>JBGVAW010000080.1:0-6949 GCA_045224955.1 Candidatus Cryptobacteroides sp.
TCCGTAAGGGAAAACACTATATAGAGTCTGCCGCCGGAGAGGTGTTCTCGCTTACCAAGGCACGCAACTATCTCTATAGCGTACTATTTAACACTTATCCCAATGCTGCCGGCCTTGACTCGCTTCTGGAGACTTCCGGCGCCTATGCATTGCTTAAGCCGAACCTAAGCCGCGACAGTGAAGGCGAGAAACTGCTCAAGTCCTATGCAGGGGAGGATGTATCCACCACCCAGGGCTTTGTCTCTGCCGGACAGGTAATAGTATCCAAGGACGAGATTATTTCTGCTGATACTTACCAGATTCTGCAATCTTACAAGGCCGAGTACGGCAACAGCGTGGGTTACTCGGGCTCGATGTTCTGGATGTGGATGGGCAACGGTCTTCTGGCCCTGCTTGTATGCGCGTTGCTCTTCCTCGCTATCTTATATTACGATGCTTCTGTCTTCGGCCGCATAAAGACGCTTATGTATCTGCTTTTCATCGTGGTGCTGTTCTCGGTAACTGCGATGTTAGTGGGTAAAAGCCATCCGGAGGCCTTGTACGTAGTTCCTTTTACTCTTATCTGCCTGTATCTGAGCCCTTATCTTGCAAAGCCCTTCGTATTTGTAGTGCTTGCAGTATCGCTCCTGCCGCTTCCTATCTTCTTCTACGGAGGAATGGAAGTTTACTTCATCTACATTGTGGCAGGCGCGGTTACGCTTTATATGGCGGAAAGAATATCCAAGGGCTGGCATCAGTTTGCTATGGCAGCCGGGGTGTCCGCGGTTATGATGCTGGTCTTCCTGGCCTTCAGGCTTATGGAAGGAAACCTGGACTCCGTCACTACCAAGACTGTAATGTATCTTGTCGGCGGCGCCATACTTCCCATCGCCGGTTATCCGCTGGTTTTCCTTATGGAGAAGTTATTCGGCCTGGTATCGTCCTCGCGTCTTGAGGAACTGTGCGACCTTTCCAACAAGCCGCTTCAGGAACTCCAGCTCAAGGCTCCCGGTACTTTCCAGCACTGCCTTGCAGTTATGAATATGGCCGATGCCGCAGCCCGCAGCATAGATGCTAACGTACAGTTGGTGCGCGCCGGAGCGCTTTATCACGATTTGGGAAAAGTTGCCAATCCGCAGTGCTTCATAGAGAATGAAACCATAGGAACCAAGTATCACGAGGGCCTCTCTACCATCCAGAGCGCCACTGAGATACTAAAGCACGTTCCTGACGGTCTTGAGATTGCACACAAGTATAATCTCCCCCAGGAGATTTGTGATTTTATAGATACACACCACGGAGTGTCCTGTACCGCTTATTTCTACAATAAGTTTGTAAATGAGGGCGGAGACCCTGATCGTAAGGAGGACTTTACCTACAAGGGACGCAAGCCCTGGACAAAGGAGCAGGCAATCCTTATGATCTGCGACTCCATAGAGGCGGCTTCCCGTACTCTCAAGGACAACAAGCCGGAGACATTTGACTCCTTCGTGGAGAATATGGTATCTGCCAAACTGAATGACGGGCAGTTTGACGATAATGCCCTGTCAATCAAGGAACTCGTAACCATCAAATCGGTTCTTAAAGAATATCTGGGACAGCTCTATCATACAAGGGTTGTATATCCGGGACAAAAAGAAAAATCGACCAGAAAAAAATAATATCAAATAATAATTAGAAATGAACATTGTAAAAAATCAGATTGATGACCTGAACGTTCAGGTATCGTTGGAGATTGAGGCTGCTGATTATCAGGAGGCCAGAAGGAAGAAACTTGCAGAGCGCAGACGCAATGCAGACATCAAGGGTTTTAGAAGAGGTATGGCTCCTATGGGCCTTATAGAGAAGTTTTACGGCGAGCAGGCTCTTGTAGAGTCCATTAATGACGTAATTTCCGACGCCCTTGCCGGTTTCATCAAGGAGAATAAGCTTCGCGTGCTTGGCGAGCCTCTTGCAAGCGATGATCAGCCGGATAACGAGTGGAAGGCAGGCAATAACTTCACCTTTAAGTTTGACATTGCCCAGTCTCCCGAGATTAACTTCGAGGTTGGCAAAGAGGACAAGCTTCCTGTATACAACATAGAGGTTACAGAGGTTGCAAAGAAGGAGATGAAGGAGAATATGCTCCGTCAGGTTGGCTCTATGCAGGACGGCGAGGTTGCAGGCGAGGAAGACTTCGTTATCGCAGACCTTACCAACGGTGAAGTTACCGCAGAGGACGTTTACATTGCAGTACGCAAGGTAGAGGGCAAGGCTCACGCTAAATTCGTAGGTTGCAAGTCCGGTTCCAAACTTACTATAAACATCAACGAGGCCTTCACAAACGAGACCGACAGGGCATCTATGATTAAGGTTGCAAAGGAGAAACTTGCAGAGGTTGAGCCTAAGTTCACCGTAAAGGTTAAGACCGTCAAGACCTTTGTTCCCGCAAGCGAGGGCAAGGAGGCTTTTGACCGTATCTTCGGAGAAGACAAGGTTCACAATAGCGAGGAGTTCGACGCTGCTGTTGCAGAGCGCCTTACAGAGAATTACAAGCAGGAGGCCGACTACCGTCTTTCCAAGGACATCCGCGATTACCTTGTAAAGAAGGCAAACGTTACTCTTCCCGAGACCTTCCTCAAGAAGTGGCTCATCAAGCTTAACGAGGGTAAATTCACTGCAGAAGATGTAGAGCGTGACTTCCCTTCATTCCTGGAGGACTTCCGTTGGCAGCTCGTCCGCGAGTATCTTATGGGTAAGTTCTCCCTCAAGATAGAGGAGAAGGACATCCACGAGGCAGCCGAGGCCTATGTTGCTTATCAGTACGCTATGTACGGAATGGGTAATGTTCCCCAGGAACTTATTCACGACGGTGCACACCGCGTAATGCAGGACGAGAGCCAGCTCCGCCGCATAGAGGAGAATGTAGAGGACCAGAAGGTTCTTGCTGCTGTAAAGGGTGTGATTTCTACTACCAAGAAGAAAATTACCGTAGAAAAATTCAGAGAACTTAAATAATTGTCAATAATGGCAAAAAACGAATTTGATAAATTCGCTTCAAAGGGTCGCGGCATCTCGTCAACGACCCTGTATCGTTACCAATCGGCCCTGGATGCTTACATCAACCCTACAATCATAGAGGAACGTAAGCTGAACGTGGCCAGTATGGATGTATTCAGCCGTCTTATGATGGACAGAATCATTTTCCTGGGCGTTCCCATCGATGATGACGTTGCAAATATCATCCAGGCTCAGTTGCTTTTCCTGGCTTCTGTCGATGCTTCAGCGGATATCTCCCTGTATATAAATACCCCCGGCGGTCAGGTGACCTCCGGTCTGGCTATTTACGATACTATGCAGTTGGTGGAGCCCGATGTGGCTACGATATGCACAGGAATGGCAGCCTCTATGGGCTCGGTACTTCTTTGCGCCGGCGCCAAGGGCAAGCGTTCCGCCCTGCCTCATTCAAGGGTGCTGATTCATCAGCCTCTGGGTGGAGCTCAGGGCCAGGCTTCCGATATTCTTATTGCTGCCGCAGAGATAGAAAAGACACGCAAGGAACTGTACGAGATTATTTCGCTCCACAGCGGCAAGCCTTACGATCAGGTATTTGCCGATGCCGACCGTGATTTCTGGATGACGGCTGCCGAGGCCAAGGAGTACGGTATGATTGACGAAATCCTTACTAAGGACAAGAAAAAATAGTTGTTTTGGCAAAAAAGAATCATAACGGACATAGAACGTGCTCATTCTGCGGGGCTCCGGAGAATGAAGTGCCTTTTATGATAGAGGGGCAGGATGCCGTAATTTGCTCTAACTGTATCCGTCTGGCCGGGAATTACCTGGATGAAGCCATAGGTGCGGCCGCATCGACAAAAAATCAGTCGGCCGTAGATATCACCAAGGTTCCTAAGCCAAAGGATATCAAGGAGTTTCTGGATCAGTATGTAATTGGGCAGGACAGGGCCAAGAAGCAGTTGGCTGTAGCCGTGTACAATCATTACAAGAGATTGTCCAACAACTTTGGCGATGGCAACAAGGAGGTGGAACTGGAGAAGTCCAACATTCTTATGGTGGGCCCTACAGGAACGGGTAAAACCCTTATGGCCAAGACTATAGCCCGTATGCTGGACGTGCCGTTCACTATTGTGGACGCAACTGTTCTTACAGAGGCAGGCTATGTGGGAGAGGATGTGGAAAGCATTCTTACCCGTCTTCTTGAAGTTGCATCCTTCGATCTTGCCAAGGCGGAGAGGGGAATTGTCTTTATAGATGAGATTGACAAGATTGCCCGCAAGAGCGACAACCCTTCCATTACAAGGGATGTTTCCGGCGAGGGCGTGCAGCAGGCTATGCTCAAGCTTCTGGAAGGAACGATAGTAAATGTTCCTCCCAAGGGCGGCAGAAAGCATCCTGAGCAGGAGTTCATTCACGTGAACACCCAGAACATTCTGTTCATCTGCGGCGGAGCCTTCGAGGGTATAGAAAGACATATCGCCCAAAGGCTTAATACTCAGGTGATTGGTTTTGTATCCGGCGAAAAGAGCAAGGTGGACAAGGAGAATCTGTTGCAGTACGTAAATGCCAGCGATATGCGTGCCTACGGCCTTATCCCGGAGATTGTGGGCAGGCTTCCAGTGATTACCTATCTTGACAAGTTGGACAAAGATGCGCTTAAGCGTATCCTTACCCAGCCAAAGAACGCCATACTCAAGCAGTATGAGGAGTTGTTCAGGATGGATGGCATCAAACTGGAGATTGCCCCCGGTGTTGCCGATATCATAGTAGATGCCGCTGTGGCAAACAAGTTGGGAGCAAGAGGACTCAGGTCTATTTGTGAGAAGATTTTTGACGAAGCAATGTACGAGGCACCTTCGTCCGGTAAAAAGACTTTCAAGGTAAGCGTGGCTTATGCCAAGTCTAAGCTCGCAGACCTTCTGAAATAGTATTTAACGTAAAGAAAACTCTTAATCTTTTTATTATGAAAAAGTTAATACTAACCCTTATCGCAATAGTTGCCGTAATGGGTACAAGCGCTTTCGCTCAGAACTCTCACATCCAGAAAGCCGACGTTAAACTGGACAAGTCAACCCTCCAGCTTAAAGTTGGAGCTTCCCAGAGCCTCAAAGCTACCACCTCTGGTTTGCAGGTAAGCATTACAGACTACAAATGGTCATCTTCCAATACTTCCGTAGCCACCGTTAAAAACGGACGTGTAAATGCAGTTGGCGAAGGAACGGCTACTATTACAGTTGCCCTTAATGGTTCAAAAGCGACCTGCAAGGTGACTGTTACCAAGGCCGGTAATAATGCCTCCGGTCCCGGTCACAGTAATTTCAATCAGGCCGGCCAAGGCGGGCGTATCAACGCTACGACGGCTGACGAGACTGGTAAGAAGAATAATAAGGCCGGAGTCAAAGGCAAATAAAATGATGTCCCCGGATTTTGGGGACATCATTTTATATTAGAATTATACCCTTTGAACAGAGTTTTACCGGTTTAGTTCCAGTACTGATAGAAGAGGGCGATGGATTCCATTCCTGCAAAGAACTGTCTTAGCAGATAGCTCTCGTTAGGCGAGTGGATTGTATCTCTTTCAAGGCCGAATCCCATAAGCAGAGGGTCAATGCCCAGGATCTGCTGCATCTCTGCAAGAACGGCGATGCTGCCGCCGCCGCGTGAAGGAACAGGCTGTACTCCGTAAACCTCTCCCATAGCCTTGGAGGCTGCCTGATAGGCGCTGGAAGAAATAGGAATAAGGAAGCCGTTTCCGCCTTCGCGCTCAAGAACATCTACTTTTACGTAAGGAGGCGCGATTGCAAGAAGGTGCTCCTTGAAGAGTTTGGTGATTTTGCTGCTGAGCTGGTTGGGCACAAGCCTCATAGAAATCTTGGCGTGGGCTGTGGAAGGAAGAACGGTCTTTGCGCCTTCTCCTGTATATCCGCCCCATATACCGCATACGTCAAGGCAAGGCCTGATGCCTGTGCGCTCCATTGTGGTATAGCCTTTCTCTCCCTTAATCTCCTTGATGTCAAGGAATTTCTTGTATTCTTCAAGGTCGAAAGGCGCGCGGGCAAGCTGTGCGCGGTCTTCGGCCGACAGTTCAACTACATCGTCGTAGAAACCGGGGATTGCAACTCTTCCGTCCTCGTCGTGCAGGGATGCAATCATCTCGCAGAGGGTGGTGATAGGGTTGGCGATTGCTCCGCCGTAGTGGCCGGAATGCAGGTCTTTGTTAGGTCCTGTGACAGTAACCTCAAGGTAGGCGAGGCCCCTCATTCCACAGTTGATGGAAGGAACCTTGTCGGATATCATAGTTGTATCGGACACAAGGATGACATCGGCCTTGAGCAGGTCTTTATTCTCCTTTACCCAGGCAGGAAGAGAGCCGCTGCCCACTTCTTCTTCTCCCTCGAATATGAATTTTACGTTGTGCTTCAGTTTTCCTGTCTTTAGCAGGTACTCAAAAGCCTTGAGGTGCATAAATGACTGGCCTTTGTCGTCGTTGGCACCGCGGCCCCAGATAGCCTCTTCTCCGGTTGCCGGATCTTTGGCGATCACAGGCTCGAAGGGGTCTGTTCTCCATTTGTCCAGCGGCTCCGGGGGCTGTACGTCGTAGTGACCGTAAACCAGTACAGTCTTGTAGGAAGGGTCCAGAATCTTCTCTGCAAATACCACCGGGTTGCCGGCTGTGGGGTAAACTCCGGCCTTGTCTGCACCTGCCTCAAGGATAAGTTCCTTAAGTCTTTCGGCGCAGCGGACCATATCCGGCTTGTGCTCCGGTTTGGCGCTTATGGACGGTATTCTTAACAGGGAAAAGAGTTCCTCGTAAAATCTTTCTTTGTTCTCCTGGATATACTGTTTCATAATATTAATTATTAAGGTTTTAGATAATCATCAAAGTACATTGTAATTTTGTCGTACAGGGGAACCCTGTGCTTTCCTCCAACATTGTGTTTTGCCTTGGGGTAGGGGAAGTAATCTACCTGTA
>JBGVAW010000081.1:0-11863 GCA_045224955.1 Candidatus Cryptobacteroides sp.
CTCTCCAAGGTTTATCTTGCTCTCTATGAGGTTACGCACACCCACGGAAGCTATCATACCGTAAAGAACCAGTGATACTCCGCCTATGGTCGCTCCGGGCATCGCTGCCACTATGGCTGCGAACTTGGGAGAGAAGGAGAAGAGTATGGCCAGTACTGCTGCTATACGTATTACCTTGGGGTCGAATACCCTTGTTATGTTAAGCACTCCTGTGTTTTCTCCGTATGTGGTGTTGGCGGGTGCTCCAAAAAGGGAGGCTATTGCTGTTGCCAATCCGTCTCCGGAGAGCGTGCGGTGAAGGCCGGGTTCCTCAAGGTAGTTGATTCTGGTTGTGCTGGAGATTGCGCACATATCGCCAATGTGTTCTATCATAGTTGCCAGCGATATTGGTAGTATGCAGATTATTGCGGTAAGCACTAGGCCCCAGTTGGGGTTCTTGAGCACTGCAAAGGCGGTGTCTTGCATCTGGAAGGGGAGTCCTATCCAGGCAGCATCGGCCACCTTGGAAAAATCTGCCTCTCCGGCAAGTCCTGCAACGGTATAGGATACTACAACTCCAAGGAGAATAGGGACGATTTTTATCATTCCTTTGCCCCAGATGTTGGCTGTCACTATGGTTACAAGGGCCAATAATGCTATCCACCAGTTGGTGTGGCAATTATTGATAGCAGAGCCGGACAGGGTAAGACCGATTGCTATGATGATGGGGCCGGTGACGATTGGCGGGAAGAAGCGCATTACTTTCTTAACCCCGAAGGCTTTGAAAAGGCCGGCAAGTATAAAATACATCAGACCGGCAAAAAAAACTCCTATGCAAGCATAGGGGAGTGAGGCGGCCTGGTCCAGGCCTTGGGTGGCGCCCATTGAAACTACGGCTGCATATCCGCCGATGAAGGCAAATGATGAGCCAAGGAAGGCTGGCACTTTTAGTTTAGTGATAAAGTGGAAAATCAGTGTTCCGATACCTGCAAAAAGCAGTGTGGCGCTAACAGAAAGGCCCGTGAGGGCCGGAACTAGAACGGTGGCTCCAAACATTGCAAACATGTGTTGGAAACCGAGGAGCATCATTCTAGGCTTGCCTAGAACCCGTGCGTCATAGATTGCTTGGTCTTGGTTGAGTTTGCCCATTTTTGGAGTACAAATATACAAATATTTTGAAATTAAAATAGGACGATAGAAAATTAATTGGAAAATTTTTGATAAATTTGTGTTGCAACCGATTAATACACTTATGAAACTTTTATCCTTTGCAATAGGGGCCGCTCTTCTTGCCGCAACCCTTTCCTGCTCGCAGTCAGAGCCTCAGAATAAAGCCAGATTCGACCACGTTATCGTCCTTGGGTTCGATGGTTTGGCGGGGGCTGCCATAGATACAGTGGCTTTTGTTACGCCGGATTCGCTTATGCCTAATCTTAGGGAAATGATTGCTCTTGGGGCCTGGACTACGCACAAGAGGTCTGTGCTTCCTTCTTCAAGCGCCATTAACTGGGCTACTATGTTTATGGGCGCAGGCCCCGAGGTTCACGGATATATTGAATGGGATTCCAAGGGACCGCATTTCACTTCTGCCGCTCCGGACGGCAAGTTTCCTACGATATTCACCGTGCTTAAGGAGTCTGATCCCCAGGCTGCCACGGCTGCTTGCTGGCAGTGGGATGGAATCAAGTACGTTATAGACAGTACCGCCGTAGATTTTATGAAAGGTTTCCGCGGAGAAGAAGACGAGATTCTGCCCAAGGCTAAGTTTGTGGCCGATTATATAATAGAGAATAAGCCTAATCTGGGCGTGTTTGTCTGGGATTATCCGGACCATACCGGCCATACCCTTGGCTGGTATACAAAGGATTACTATGAGATTCTCCGCGAACTGGACAAGGCAATTGGTATAGTAAAGGATGCTGTTTCCGTTGCCGGAATTGCCAACCGTACACTTATTATAATAACAAGCGACCACGGCGGCCACGATAAGGGGCACGGCAAGGCGCTGGATTCCGACGTTTTTGCTCCGTTTATTCTTTACGGCAAGGGCGTAAAGCAGGGCTACGAGATTCCTACCTGCTATCAGTACGATGTAGCTTCTACCATCCTGTATGCTCTGGGCCTGGAACAGCCCGCTCTCTGGCGCGGAGTTCCTATTGAATCAGCGTTTGAAAATATTCGTTGATTTCGCGGATGCCCTGCAGCAGTTTCCCGGAAGGCCAGGTATGGTAACCGCTGCAGCTTAGCATATCTTCTCCAAAGCGGAAGTAAACGTGCCAGGACCTGCCGTCATATACATCGAAGGCAGGCTGGTACGATTTCTTTAGCCTGTACAGTTTGTACTTCATTATAAGGGCCGATACTTCCTGTGCCGCCGTGTCCGGCACCTGGATTGTTTCTGTCTCGGAGCCGTCTTTGGCCCAGGAGAGGGTCAGGCCTACATCTTCCTTGTATTCCAGTCTGTAATACTCTTCCGGCTCTATCCCCATAACGGAAGATCTGTACTCGTAATACTTAAAGGTGCCCTTGGGCTTCTTGCGCAGGGTATAGCCGCAGCTGAAGAGCGTAAGCATCATCCCTGCCAAAATCAGAAAACTATTCCTTAATCCAGCCATCTTATTCCTGGGTTAGAATATCCTCTTCTTTTACTCCAAGGGCCAGGCAAACCTGCTTAACCTGTTCTGCGTCTTCAAAGAGCATAATGCGGCCGTTCTCGTCTTCCATTGCAACGTAGGCGTTGTCTGCCACAGGACCGGGATAGAATTTGGAGGCGATGGGGTTCTTTGTGAATTTGTTGTAAATAGCCAGTTGCTTGCGCAGGGCAGAGTTGTCTGTCCAAAGCGTAAGTAGGCCGCCGAGGCCCAGTTTCTTGCCAAGGTCGTGCAGTTTCTTAAGGCGGGCAGGGTCGTAAATTTCCTCTTCTACCAGGGCGAATACTGCCAGGCTGATATCTACTATGTAGGCCTTGCCGTCCGCCTCTATTCTGGCAACATAGCCGTTGTCTACATTGGGGTTCAATTTGCTGTAGTCGAAGGAATCGTTTCTGGATTCATCAACCTTGCTAAGGTCTGTGACAACCTCAGTTACCTGGGCCTTAAGGGCCGCTGCTGCGGTCTTGGCCTCGTCGATGCCATAGAAGGGCATAGGGTCGTACAGGCTGTCGGCCAGGGAAAGGACGATGTCTCCGGATATTATACCGGGGTAGAAGGCCGATGCTGCCTTGTTGGCGCTAAGACCTTTGCGCGGTGCGTCTATGTCTATCCAGGCTACAAGATGGTCGCTGAAACCAGCCTCCTTGCCTATTTTTTCAAGGCCCTCTACGCGCACGGGAGCAAGGCGTTTTGCTCCGGTGATGGTGTTGAGTTTATACCATTCTTCTTTATCCAGCTTGTAAATAGTGGCCTTGCCCTCCGGGCTTATGATAACTACGGTAGGGAGCTGCTTGCTGCCGCCTTCCTTTGCCGCTCCGGCGCCGCGGAGTTTTGCGCCGCTCAGACAGTATTCCAGATAGTCTTCCGGCATTCCGTCAGGATGAACTCCGTCGGAAATCATCTTGGCCGTGCCTTCGAAGGCCAGGGCGCTGTCCAGGTCCTGTCCTTTTATGAACCAGTCCCAGGCTGCTTTTGCGTCTTTACCGAAGCCATAAGAGCCTGTGTAGCAGTATAGTCCAATGTAATAGGCTGCGTCTCCGTTACCCAGTTTTACGCCCGTTGTAAGGTCTTCCTTAATCTTCTTATGCCACTCTGCCTTTTGCTTCTTGTTTTCTTCCTTGTCGCAGTTGTAGGCGTGCTCCAGGGCTCTTACAACGAAGCTGGCAGGGTCCTGATTGTCGCAGCCGAAGTCCAGAAGCACAGACATCGTTTCTCTGTAGAAGTCTTTGTCAGGGCCTTCCACGCGGTTTAGGAACCTGCTGGCCTCGGACTCGAAGTAACCGTGGTCCAGGGCGGTCTCATAACAACCGTCGGCCTTGTTTTTATTGCCGATGCTGCGGTAGGCCTCGCCCAGGAGGTAGCACATATCCGGGTGCATTGCGGCGTATTCCTCGTTTTTGCCAAGGAAGTTTTCTATGATTTTGATTGCGGTTTTAGGGTCGCAGTCCTCGCCGCTGGCACCGTGTATCAGGTTGTATAGTTTCTGCTTGAAGGCCTGCATACTGCCGTCGTCAAAGGCCTTGTCCAGAATGCTTCTGTATCTGTCCAGATCAACCGGACCAAGATAGCCGTAGAGGTAGAGTTTGCTTAGGGCCCATTTTGCATCGGCTATGCCGCCGTCCAGGGCTTTCTCCAGGCATTCTTTTGCCTTGGCTATGAAGCCTTTTTCCGGTTTTACTACCTGGTGGTATCGTCCCAGTACGTACCAGGCCAGGGGATAACCTTTTTCTGCCGCTTCCTTAACCAACCCTATCTGTTCCTCGCTTAGGCGGAACAGGCGGGTGTCGGTGTTGGGGATTATCATAAAGTACTGGCAGGCCTCGTCGTTACGGAGGGCGGGGAGGAAGAGCTCGTCAAAGGCTTCTTCTACTTTTTTGTCTTCAAGGTCGATTTTGCCCATTTCCAGCTGAGACTCGTCATCAGTGTCCTGGAAGAGTTCGTCCTCTTCTTCGTCATCATCGTCCTCGTCCTCGTCATCATCGGCAAAATACTCATTATATACATCGTCTATCAGTACCGGGATAACCTTGTCGGGGTCGTACCCGAAGGCGTCGGCTATCTTGGCAAGGTGCTCTTTTTCACTGTCTTCCATTGTGCCGTCGGCCATCATCACCAGGGTGAAGTGCTTCAGGAATTCCACCTGTTCGTCATCGGATTCGGGGATGGCGATGGGGATGTTTTCTTCTTCCGTGTTCTTCCAGTGCTCGAAGCAGAGGCCGAATTCTTCTTCCGTGAGGTCTAGCTCCTGGGCAATGTTTATAACCACGTCTTTTTCTTCATCGGCAATTTCGCCGTCGGCGTAAGCAATGGACATCAGGTTGACGATGTGCATCATCCTGAGTTCTTTTTGATTCTGGGACTGTGACATAATACCGTAATTTATTGGACTTCTTGCAAATATAATAAAATCGTCTTACAAATCCGATTATCGGTTGGCCCTGATTTTTTTATTTCGGGGCGGGATAATTTTATTCTGCTTTTGGTTTCCTGATTCTGTTGGGAATATTCTCAGGGAGTACGATGGATAGTTCCATAAATCCTGCATATTCGTCCGAATCATACCAAGGTGTCTGGAATATGAGTTTCTTAAGGCCCTCTTTTTCAACCGTATAGATATTTGTCCGGGGATTCTTAAGCATATCGTCCAGCATCGTTCTGGCTGGCTCCGGATGGCAATCCAGTACATTTTTGCCTATGAGTTCCTCACTTCCCGGCTTAAGGAAAGTCTTTCTGGATTTCTGATTCATATCCAGGATGGTGCCATCCTTGGCGCAAATAGTCACCGCAATATCGGCTCCTTCAAAATAGTCTCGTTTCATATTTCAGGTATTGTATTTATGGGATTCTTTGGTAGGCCAAGCGCTCGTCTCCGTTAAGCAGGTGGATGATGCCGCAGTAAGTGAAGCCGTGTTTTTGCAGGTTGTGCTGCATTATCTTGTTGTCGCGGTGCGTGTCTATTCTGAGGCTTTTGTCTCTTTGGAGGCAGAATTCCATCATACTTGCAAAGATGCCGTGAGCGTGAGGGTAACTGGCGATGCGGTGAATCACGTGGTAGGGGGAGTGGGCGTCTATCCAGGCTCCGTCGTAAATTATGCTGTAGGTCGGGTCCGGTGAGGGAATAAATGCAAAGTAACCTACGGTACTCTGGCTGTCCACTACTACGTAGCCGTGGCCGCCGGTGATGTCTTTTTCTATCATCGCTCTTGTAGGGTAGCCGTCCGGCCACTGGCTAGGGTTGCCGCTGGCGCGCATAATCCCGCGCGCCGCCTCCAGCACCGCCATAATGGCTTCTGTGTCCGCCGCCACCGCGGCCCTGATAATTCTGCCTTTTCCAGACTTCATAATCGCTTCAACTTTTTGCGAATATACGTAATTTAAGATAATTATGCGAAAGATTTGTGATAGCCAATGGAATAAAAAAAGCCCGTTTTGCAACGGGCTTTGAAGGTGATATCTATTTGATGATCATCTAATATTCCTCCTCGTTCCAGAAGAAGTCTTCTTTTGTTGGATAGTCCGGCCAAATGTCCTCTATGCTTTCATAGACCTCGTTTTCCTCATCAAGTTCCTGAAGATTCTCTATAACTTCTTCGGGAGCGCCGGACCTGGTTGCATAATCAATCAGTTCCTCTTTTGTTGCCGGCCACGGAGCATCGTCCAGACTGCCAGCGAGTTCAAGTGTCCAATACATAAGTTACTCTTTAAATTTTAATAGGGCGCAAAGATAGATAAATTTTCTAAAAAATTACCTAATTTTGCATTTGTTGGATATAATTATTTGGAATCGCCTGCAACTTTGAGGCCAAAGTGGCGGCAAAATAATGTAAATCAGAGATTTAGAATGGCATACCACAGAGAAGATTTGTACGACAAGGACGTAACCGCCAAAATTGCATCGCACATTAAGGAAATACTGGCCCTGCTGGGAGAAGATCCTTCCCGCGAAGGTCTGCTTAAGACGCCGGAGCGTGTGGCGAAATCCCTGCAATTCCTTACCAAGGGCTACGAAGAGAACGGTACGGAGATTATCAAATCTGCCCTTTTTGACGAGCAGTATCAGCAGATGGTCCTTGTCAAAGACATAGAACTCTTCTCTACCTGCGAGCACCATATGCTCCCCTTCATAGGAAAAGCCCACGTTGCCTACATCCCCAACGGCAAAATAACCGGCCTCAGCAAGATTGCCCGCGTAGTAGAAACCTACGCCCGCAGGCTTCAGGTCCAGGAAAGGCTCACCATAGAAATAAGGGATGCCATTCAGGAAGCCCTCCATCCCCTTGGAGTGGCAGTAGTAATTGAGGCTATGCACACCTGTATGATGGTCCGCGGAGTAGAAAAGAGCAACGCAACCACAACCACATCGGCCTTCTCCGGCGCATTCCTCAAGTCCCTCAGGACCAGAAGCGAATTCCTGAAACTAATAGGCAAGTAAACACCAATGAAAGAGAATAATCACATTGTCATAATGGCCGGCGGAATAGGAAGCCGCCTCTGGCCCATCAGCACCCCGGACTATCCAAAGCAATTCATCGATGTGCTTGGCACCGGCAAATCCCTGATTCAGATGACGGTAGAACGCTTTTTACCGGTGGCATCCCCGGAGAATTTCTGGGTAGTGACAGGATCAAGGTATGTGTCGATGGTGAAGGAACAGCTGCCTGATATCCCGGCAGATCACATCCTTGCAGAGCCCGAAGGCCGCAACACGGCCCCCTGTATTGCCTACGCCTGCCGCAAGATAGCAAAGGTAGCTCCCGAGGCCAATGTAGTGGTTACTCCTTCCGACGCCCTGATTAAAGACACCGTCACTTTTTCCGCCGCCATAGAGGCAGCCCTTGAGGCTGTGGGCGGAACCGGAAAAATAGTAACAATCGGCATAAAGCCCACCAGGCCTGAAACCGGATACGGTTATATCTGTGCACGGGAGTTGAATGAGGGACAGGTGGTAAAGGTATCGGAGTTCAGGGAAAAACCGGACCTGGAAACGGCTAAGGCTTATCTAAAGGCCGGGAACTTCCTATGGAACGCCGGTATTTTTGTCTGGAACGTGGCCACTATTAACGCCCAGCTCCAGAAATACGCCCCGCAAATCTGCGGCGTAATGGACCTTATAGAGCCTCACCTTTTTACTCCCAATGAGAACGAGGCCCTTAAGGAGCACTTCTGCAAGTGCGACAAAATCTCTATCGACTACGCCGTAATGGAAAAATCCCCGGACATTTACGTGGTTGCCTGCAACCCCGGCTGGAGCGACCTTGGCACCTGGGTGGCAGTCAAGGAACATATTCTGGCCGATGCTGACGGAAACTGCATTGTTGGCGATGCCCGCCTGTTTGGCTGCAGCGGCTGCATAGTTCACGTTCCGGCAGGGCAGCAGATAGTGCTCCAAGGCCTTAAAGACAGCATCGTCTCTCTTAAGGACGGCAAACTTCTGGTCTGCAAACTTTCGGAAGACCAGGCTATCAAACAAATGTCCGCTTTTTAAGTTCCTGGACAAATATCTGATTAAACCCCAAGAGCCGTAAGACTTTTGGGGTTTACTATATTTAAAGTCAAAGATTTTTTCTTCGCTTATTCCGAGGCTCTTGAAGCGGCAAGTTCCGTCTGGATTTCCTTCATCTTAGCCGTGGTAAGCGGGTAGAGAGAGAGGAAGCCTATGGAGATGAGAGCGCCTATTGCAGGGATCCAACTCATTACGGCCTTGATGGCGCCCAGAGTCTCCGGAGCCTGAACGGCAAGGTCTTTATTGTAGCCGAACGCACCTATGATAGTAAGGAGCAGCCAGGCACCTATTGCGCCGCCAAACTTCTGCGCCATCGACGATGAAGAGAAGATAAGTCCTGTAGAAGCGGACTTGTTCTTAAGTTCAGAGTAATCGGCAACATCGGCAAACATACTCCAGGTGAGAGGAGCGGATACGCCGATTGCAAGGCTTACAAGTACCTGGAGTGCAACCAGCAACAGCAGGCCGGCGGCAGTATCGACCGGAATAAACCATATCAGAGTACTGAATATGATAACGGCGGCCATAGCTCCTACGAAGGTGTTGCGCTTGCCATACTTTGTAGAGAAAGGCACTGCCAGCACTACACCCAGCATCTGGCCAATCTCGCCGATGATAAGGTAGATTGCGCAGGTAAGCCAGATATTGGCCTCCAGAATGTTGGCAAAGTAGTAGGCGGCGGCGCCTCCGCGGATAGAGCCGCAGAGTAGCTGGCCTATTGCGGCACCAAGCAGAAGCCACCAGGGGCCGTTGTGAAGCAGGGCGCTGAGGTCTTTACGGATTGATTGTTTCTCTCCCTTGGGCTTCTCTACCTTAACGTGCTCGCGTGTAAGCAGGAAGGAGCAGATGAACAGTATGGCGCAGATAATTGCCACAATGCCAACCACAAGCGTCCACTGCATCGGGGCGGCATCGCCCAAACCCTTGGCCAGAATGGCATTGCCGGCCTCGTCAAGCTTGGGGGCGCCATCGACCATAACAGGCTGACCGATAACCATCTTTTCAAAGAGCAGGAAGATTCCCATCGCTACGAAGCTGCCCACGTAGGCAAAAAACATTCTGAACGATGAGAATACGCTTTTCTCCTTGGAGTCGTCGGTTACAACGCCCAGCATTGCGCCGTAAGGTACGTTGATGGCAGTGTAAACCGTCATCATCAGAATGTACATTACATAGGCGTAAACGTGTTTGGTGGAGTAGCCGGCGTCAGGCACAAAGAAGGAGAACGTGCCTATAAGGGCGAATGGAATGGCAATCCAGAGCAGGTAGGGTCTGTATTTTCCCCATTTTGTATTGGTTCTGTCGGCGATGATGCCCATCAGGGGGTCCGATACTGCATCGTACAGCTTTGTTACCAGCAGGAGGGTGGCGGCGTGGGCGGTGCTTAGGCCGAATACGTCAGAGTAGAAAATGGGAAGATAGTATGAGAAAATTTTCCAGAACATTGAGGACGCGAAGTCTCCGAAGCCGTAACCTATTTTCTCCGAGAGTTTTGCTCTTGCCATAATATTTGTTTTATTTTAGTCCGATAGTTTCGTTTACTTTTTCAAAATTAACTCCAATAATTTTGAAATCAAAGTAATTGTAGAAAGTGTGTGAAATTTTTAAAAAAATATTTGGATTTTTAAGTAAGACTGCATACCTTTGCAATCCCGATTTTGAACCGGGGATGGAAAGACTCGTTAGCTCAGTCGGTAGAGCATCACACTTTTAATGTGGGGGTCTCGGGTTCGAGCCCCGAACGGGTCACAAGACATACTGCTTCCTTAGCTCAGTTGGTAGAGCACGACACTCTTAATGTTGGGGTCCAGGGTTCGAGCCCCTGAGGGAGCACAAGAAAGGGATTCTTCGGAATCCCTTTTCTGTTATATAAGTGTGAATAATATCGCTCAAAATTTATTATATTTGCAAGAGCATCACTAATTTTGCCGATGATGACGAGGACGGCCGTATTATGCTCTTTTAAGATGCAGAGCAGCTGAAGCAGGTTTGTCTGGCCCTTGGCGTAAAACCTGACGATATTCAGAATCAATAGTTAGCATTATAAATTCTTTCCAAAACCATCAACCCGAAATTCACCTTCCACGGTGATGTGCCACTGGTGCGCTGTATTGAGGGTTCGCTGGCAAGGTGAGGATTTTGCCTCACCTCGCATTGGCATCGGCCCCGAGGGCACGCCAAACAGGGGTTGATGTGGAAGGTGAATTTCACGTTGGAGGATGAGGCGCCTAAGGAGAGTCTGTAGAAAGCTTCTGGATGTTTTGCGATGGTTGGGAATTAGGGTTCCCCTAAAGGTGCCGCCGGCGGAATATACGACCTCCGGCGGCTACGGCTCGCCGCTGCGGGGCTTCAGAATGAATGAAGTGGACCCTCCTCGCGCCAGACTGTTGCCCGTGCTATCACCCGAAATGTCCACCCTTAACTGTTGACGTGAAATCCATCACTCGAAATGTCCAGGTGACCAAAATCTTTGTTTAGTCGAAGTCGTTTTGGACGTTTAGTCCAGGGGGGAGCTACTTACTCTGCATCGGGACATTCGACTTTTCAAAGTTTTCCGGATTTACAAAAGGTAATTAAGAACTGCAGCCCAGTCCGCGAAGTGCTCACTTCCAAACTGAATCCATTCACCTTCGAACGTATCTGCTCCGTGATTGGAACGGTCATCTATCAGGTAATCGCCCTTCACAAGGTCTTTGTGATGAGAGAGAATCAGGCGCTTATGGAGAATATCATCCAGATACTTAGTCACCCATGCCACCTTGTCGGCCCATGCCGAAGGGTTCTTCCATGGGGCTGTGGACAGAATATAGATGTCGTATTTCTCCGCCAGAAGGTGCACGGCATCGATGGCACCAGGCATCGGATCCATGAGAGAGAAAATGCCCGGAACTTCATCAAGGCGGCCTTCATATTCCTGTTTAGTGGCGTCATCCAGCCGGGCGATTCCGGAAGCGAAGTCCACGAGGACGTTATCCATATCAAAGAAAAGACGCTTACGTGATCCATAGTCAAATTCTTTAATAGTAACATCAATGCTTTCACACGCAAATGTCGGCCCTACGCCATCCAGACATAACCGTAGTCGTCCAAGGATATCTTCTTCTACCGTAATATTCCACAAGTAACAGACCTGTGGATCATACTCTCCATCCATCGATACGCAATTATGGAGAACCCATGTCGTAACATACTCCTTCTTTCTGTGGCCTAACAAACATCCAGACCAAACAGTTATAATTATAGTACCGTCACGTTTGATAACAATATCTTCTACTTCGGAATCATGAAAGTTATAATCCTCTCCCAGCGTTCCTAGGACATTGTCTATCCCTTGGATCTTTGAACGAAGGGCAATTGGGAAGTTTTCGTTTTCAGTCATAACTGATTTATCTTATATTACTTATTATGATCTTTTTTACGACATTCATCATTTAAATGGATCTATTTCTTTCCCATCATTATGTATTCGGTAAACATCCACGTAAAGATCTGCTGGATAAATGACTGAGATGTGGTATTTGCTGCCGGTTCTCAGATTGGTTACATAGATGTGAGATTCGTCAATATCGACTATTTCCCATTCTATATGGAAGACCCTTTCTATACCGTTCACTAATTCGTTATTAGCCTCATAGAGTTCGTGATAAACCGGATGGTTTTTCAGCAAGCACGTCCACTTCAGATTACCCAGGCCAATGAAAAGTCCTTTTTGATTCTGTCTTCTCCTTCT
>JBGVAW010000082.1:0-6294 GCA_045224955.1 Candidatus Cryptobacteroides sp.
TCAATATAACGGATAAAGATTATCATAGCTTTGTCGAATTCCCTTTGGATAACTTTTTAATTAAACGTCGTCACGAAATTAGACGTAGACATAAAGATTCACTAAACACAAAAATTTGTTTACATAATCATTTCGAAAGTACAAGTGTTGAGTATAGTATTCCTGTCCCAAATAACTATGTGGATGCTTATACTTTTGATGGGGGATGGGAGCGTCTCTATAAGTTTATATATGAAGGGAATGCTATATTATACATTACAAATTATGGTGGCTGGAGCTTGAATATCGAGAGATTAAATAGTCTGTTACCATCCTACGGTTTGCCAGGGAACCATTTTATTACAGGAAATGAAACCATTCTTTTTGGCAGAAAGGATATTCCCAAAGAGATTTATGATGACGGATTGGTGCCACGTACAATTTTATTTGCGGGAGAGGATGAAGGTGGTTATTGGTCCGACTATCAAACGCCTCATATTAATGTTGGCTACATTAATGCGACACGAGAACAAAAGGCTATCTTTGAAGATGTAATAAAATATATAATAAATTATATCCCCAATCCTGAGGTCATTAATTACTAGCCCTATTGTATGATGCACCTGGCGCCATCAGGCGCCGGCCGGAACGTCAGGAAGACTTTCGAAGAAAGTCGAACCAGTGGAGGCCAGGGGGGTGGGGGATTGAAGATCCCCCAGTATAGACAAAATGCATTTTGTCCGACAAAATACATTTACCCGGCTAGGGTCGCGTTAGCGACAGACTCCCAAAACCTATCGGTCATATTTATTTAGAAATTCAAAAAAATCCTATCTTTGTAAAAACGCATAGATAGATGAAAATTAGTGCATTGGCTGTTGTCTGCCTGCTGGGGCTGGGCGCTCCGGCTCTTATGGGCCAGACTAATATTTTTAACCGCAATGTTACCTCCCTGAACGGAGAATGGCACTATCTTATAGATGTGCAGGAAGAAGGGTACTACGACTACAGAATGAACCCATCGCCCTGGGGATTCTTCCTTAATGCCAAACCCCAGCGCCCGGAAGACCTAATAGAATACAGGTTTGACAGCGCCCCCACAATGCACATCCCCGGCGACTGGAATGCCCAGGACGACAAACTTTTCTTCTATGAAGGCACCGTGTGGTTCCAGCGCTATTTCTCCTGGCAGCCAAGCGCAGACAAAAGAACCCTTCTATATTTTGGCGCCGTAAACTACGAGGCCATTGTCTATGTTAACGGCCGCCAGGCAGGCCGTCACGAGGGCGGTTTTACCCCGTTCAGTTTTGATGTTACAGACCTTCTTAAGGAAGGAGAAAACTTTGTAGTGGTAAAAGTAGATAACAAAAGAAGGCCAGAGAACATACCCACGCAGATTTTCGACTGGTGGAACTATGGCGGCATTACCCGCGACGTACTTTTGGTAAGTGTAGACCCTGTTTACATCCGGGACTATTCCGTGCAGCTGGACAAGACCGGCCATCTGGCCATTAGCGCAAGGCTGAACACCGGCGCCCCTGGGCATAAAGTAAGCCTAAGCATCCCGGAACTTAACCTTGAGATAAATGCCCTTACAGACAGTACCGGCCGTGCCTCATCCAGCGCGAAAGTAGATAATTTGGACCGATGGTGCCCGGAAAACCCTAAGCTCTACCGCGTAGAACTAAGCCTCGACGGCCAGGAAACAATTGCGGACAACATCGGCTTTCGCACAATAGAAACCAAGGGAAAACAAATACTTCTAAACGGAGAGCCAATATTCCTTAAAGGGATATGTATCCACGACGAAAAACCCTTTAGCGGAGGCCGAACCACCGCGCCGGAAGATGCCAGGCAGCTCCTGGAGTGGGCCAAAGAGCTCGGCTGTAATTTTGTGCGCCTCGCCCATTATCCCCACAACGAGCATATGGTGCGCGAAGCAGAAAGGATGGGGATTATGGTATGGTCAGAAATTCCGGTGTACTGGACCATAGCCTGGGGCAATCCGCATACCTATCAGAATGCCGTCAGGCAACTTGAAGAAATGATAGAGCGCGACATTAACCGGGCCAATGTCATTATATGGTCTATTGCCAACGAGACCCCACACGGCCCAGAGCGCGACGCCTTCCTTGGTCGCCTGGCTACCTATGCCCGCAGCCTGGACGACACCCGCCTTATCTCTATGGCGATGGAGGTCACTTCCGCCGATAATTATGTGAACCGCCTCCAGGATAATATGCACGAGTATGTAGACGTGGTATCCTTTAATCAGTATGTAGGGTGGTACCGTGACGTTAACGACGCCCGCAGGATGACTTGGGAGATTCCCTACGAAAAGCCCGTTATTGTGAGCGAGTTCGGAGGCGGCGCAAAGTACGGCCTTCACGGTCCGGTGAACCAGCGCTGGACAGAGGAGTTCCAGGAAAACCTTTACCGCGAGAATCTTCAGATGCTGGATAAGATAGACGGACTTGCGGGCACTACGCCCTGGATTTTGACAGACTTCCGTTCTCCCCGCCGCATCCTTGACGGCGTTCAGGACTACTACAACCGCAAAGGTCTTCTGTCAGAACAGGGAGAAAAGAAAAAGGCCTTCTTCATCCTACGCGACTGGTACAAGAGAAAGTAACAAAAAAAGCATCTATGCGTGAACATAGATGCTTTTTTGCTCCCCTTGTAGGACTTGAACCTACGACCCCCTGATTAACAGTCAGGTGCTCTAACCAACTGAGCTAAAGAGGAATTTTCTCTTTCCCTTAATTCGGGATTGCAAAGGTACAACATTTTGTGTTATCTCCAAATTTTTTCGTTAATTTTTTTATAACTTTGCACTGATATGCCGGTGAATTTTGCGGCAATGTTTAATTTAGGCTTCTTATGGATATAGACCTGTTGTCAAAGATGGTCAAGGAGCTGATTCTTGACAGGGATGAGGTTGCGCTTCCGGGCGTGGGCTCTTTTGTGGCAGAGAATGTGCCCGCTTCCTTCAGCGACAAAGGGTACACCATCAATCCGCCGTACCGCAAACTGTCGTTCAGGCAGGGCCGCGGCAAGGATGACACTTCCCTTATAGATTTCTACGCTTCCGCCAACGGAATAGATTCTGAAAAGGCCTCCCGCATAGTTGGGGACTATCTCTCCTCTATGAAGGAGACGCTGAAACAGAAAAAGGTGATAGTCTTCCCTGAACTTGGCCGCCTTAGGGCAACCAAAGAGAATAATTTTTTCTTTGTGGCCGATGAGGACCTGGATATCTTCCCGGAGGGCTTCGGGTTGGAGCCTGTCTCCCTCAAGACACATCAGGAGACAGAAGAGAACGTGACCGAGGCAATCCGTGGGCTCGAAGAAATCCTTGGGCCGATGGCTGCTCCAAGGGCGGCCGATAAGCCTGCAAAGGAAGCACCCAAGAAAGAGAAGCCTGCCAGAAAGCACAGGTTTGCCAGGGCTGTCCTGTGGACAGTGATTGTGGCTGCCGTTGCTCTCGGCGCCTTCGTGGCCGGAGCAAGGCTGTTCCCGGAATTCTTTGATACTTTGCTTTACACGCCGGAGGAGCTGGAAATAATCAATTACTAGCACCATCGGCCCAAAAGAATATGGAAGGAAGGATAATCGATAAAAACAAATATATTCTGCCTCAGGTGGTAAGATGCTACGATGTCGATTCCCGGATGCGGATGAGGCCATCGGCGTTTATGGATTATGCCCAGGAGATAGCCTATCAGGCCGCAGAGGCAATGGGCTTTGGGTATGAGGCAATGATAAAGGGCAGCAAGGCCTGGGTGCTCAGCCGCCTTAATTTTGTTTTTGATGCCATCCCGGTATGGGGAGAGGAAATGTTGCTCCAGACCTGGCACAAAGGCCCGTCGGGCCCGTTCTATGTCAGGGACTTCAGGGTTACCGATGCCGCCGGCACAAAGGAACTTATCCGTGCTACCAGTTCCTGGGTGATTTTGGATGTGGAAAAACGCGCTATGGTGCGCACCGCCGATATGGTGGAACTTGTAAACCCGGAAAGCCTCAGGGCAGAAGATGCCATAGCCCAAAACGCCCAGCGCGTGGCTATGCCAAGGGGCTCCGAACCCACCCTTGCCGGCACTCATACCGTTGGCTATTCCGATATAGATATGCAGCAGCATACAAATAACGCCCGTTACGTGCTTTGGGCAATGAACTGTATAGACTGCGATCTTCTTAAGGAGCATCCTGTAAAGGAACTTACGATTAATTTCAATCACGAGACAAAGGCCGGAGATGTTGTGGAACTATGGACTTTGCGTGAGGGACTTTTCTTCTGGATAGAAGGGAAAAATAATGGTAATCAGGTTTTTTGTCTTAATGTAAATCTTTATGAGTGATTTGTTTACGGGCACGGGAATTGCCCACTCCATAATGGTTTTCGCCCTTGTTATAGCAACAGGGCTGTGGCTTGGCAAGTTTAAGTTCAAGGGAGTATCGCTTGGTTCTACCTGGATTCTTTTCATCGGGATTATTTTAAGCCATTTAGGGTTAAGATCAGACCCGGCCACCCTTGCCTTTGTAAAAGACTTCGGCCTTATACTCTTTGTCTTTTCAATAGGCCTTCAGGTAGGCCCCGGCTTTTTCCAGTCATTCAGGAAGGGCGGTATCCAATTGAATCTGCTGGCTTTGTCGATGGTGCTGCTGGCCGTGCTTGTCACAGTGCTCATCCATAGCCTGACCGGCGAAAGCCTGAAGACAATGACAGGTGTAATGTCAGGTGCCGTAACAAATACTCCCGGACTTGGAGCTGCCCAGCAGGCCCTCTCCGACGAGGCGGAATCTTCCCTTCTGGCATCGGCCTACGCAGTGGCCTATCCGCTTGGCGTCCTGGGCGTCATCGCCATTATAATAGTTGCCAAATCTTTTTTCAAGATTGACCTTGACAAGGAAAAGGCCCAGCTGGAGGCGGACGAGTCTTCGGAAGGCAAAGCCCGCCGTATGCACTGCCAGGTGGCTAATCCGGCCATTTACGGCAAGACCTTGAGAGATATTTTCCAGGGGCATGACGCCAAGTTTGTAATTTCCAGAATGATGAGGGGCGATGAGATTTTTATCCCGGGCCCTGAGACCACTCTGCAGCAGGGCGACAAACTTCTTGTCGTTACCACCCAGCAGATGGTAGATTCTGTAAAGATTATCTTTGGCGCAGAGGTGGAGATGCATCACGAAGATTGGCAGAAGATGGACGAGAACCTTGTTATAAGGAAACTCACCATAACAAAGCCCTCCATTACCGGCAAATGTATCAAAGAGCTCAACATAAGGAATATGTTCGGGGTAAACGTAACAAGGGTTATCCGCGCCGGAGTAGAACTCGTGGCCCGTCCTAACCTTATACTTCAGGTTGGCGACAACCTTCAGGTAGTGGGAACCCTGTCTTCCATAGACGATGTTGCCAAACTTGTGGGCAATCAACCTTCCACCCTGTCCAAGCCCAATCTTGTGCCCATTTTCTTTGGAATAGCAATAGGCGTGATCTTCGGTAGCATCCCCTTTGCTATCCCCGGAATGCCATCGGCGGTGAAACTTGGCCTTGCCGGCGGTCCGCTTATCATAGCCATTCTGCTTGGTCACTACGCTCCCAAGCTCAGGATTACCACCTACACAACCGTAAGCGCCAATATGATGATACGCGAGATTGGAATATCTTTGTTTATGGCGGCGGTTGGCGTCGGCGCTGGCGAAACCTTCGTATCGTCCATAGTCGGAGGCGGATACTGGTGGGTTCTTTACGGATTGATGATTACAGTAATCCCGGTTGGGCTTATCATCCTTATATCCCGCCTTGTATTCAAGCTTAACTTCTACCAGATCTGCGGTCTTGTGTCGGGTGGTTCAACCAATCCGGCAGTCCTGGCCTTTGCCCAGGAAATGTACGGAACGGACTATCCTTCCGTAAATTACGCTACGGTATATCCACTTACAATGTTCCTCAGGGTGCTTGCCGCCCAGGTTCTGGTCTTATTGGCTCTATAGCGTTATGACAGGTCTTGTATATCCTCCTGAACCCGCGGAAATCCTTCCCCTTCCCACGTACGACAATCCCCAGGGCGCGGCATCGTTTGGCGGAGCCATCGTCCCGGTCGTAAATGAAAATGGGATTGTGACTGCCCGTGCGCCAAGGGACTATGTTCACGGAGAGGCAAAACTGCTTCATCCGGTTGTACATCTCCACGTGGTAAATTCAAAGGGAGAGATATATTTACAGAAACGATCGGCCATAAAAGAAATTTTCCCCCTATACTGGGATACGGCGGTAGGGGGCCACATTGAATATGGTGAGTCTGTGCTGGA
>JBGVAW010000083.1:0-18705 GCA_045224955.1 Candidatus Cryptobacteroides sp.
TCAATATAACGGATAAAGATTATCATAGCTTTGTCGAATTCCCTTTGGATAACTTTTTAATTAAACGTCGTCACGAAATTAGACGTAAACATAAAGATTCACTAAACACCAAAATTTGTTTACATCTCAGATAACATCTCGTATTAGGCCGCCTATGCGTTAAATGTGAATAACATTAAATGGTATTTATTCCAAACAAGAAAAGTATACATTATATCTATCCAATTAAAAATATTGTATTTAGAACCAGGCATTAAAAAACTTAGATTATCCTATGAAACGCTTAATAATTGCATTCTTAATTTGTATCGTCTCTTGTAATAGTACAAATTCGGTTAAATCTGTTGTTGCAGAACCGGAAGTCCCTTCTTTGGCAGACACTGCTAGAGTTTCTGAGCCTTTGGTAGACGAGATGCCGACAGACACCGTGAAAGCCTCTAATGCTGAACTTGAAGATAAGTACGATTGTTATAAATACGACAATATGGTATTGAAGGTCGATAAAAAGACAGGAGCGTTAATAACGTTAATCGAGACAATCGGCAATGATGATTATTTGCGTTATGAGGATTATGATAGAAAATTTTCAATTTTTGCATATGATATTAAGCCTTCTGATGAGTTTGTCGACATTGGAGATGGTATAAAAGCGAAATTTAAATATACTTCCACCTGTATACAGAAATGCCCGGGTTATTGTGTAGGAAAGGGAACCTATCTTTTCGACGATAGTTTAATTATTGATGCATATTCTATAGGTATTTGGAAATTTTTTGATGATAGTGGTTATATATCAGAAATCAATATTGAAAAAGGAACGTATAACGACATATTACCACCAAAACCCTCTGAGACATCTACTATAAACAATGTTCTTAGCGTAAAATGTCAATACGATGAGAATAATATGCTATCATCAGTTGAGTTTTACTTCCTTGGTCAGATTTTATATAAGTATGTTTTTGACAAGATTGAATATGTTAGATATTCTAATATAAAGGAGAACACAGATGACACGGGTTATAAATATATAGCCGATGCTTATAGTAGGCAAGATATAAGAGCAAATGCAGAATACTCGGGAGATCTCCTTGAAGGAATAGGAACAGCCTATTCGGATAATTTAAGCTTTAAATATTACTATATAGGTTATTGGAAGTTTATTACAGACGGTAAAGATGTAAAAGAATTGTTTTATTCAGAACCTATAGGTTCTTAGTATTCGGATGACATTTAATAGAGCCAATCGCTTTTCGCCTAATGCCCTTCCAAAGTATAGAAACCAGCCTTTTAGGTTGGTTTATTTTATTGTACAATGTTGATTTTAACCGTTTTTCTTGCATTTTGGGCATTGATTCATTACATTTGCGTAGAAGGCTGATTAATATTTCACCTAAATATCCATTCTTATGAAAGCAAAACTTATTGCAGGGATTTCTTCCCTAATGGCATTTCTCCTTTTAATGCCGTCATTAAGTGCCCAAAACAGCAGGCTTCAGGGTATTCGCAATGCCTTGAATGAGCTGGTTGTT
The DNA here is from genome assembly GCA_045224955.1 of Candidatus Cryptobacteroides sp. GTDB lineage: Bacteria > Bacteroidota > Bacteroidia > Bacteroidales > UBA932 > Cryptobacteroides. The sequence goes on from JBGVAW010000083.1 coordinate 1,533, forward strand.
AAAGAGGGTCCCCAGAACTTGATTCAGACAATTGAGGAACAGAAGGCTCCTAAGTTTTTTATCGAAGGCGGGGACTTGTATGAGCTTAAGTCCAAAAAAGTAACTATCAAGGACAAAGAGACTACAGACCTTTTCTGCAGCGACGCTACAGACCTTTATCCCGGCTGCCTTGTTTACGCGAACTCTAATCTTGGCAACGGTAATGCAGTTCCCACCAACGATTTTGGTGTAGGAAAAGTTGTCATCTCACTTGATATAGATACCGGAGGAAAGAACTCCATCACCTGCAACAATGACCGCCAGAGCGTAGTAAACGCCATTCGCGAGCTTGTTCGCCAGGCCTATACATCCGGATATTCCCAGCCTTCAAGGGCCGGTTATCTAAAAGAAAACTACACCAGTTCTGCAAAAATGGCCATAGACCTTGGCTGTAACATTTCTTATGCAGGTGCAAAACTTAAGGTTGATACCAGCACAGAAAGCACTTCCTCTAAAATCACCCACTTCGAGGATTTGTCAATGACTTATTACACGGTTCACGCAGACCCTGTAGATAATGACATAACTTCTCTCTTTGGCCCCAACGTTACAGGAGACCAGATTAAGCAGAATTGCCAGAAGAACGGTCCCGTCACCTACGTTTCCAGTATGAACTACGGCGTAAGGGTTTATCTCTTTGAAGATTATGAAGCAACTTCCTTCAAGTTCAATGGTTCAGAGGAAGCATCATACGCCGGTTCTTCTCTTTCCTCAAAGCAGGATATTGTCAGGAATTCAGAGACAACGGGAAAGCGAGTATTCGTAAACGGCGGTCCTTCTTCCCTGGGCACGGGTCTTATCGAGAATGAGTCCACTGTAGAAAAAGTTATAAAGAAAGTAAAGGAGGGCAAAGGCCTGGAGCTTAGCGCCAACAATCAGGGACTTCCTCTTGGATGCAAGACAAGATATGTTGCCAGCGGCAATCTATGCAAGAGGGTGACAAATGGCTCATATAACGAGATTTCCTACATTAAGCATCCCAAGAATGTTCACGTAAGGGTTGATATGGAAACTGACGGCGACGCAGGAAGCCGCTGCAAACCTAAGTTCATTTACCAGACTCTCAAGATTAACAAGAAAAAAGGCACCATTTCCCAAAGAGGCATAGAGCACGAAGCAGAAGAGAAAGAGTTCAGCTGCGGAGCTTCCAAGCTTAAAGCTACTTGGAACAGGGAAATCATCCTTGACAAGAACGAGTATATTGACGGAAATATCTGGTTTGGCGTAAGGACGAGAGCACACGCCGGCAGCAAGTGGAAACAAGCAATAGAAGGCTTTGTAGATCCCGTAAGCTGCGGCGGCAATGTTCATATATATGTAAGGGGTGACCTTCGTTCACGTACTTATGTAGGCAGTAACACTCCCGTAGGTCTTATTAACCAGACAAGCGGCAAACATTAATTTAAATGACGGATAAAATGAAAAAGTCTTTTCTTACTTTATTGGCAACACTGTTGATAGGTTTTGCCGCATCGGCACAGACAGCTCTGGAAAAGGTCTATGACGAGACCCTTGACCAGAACGAGCAGATAGACCAGGCCGTAGCCAAGGCCAAGGCCGAGGGCAAGTTCGTTATCTGCCAGGTAGGCGGTAACTGGTGTCCCTGGTGCCTTAAGTTCTGGGCCTATATCAACGAAAATGAATCCATAGCCAAAATTGTAAAAGACAATTTCGTTTATGTCCATATAGATTATACTCCCAAGAGTTTCAAGACGGACCAAGCCCGCAAACAGAGAACCTTAAAGGCAATGGAAAGGCTTGGAAAAGCCAATCGCTTCGGCTTCCCCGTTATGGTAGTTCTGGACGAAAACGGCAAAGTCGTTCACATCCAGGACTCCGGATATCTTGAGGAGGGTGACGGCTACGATGAAAAAAAGGTGTCCAGATTCTTTAAAAACTGGACACCCAAAGCCGTTAAAGGATAGATTCTATATCATCGGGAGCTATCGGGAGGCGTTTTGTGCCTAGGCGACGGGCGCCATCGGCAGTAACCAGAACATCGTCCTCAAGGCGAATGCCTCCAAAATCATAATAACCCTCAAGGGCCTGGTAGTTTACAAAATCGTAACCCAGGCCTTCTTTTTTGAATTTGGCTATAAGGTCCGGGATAAAGTAAATTCCAGGTTCGTCGGTGATTACGTGACCTGCGCGCAGAGGTCTGGCCATTCTGAGGTTGCCAAGTCCCAGTTGCTTTGCGCGGGCCTGTCCTTCCTCGTAACCTACGAAGTCCTCTCCGAGGTCTTCCATATCGTGTACGTCAAGTCCCATATTGTGGCCAAGACCGTGAGGCATAAAGAGGCCTCCGATTCCCTTGGCGGACATCTCGTCTACATCGCCCTTTACAAGACCCAGAGCCTTTAATCCCTCGAGCATCTTTTTAACCGTGGCAATGTGCACGTCACGGTAAGACACTCCGGGTTTGGTTAGACTGAATGCAAACTCGTTGCAATCGTACACTATCTGATAGATTTCCCTTTGCTTGGTGGTGAACTTACCCGATGTAGGGTAGGTTCTGGTGTGGTCCGATGCGTAATGTGTCAGGCTCTCTACTCCTGCGTCAATTACCATCAGTTTACCGGGCTCCACAATCCCGTTGTGGGCGTGGTTGTGCAAGGTCTCGCCGTGCTGGGTGAGGATGGTGGCAAACGAAAGGCCCCAGCCCTCGGAATGAGCGATGCCGGCCATAAGCCCGCAGATCTCCATCTCGCTGGCTCCGGGACGGACAGCGTCACGTCCGGCGGAATGCATCCTGTATCCTGAATCGGAAACTTTGTCCAGCTCTTCAATCTCGCAGGCCTCCTTGATAAGACGAATCTCGGCCACGGCCCTTGTCATAGATACGGAGAACTCTGAAAGTGGACGTCCTGCAGCCTCTGCAACGCGCATTTTGTTGTAATAGCGAAGCTGGGGAAGGAAGTGAATTGTACGTCCCTTCTCCCTTGCGGCTGCGATTTCTTTCTCCCAGTCGTGGTAGGGAGCGCTCTTGGTTACGCCCACCTCTGCGGCCTGGCTGGCCACGGAAGGCTGAGGTCCCATCCAGATAATATCGTCGATATCAACATCGTCGGCAAAAACTTTGGCCTCTCCTGTCTCCACATCGATAGTGGCGGCCCAATGGGGCTCGTCAATACCAAAGAAATAAATCCAGGTGCTGTCCTGACGGAAGCTGTATCCGTTACCCTCTACAGTGCCCTGCGAAGGAACGGCTATATTGCCCATAAATATCATTACGCCTTTCTGGCCGGCTGCCTGCATTGATTTTACAAGAGCCTCACGACGCCTTACATATACTTCTTTCTGAAACATACTGCACTATTTTATAAAATCAAGTATCTCTTCTATGTTGTCCCTGGAGAAGGATTTCTGCTCTCCCGTGGCCAGGTTTTTAATGTTGATGGTGCCCGATGCAGCCTCTTCCGATCCGTTGATGGAAATGAAGGGAATGCCCTTTTTGTCGGCATAATCAAACTGCTTTTTAAGTTTGCCGGCATCAGGATAAATCTCGCAGGATACTCCCCTGTCCCTGAGGGCTCCGGCAACGGAAATAACATAAGGAAGCTGCTCAGCGTCCATATTGGCAAAGAGCACCTGGGTGCTTACCGCAAGACCTGCAGGGAACTTGTCCAGCCCCATCAGCACATCATAAATTCTATCGGCTCCGAATGAAATTCCAACGCCCGACAGGCCCGGGAGGCCGAATATGCCGGTAAGGTTGTCGTATCGGCCACCGCCGCAGATGCTGCCAATCTGATAATCAGCTGCCTTAACCTCGAATATAGCTCCGGTGTAGTAGTTGAGTCCGCGGGCCAGAGAGAGATCTATTTCTACGGTGTTGCGTATTCCGGCAGCATCGATAAATCCAAACAGCTCGTCCAACTCATCAAGGCCGTCAAGGCCTGCCTGAGATACCACTCCGGAGGCTGACTTGCCGCTCATCAGTTCCCGCATTACGCTTAGTTTCTGAGCAGTGGTGCCGGAAAGGTTCAGAATGGGTTCTATAACGGCTACGGCCTCCTGGCTTAGACCTCTCTGCAGCATTTCTTCCTTAACTGCATCCAGGCCGATTTTATCCAGTTTGTCGATGGCTACCGTTATATCCACTACTTTGTCCGGGAAGCCGGCAATCTCTGCAAGACCGGTAAGTACCTTACGGTTGTTTATCTTGATGATTACGTTTATGCCGAATTTAGTGAACACCTTGTCCACTATCTGCACAAGCTCCAGTTCGTTAAGCTGGGAACGGCTGCCTACCACATCGGCGTCGCACTGATAGAACTCGCGGTAACGGCCTTTCTGGGGCCTGTCCGCACGCCATACGGGCTGAATCTGGAAACGCCTGAAAGGGAAGGCGATCTCGTTCTGATGCTGCACTACGTAGCGGGCGAAGGGAACGGTAAGATCGTACCTCAGGCCTTTCTCGCATACCTGACGGGTAATCGAGGCGCTGTCCCCAGTAAGATCCACATCGGCAAAGGCATCGCCGGAGTTAAGTATGCGGAAAAGAAGTTTGTCGCCCTCGTCCCCGTACTTACCCAAAAGAGTAGAAAGATTCTCCATTGCGGGAGTTTCTATCTGCGAGTAGCCGTAGCTTTTGTAAACGCTGCTGATTGTCTGGAAGATATAGTTTCTGGCTGCCATTTCGGAGACTCCGAAGTCTCTTGTGCCCTTTGGAATTGAAGGTTTCTGTGCCATTATTATTTGCCTTTTTCTTGATATCACGCAAATATAGTCAAAACAATTTAACTTTTTACAAAGTTATTGTCCTTAAAATGGCGGTTATTAAAGAGAAAATTACTACTTTTGAGGGATAAGCAATATTCATACGTATGAAACAGTTCATTAAAATGGCCCTTGCCGCTATGTGCGGCTGCATAGCAGCCTCGCTGGCAACGATGATTTTCTTTATAACCTTCATCGGGAACCTGTTCACTACTGAATCGGGACCCAGAATCAGCCAGGGCAGCGTGCTTAAAATCAATCTGTCAGAGGTAGCTTTGATAGAGCAGTCAAAACCGGCAAACATTCAGGAATATATGCAGGGTGCAAACCTTCCCGGCATAAGCGTATGGGATGCAGTTCAGGCAATCCGCAAAGCCGCCAAGGACCCCAGAATAAGCCTTATCTACCTTAAGCCGGACGGAGCCAGCGCAGGCATCAGCCAGATAGAAGAGCTGAAGCAGGCCCTTACGGAGTTCCGTCAGAGCGGAAAAGCCGTAATTGCTTTCTGCGAGTTCCCTACTACCGGGGCTTACTGGCTTGCTACTGCTTCGGACAAGATATACCTTAGCGCCAACACAGGCTCAGGCCCTCAGATTACAGGAGTTGGCACACAGCTTATTTTCCTTGGGGACCTTCTTAAGAAACTGGATGTAAACGTACAGCTTATCCGCCACGGAAAATTCAAGGCAGCCGGCGAGACCCTTACAATGGGCAGCCCCAGCGAAGAGAATCTGCTTCAGAACCGCCAGATGATTCTGTCATTATGGAACACCATCGCCCAGGATATTTCCAAGGCAAGAGGAATAGAGGTAAGCGAACTGGAGCGCCTTGTAAACAACCTTCTTCTGAACACCGGCAAGGATATGATTGACGCCGGCCTTGCAGACGAACTTATGACCCGCGAGCAGATGAAGGAAAAACTTGCCACACTGGCAATGAAACCATCGTTCGAGGATGTAAATTTGGTTAGCCTGCGCGACTATTCCGCCAGCGTGAACAGGGGTGGCAACCCTGCCAGAGAGCACATTGCCATACTTATTGCCGATGGTGAAATTGTAGAAGGCTCCGACGTTTACAATATCGATGGTGACCGTTATGCCAGCCAGATTGCCGCGCTTCGCAAAGACAACAATGTTAAGGCCGTGGTTCTAAGGGTATCCTCCCCCGGCGGAAGCGTGTTGGCATCGGACAAAATCAAAACGGAAATAGACCTTCTGCGCCAGGCTAAACCGGTGATTGCATCATACGGAGACTATGCCGCATCGGGAGGCTACTGGATTTCCAACAGCTGCGACAAAATTTATACAGATTATACAACCATTACCGGTTCCATCGGCGTATTCGCTATGATACCGGACATAAGCAAAACTCTGCGCAACAAGCTTAACGTAAACATAGTTACCGTTAGTTCCGGCAACCATAACGGCGGACTTCTGGCACCCCTGGACGCTCAGGAGAAGCAGGCCCTTCAGAAACAGATTGATGAAATCTATACAGGCTTTGTCACCAATGTAGCCCAGGGCCGCGAACTTGAGGCTTCTTACGTTGAAGAGATTGCCCAGGGCCGTGTATGGACCGGCGTAGAAGCCGTGCTGCTAGGTCTTGCGGACGAGTGCGGAACCCTTATGGATGCTGTTAAGTTTGCCGCTTCTCTTGTAGGCAGCGACGACATTTCCCAGTGGAATATATGCACCTATCCTACGGTAGAGACCTCTCTTCTGGACGAGCTCCTGAGCCAGAGCGAGGTTCTTCCCTCCACGGACGATGGTATCAGAGGTGCCGTAAAGGAATTTACCCGCATAGAAAATTCTCTGCTCAGGTGGTACAAGAGCGCATCAGGCGAGAAGTTCTTTGCAAGACTTCCCTACGATTTAGACATTAAATAAGAACTAAATAAAGTAATACAATGATAAAGATTGACGTTAAAGGCTGCTCGACCTTTGTAACTCCCGAGCAAAGCAAAAAATACACAGAGAAGGCTCTTGAGGCATTTGATGTTCTTGTAGGCGGCCAGGGTGCCGGAAACGATTTCCTTGGTTGGAAGCATCTGCCTTCTGAGACTCCGGAGACTCTTCTTGCAGACTGCGAGGCTGTCCGCGACGGCTGGAAGGCCCTGGGCATAGACCTCGTTATCGTTATTGGAATCGGCGGTTCCTATCTTGGAGCACGCTGCGCAATCGAGGCTCTTTCCGGTAATTTTGACAAACTTCTGAAAGGGCCCAAGGCCGCTCCCGACGTAGTATTTGCAGGAAACAACCTCTCCGAGGAGTACCTTGCAGAACTTATGGACCTTGCAGCCCAGCGCAATACTGCCTGCATCGTTATTTCCAAGAGCGGCACCACCACAGAGCCCGCGGTTGCATTCCGCATCGTTAAGGAGTACATAGAGAAGACTTATCCCAATCCTGCAGAAAGGATAGTTGCCATTACAGACAAGAGCCGCGGAGCCCTTAAGACTCTGGCAACCCAGGAAGGCTATCGCACCTTCGTGGTTCCGGACGATGTAGGCGGCCGTTTCTCAGTTCTTACCCCCGTAGGTCTTCTGCCCATCGTAGTTGCCGGATACGATATCCGCGCTATGATCGATGGTGCCAGGGAGATGGAGAAGTCTCTTGCAGTTAAGGACGCCCAGAACCCGGCCGTTCAGTACGCTGCGATCCGCAACCTCCTTTATACCGAACTTGGCAAGAAGGTAGAGATTATGGTTACTTACAATCCTAAATTCCAGTATCTTGGCGAGTGGTGGAAGCAGCTTTACGGAGAGTCCGAGGGTAAAGACGGCAAGGGTATCTTCCCTGCATCGGTAAACAATACCGCAGATCTTCACTCCATGGGCCAGTTCATCCAGGAGGGTGACAGGGTTATGTTCGAGACCGTAATCAACATAGAAAAGGCTAACCGCAGCGTTGTAATTGGCAGCGACGAGCAGAATCTGGACCAGCTTAACTTCCTTGCAGGAAAGCACGTAGAGCATTGCGGTTCTATGGCTCAGCTTGGAACCAAGCTTGCACACATAGACGGCGGCGTACCGCAGATCGAGGTAAGCATCGACCATATAGATGCCCGCATACTTGGAGGTTTGTTCTATTTCTTTGAGTTTGCCTGCGGCATAAGTGCTTATACCCTTGGCGTTAATCCTTTCAATCAGCCCGGCGTAGAGGCCTACAAGAAGAATATGTTCGCACTTCTTGAGAAGCCCGGATACGAAGAGCAGACAAAGGCTATCAGAAAGAGACTCCAGGACTAAAAAAGATTAAAATATGCGTTTCTTAAAGACTTTACTGGCACTGCCCCTGCTGGCCTGCTTTTCGTTGGCCGCGCAGAACACTTATTATGCTCCTACGTACGAGGTTTTTGCAAAGGATTCTCTTCTTACAACAGGCAATTATCTAGTATATCCGGCTTCGGAGGTTCAGAAGCCTACTCCGGCGCCAAAGGGCTACAAACCGTGCTATATAAGTACTTATGCGCGCCACGGTTCCAGGTATGTTTCCGGTTCCGGCACATACGAGGCAGTGTACGAGTTCTTTAAGAAAGCTCTTGAGCAGAACGCGCTTACTCCCAAGGGAGAAGAGTTCGCAAGGAAGTACCTCGAGTTCTATCCTACCACCGTTGGTCGCGCAGGAGACCTTACCCAAATAGGTTGGGACCAGCACACCGGCATTGCAGCGCGAATGGCCCGCAATTATCCGGAGATTTTCAAGGGCAAGGCGCGCATCAACGCCCGCTCCACCCAGGTTTTAAGGGTAGTGCAGTCAATGTATTCCGAGCTGATGTATCTGAGCAATCAGAATCCGCAGCTGCAGATTACCTCATCTTCTTCGGCCGCCGACCTTGGAGCTATGGATCCAATGCTGGAACAGAATCATCTGCTTAGGGCCGGGGACGATAATATCTGGAGTTCTTCCAGGTCCCGCTGGGGCGAGGATTATCGTGCTATGCGCAAGGAGATTTATAATCCGCAGGCGTTTTTTGCCCGTCTGGTAAAGGATTATAAGTTTGTAGAGGAAACCATCAATCCGTATAGCCTTGAGAATGCGATGTGGAAGATTGCTGCCGATGCCCAGTGCATCGGGGACAAGTATTCTTTCCTGGAGTATTTTACTTTGCAGGAGCTGGTCGGTTGCTGGGAGGTAGAGAATTTCCGGTTCTGGGGCATAGGCGGGCGCAATCGCTATGAAGGCGGGCGCAACTGGGCTCTACACGTGACGCTTCTGGAAGACTTCCTGAATCTTGCCCGCAAGGATATATTCGAGAACGGCGGCGTAAGCGCGCAGCTTCGCTTTGGCCACGATCTTAATTTCTGCTGTCTTATGTCGCTTATAAAGGCTCCGGGCTTTGACGGCGAGGCTTACGACAAGTACGATGTCAAGAAGGTCTTCCGCTTCTATCGCTCTCCTATGGCTGCCAATTTCCAGCTTGTTTTCTTTAAGAATAAGGCCGGGGATGTTTTGGTGAAGGCTATGATTAACGAGCAGGAAATTTCACTGCCGATCCCGGGAGAGACCGGGCCTTTCTATACCTGGTCTGCGTTTGAGTCTTGGTGCAAGGATGTTATTGCCGATGCTTACAGGATTTTGGAGAAGAGGGTTGCAGTTACGGCTCACCGCGGATATTGGACTGGCACTGCAGAGAACTCCATTGAGTCGCTTGCCCGTGCCCAGGAATTGGGCTTCTGGGGCAGCGAGTTCGACGTTCATCTTACCAGCGACGGCGTACCTGTAGTCAACCACGACAGTTCCATTTCCGGAGTTTCCATTCACGACAATACCTACGAGACCATATCTGCCCTCCGTCTTTCCAATGGCGAGCCTGTACCCACTCTGGACGCGTACCTAACCCAGGGCGAGAAGTCGGACAAGACAGTCCTTGTTCTGGAGATAAAGGAGCAGCCTACAAAAGAGAAGACAATAGAACTTACCAAGAAGTGCATTTCTGCGCTCAAGGCCCACAATCTTTATAAGCCTTACAGAGTAATCTTCATTTCCTTTAGCTACGATGCCTGCAAGTATCTGGCTAAGCACGAGCCGGATTTTTCCAATCAGTATCTTACCGGAGATCTTTCACCGGCAGAGGTTTACAAAGACGGCATAAACGGTATTGACTATCACTACTCCAAGTTTGTAAAGCATCCCGAATGGGTTAAGGAGGCCCACGATTTGGGTATGCTCGTGAACGTTTGGACGGTTAACAAAGAGGAAACCATCAAAGCGATGATAGACCTTGGCGTAGATTGCATTACCACCAACGATCCCGAGCTCGTCCGCTCCCTCGCCGGCGATAATGAGAATATCCTAAAGTAGTTCGATACTGCCGAAGGGCACAGTCCTTCCGCGCCTACTGCTCTATCCAGGGAAGATTGAGGCGGTAGTGGAGGCGGCTGGAGAGGATGTGGATGGTGCCGTCGGGTGTTTGGGTGGCGGCAAAGTAGCCTTTGGGCTCGCTGTGGGCAGAGTCCATCTTGAAGGTGCCCGTCCAGGCGCCACCGTCAAGAGTTCTTGGATTGCCGTCAGTGAGCAGTTTCTTAACGGGCCAGGTAGCACCATCGTCATAAGAAAGAGCCACAAACACACCATAACCCTTTTCTGCGCCAAAATACATTCCCTTCTCTGCAGACCGCTCCGGATGATCGGTAAAGGAAACCAGCAGAAGCGGGCCCTCATTAAGCCGTCTTAGAACAAGGCGCTGACCACCGTCAATAGGCGGGAACTCGCTGGCAGTAACAGTCCAGGTGCGCCCACCGTCCTTAGAAACACTCTTAGGCATAAACAACTTGTCCCCGCAAGGAACAGGATTGCCGCGGCCAAGAGCCAAAAGAGAGCCATCGGTCAGTTCCACAACCCCGGCGTGAATACCACCTATAGTGGAAGAAACAGTACTATCGGCAATCTGAATAGTCCCGGGGATAACGGGCAGAGGGCTTCCGTCCCAGGGATCTTCCCAGGTTAAGCCACCGTCGCGGGAAACCTGAACCGCCGTACCATCATTACCTTCCGGCCCGGCATCACAGGGCTGGACGATGGTACCATCGCCAAGGACTATGCCCCCGGCTATCACCTGATGCCGTTTTCCGTGACGAGTAACCTGTTTTGTATCCTTCCAAGTATAACCATTATCGCTGCTTCTGCGCACAGCCATCGCAAGATTCTGCCAGTCTCCGGAATTGCCTATTCCATTGATATGAAGAATGTCTCCATTCCCAAGACGTACCAGCGAACTGCCTGTCATATTACGGCCGGGCACCTTGAAGAAAAGAGACGCGGGAGACCATCGGCCACCGGAAAATCTGGAGCCAAGGACTACCATTTCCCTGTTGCTCTCCGCGTCGCAACTGAACCATATTGCAAGCAAATCCCCATTGTCGCACCAGGTTACGGCGGGCTGATGGTTATGGTGATACATAGGTGAGCCATCCACGGGAGGAATCACGTAAGGAATGGGCTCCAGGAAGAAGGGCGTGGCAGAGATTTCTCCACCTGCTTCGCCCTGTATCGCCGACACGGTCTCGACAATTCTGAAACCAATCTGGCTGTGAGCATCTTCCGGCAAGGCCGCAGCGCGGTAATCACTTCTGAGATACTCTACAGGAGTGTTATGGCTTCCGCCACGGGTAACCTTGAACGGAGTGGCAGAGTTGAACCCCTCAAGCGGGATATAATCGTCAAGACACCATTCCTCAACGTTACCGTGCATATCGTAAAGGCCCCAGGCATTAGGCTCCGATACGCCAACCTCCATAGAGACCTTTTTTAGATTTCTTTCCGTATGCTGATTGCGCCATACTCCGCGCGGCAAAGTATCGCCGGTATAATAAGGCGTCTGAGTGCCGGCCCGGCAGGCATATTCCCACTCAGCCTCCTTGGGCAGTCTGAAGTTACGTCCGGTCTTCTTGGACAGCCAGCGGCAATAGGCAGCGGCATCGTTCCAGGAAACATAGGCCACAGCCTCGTTATCTTCAGTGGAGAGGCCAAACTCGCTACCCCTCAGTTCTTTATGCTCAGGGCAAAACTCCTCGTACTGGGCATTAGTTATCTCGCAGACGCTTATCTTATAAGATACACCGGGCAGTTCTGCCATCTGAGGCACGGTTACAGGCTGTGAGCAAGCCACGGCCAAAGACACCATCAACCCGTAAAAAATATATCGGATCTTCATATTAAAGAGGCTTAAAGACTATGGCCGCACCGCCGGAAGTTGCAAGATTCAAAGTAAGGGTGTCGGCAGAAGTAACCTCGCGGGAAGAAATCTCGTATGAATAAGGATTTTTCTCCCAGGAAGCATCGGGACCATCGGCATAGGTTGTAGCCACGTAGGTCTTGCCGGAGGGCAGGAAATCAAGGGGCTGGTCAAGAGTGCGCGCATTCTCGTCCGTAACGGCTCCAAGGAAGTAAACATCCCCGGCACGGCGGGCGACAACTATGTACTCCCCTACCTCGCCTGCCAAAGCGCGGGACCAGTCACAATCGGCATTATAATCCCTGAAGAACTGGAAGGCCGGATGGCCCTCGTAGTTTTCTATAAGGTCGCAGGCCATCTGCATAGGGCTGTAAAGCACAACCCAGTCTGCAATCTGCTTGGCCAGGGTGGTATTGCAGCGGCATTTTGTGGCGATAGGCCCGTTCCAGGCCTTAAGATTAGGATTTCCGGCGATGTTCCTGTACATTATGTCAAAGACTCCGGGAGTGTAGTCCATAGGACCGCCAAGAAGACGGGTATAAGGAAGTATGGTCTGATGCTCCGGTTTGTTGCCTGCGCTCCAGGCGTTCCATTCCATTCCGCGGGCACCCTCACGGCACATAAAATTAGGCCAGGTACGGCGAATTCCGGTAGCCTTGATGGGCTCGTGAGCATCTATCATTATCTGCCTTTTTGCAGCCTCTTCAATTACCTTCTGATAGTGACGCACCATATACTGCCCGTGGTGCTGATGTCCTCCGGTGATGCGGCCGGCATAGCCGGTCTTGATGGCGTGAATGCCGTGGGCTGCAGCCCAGTTAAGGGCAGAATCAAGCTGATTCTCGTAATTGGGAATGTTGCCGCCGGTCTCGTGGTGAAGGATGTAGTTTACACCCTTGGACCGGGCGTAGGAAACCACTTTCTCAAAATCGAAGTCCGGGGCGGGAAGGGTAAAGTCAAAGACCGAACCAGAACCCCAGGTAGCCCAACCATCGTTCCAACCCTCGAAGAGTACACCTTCGATGCCGTTTTCGGCAGCAAAGTCTATGTATTTGAGGGCATTGGCAGTATTGGCACCGTGACGGCCGTCATCGTACCAGGCCTCTATTCCAAGATGCATTCCCCACCATACGCCAACATATTTCTGAGGTTTGATCCAGCTGACATCCTCTATGGCGCAGGGCTCGTTAAGATTGAGAATAAGGTCCGAGTTCACAAGGCCTGGAGCATCACGGGATATAAGGACCACCCTCCAGGGGGTATGGAACTTCTTGGCAACGCGGGCCTTTACTCCGTCCGGCCAGGGAGCCAGGGCGGCGCGGAAAGAAACGCCCTTGCCGGAAGTATCGCGGGCCACCGTCATCTCCGGGAAATCGTAGAGAGCGGCCTCGTGAATACTGCCGTAAAGGCCATCCTCTGTCTTGAAGGTAAAGGGAGTATTGGCATTGTCAACCTCAGAGAGCGGCAGGGTCCTGTATTCCAGCTCGTAGGTATTGAAGTTTCCCGGAATGGACCAGCTTGTGCCGTCGCAGGCCAGGGAGAAGCCGGTAAGTTCGTCTGTAACCTTAAGGGAATCAGGCCCAGGAACCTCATACTCATATCTGAAGCCTATTCCGTCGTTGAAGGCACGTACGCGTACCCTCAACAGGACGCCGTCGATATTTTTGAATCTGGCCTCCACTTAATAGTGGCAGTCAAGGTGCTCCTAGTTCTCTCCCCAGGGAGATGTCCAGGTCTGGGAAAAAGCAGAATGGCTTATCCCGGCAACCTTAAAATCCCTGTCCAGAACAGCCCTTTCCGACACCAGGCCTAGGGGCGACGGCAGAATGAAAGCAGAAGAATCTACGGTAACGCTGTAATTAAGACGGCCGGCCTCAACGCCCAGGGCCAGTTTTATAGAACCGTCAGGAGAAGAAACGGTAAGGTTTTGCGTGCAGGAGGCAAGAAGGCCGCAGGCAACCATTAGGGAGATTATTCTTGTTTTCATATAGTTAATCTTTATTGTCTTCCAGTATTTCTTCCAGGATAACCCGGACTTTGTCGTACTCATAACCCCTCTGCAGGGCAAACTTTAAAAGGCGCATCTTCACATAAGGCTCACCCTGATGTATCTTGAACCTATGCTGAAGCACACCTCTTAGTTTGTTGTCGCTTTCCTCATCGTCTATCTGTTGAATGGCAGCCTTTATGGCGCCGTCGTCTATTTTCTTTACCCTGAGGGCAGCCGCTATCTTGTGAGGCCCCCATCCGCTCAAATGTGCCTTGTCCCGGGCAAAGGCAAGGCAGTATCGGTCCTCATCTACAAACTTGTCCTCCACAAGGGAATCCACAACCTCCCCGGCCGCATCGGCATCCCCGTCAAGGGCCGCCAGGGCCTTGTCCCACACGTCCTTTTTGCATCTTTCCCTTTTGATGCACTGGGCCTGCAGGTCCAGAAGAACCTTTTTCTGCTTCTCGTTCATAGCCTAATAATTGCTGAAAACTTCCCAGGCGGCATTGGCCTCCGCTTCTTGCTGATACTGTAGGGGCAGGTTGGAGAACAGGTCCAGCCCCGTCCAGGCCTCTATCTGATCTACGCTAACGGCGTAGTTCACATAGCTGTCCTGGTGTTCCTCGTGTGAAATCCAGAAACCTATGGACGAGGCCCCGCTTACAGCCCCGCCGTCCCTGTGCACCTTGAGAAGGGCCTTCCAGTAATAATTAGGCAAAGGAAGTGTTTTACCATCCTTTTTATTGACGATGGTATTAACTGCCACGTCCTCCCCTACCTTCCTGAAGGCCGCACCTGTAACCACGTAAACAGTGTCGCAGGAAGAAGTGAGCTTTCTTACCGCCGCCTCAAGGGAACTCCAGATACCACCGTTAAGCCTGTTCTGGAGCTGAGGGGTTATGTTTGTCATATAATAGGTCTGGGCCAGCATCTCGTCCAGCCCTGGAGCGTTACGGTCTGCATTCGGGATCTGATGCCCGCGGGCATAATAGTTTCCGCGGGGAGTCTTTACCCCATAGGCCCCGTTTGTAAGCTTGGCCTGGAGATGCTGCTCCACATCGGGGTCGAAGGCCCAGGACTCGTCGCGTCCGCTCCCAAGATGGGCCGCGCAAAGAGGATAGGCCACCCAGTAAGAGGCGTACATCTCGGGGTCGTAAAGCATAGTGTAATTCCTTACCCTTGCGCCGTGCATCGGAGCCCTGTGCGTAATGACGCGCGCGTTTTTAAGGCTGGATGTAGTGGAGGGCGCAATAGCCTTTTCTGAATAGGAAGGCATTTCCAGCCAGCCGCTTACAGCCTTGGGAACTTCCGGCTCCGGACTGTTCTTCTTCAGCAGGTAGATTAGCAGAAGAATCACCAGCAGCAGTACAAACAGTATAAGTATGATTTTAAGGAATTTTTTCATAGCCTATCCCGTAGTGCTAAAAGTTCTTACCCAATGAAAAATAAGCCGTAGGCCTCCTTGTAAGATCATTCCAGCCAACGCCCACCTTCATAGGGCCGGCCATACTGTTCCAGGCATACTCCAGTACGATGCCCTTGTAATTATGGCTCTTGTCCCCAAAAAGGTGACGGATAGAGGAAGCATCGGTCCCCACATTCAAAATTGCGGAAACAAAGTGCCTGGGGGCCAGACAATATCTTAAGTCTACCCTTCCGACAGCCAGGACATCATCGGCAATCATATTAACTCCAAGGCTGGGGAAGGCAATCTGCCAATCCTGATACCTGCCCTCCATCACTCCGCCTACCAGATTGGAATAGGCCCCCGGGATAACGTCGCCCATATTGGCAAAACCCTGGGCCGTGCACTGGATGGTAAAGTTATGCGGCAGCGGGATGGCTGCGGAAACCTCACCTCCGATCCTGTGCAGGTTTATGGACTTTGCCCTCAGCGCGTATGGATGCCAGGAGTAGCTTCCGGACACAAGTAGACCGTGGGTAGGATAATACCAGTCGTCAAAACTGTCCGTAGTCAACTTTGCAAAAAGGCTCAGATAGGTATCGTGATTAGTATGCTTAAGGTCAAAGTACTCCAGCCTTGCGCCTGCCCTTACATCCATAAGGCTCCAGGTAAAGGTAGAAGCATAGAGTTCTTCCTTGAGATAATGGTACATCATAGAGAAATTGTCGCTGTCGAAGGTACGGAAGCGGTTGCGGTCTACATACCTGTAGAAAGTCTCCCACCCAAAGGCAACGCCCAGCGGAAACTTGTGCTTAATCTCCAGGGATGCGTAAGGGTTCACGCCAATTTTTCCCGTCAGATTCATCGACGTACCAGTGAGTTTGTTCACCCCGTATCCAAGGTTCAGGATTACGGAGGCCAGTTCGTCGTTATCTGACCTTATGCCGATGCCAAGGCTGCTTTTTGTAGCCGGAGAAGTATGAATATTAAGCTTATACGGAGATTGGCGGCCTTCCAGAGTATAATTCACCGTTTCATAGGCTCCTGTACCGTAAAGCATATACACTTTCTTTTCGATGGCCTCCAGGTCAAGATATTTGCCATCTTCATCTATAGCCAGGATTTCAGGTTTTTCCCGATCGATGGTTTCGGGGGCTTTCGCCCCGATTTTTGCCGCCAGGGCCTGAAGGGTGTCCCCCACCTCTACGGCGGCCCGATACCCCTTGCCTATCATATCGGCCACTCCGGCCTTGGAGAAACTAAGGGCGTGATAACCCTTGAGGTCAGGATTAATGACAACATCGGCCAAAGGTATATTCTTTTCATACTCGTCCCTACCAATAAGGTCGATGATCTGGATAAGCATATCCCCGATGTTGTTTATATCTTCATAGTCCTTGAGTCCCTGGGAAAGGTTGATTCCAATTACATAATCGGCCCCGAGGTCCCGGGCAATGTCGACAGGGAAATTATTTCTCATTCCGCCGTCGACCAAAACCATATCTCCCATTTTGACCGGGGCGAAAAAGGCCGGGATGCTCATTGTGGTGCGCATTGCAGTGGGCAGGACTCCATCGTACCAAACCTTGGTCTTGCATTTTGCCAGATCGGTGGCTACGCAGACAAAGGGTACCTTGAGGGCCGCGAAGGACAGGGAATCGTGCCATCCGGCGGTGATTCGCGAGAGCAGCATTTCCACGTTGAGGCCGTTAACCAGACCTTTTGCCTTTATCTGGAAACCTTTCTGGAAAGGAAGCGTAAGCGTGTAGGCGGCATCCCTGCGGCGCTTTTCGTAAGGGATGTATTTCTGGGGCACCTGGTCGCTGAGCAGGACATCCCATTCC
>JBGVAW010000084.1:0-6275 GCA_045224955.1 Candidatus Cryptobacteroides sp.
ACATTTACAAGGACCTTTATCCCAAGGCCGAGCCCTTGGACGATTTTATATTCTGGGGCGATGTCATTTTGTCCGATTTTTCCGATGTGGACAAATATATGGCCTCTGCCGCTCAGCTCTTTACCAATGTGGCCGATTTCAAGGCCATTCAGGATGATTATTCTTACCTTTCCCAGGAGCAGCGCGAGGCGATAGAAAACTTCCTGTCCCACTTTAAGGACAGGGCTCCCGGCAAGGAAGGCGCTACAGATTACAAAGAGCGTTTCGCGGGACTTTGGAACATACTTCTTCCGCTTTACGAAAAATTCAGGGAGACTCTGGCGCAGAAAGGTCTTGCCTACGAGGGAATGATTTACCGCAGCGTTGCCGAGTCCTTCAGGGAAGGATCGGCTGTAGATATACTGGCCGGGAAATTCCCAATGACCGATGAATATGTTTTCATAGGCCTTAATGCCCTCAACGAGTGTGAGAGGGAGGTTATGCATCGGATGAAAGATGCCGGCCTGGCCTCTTTCTGCTGGGATTATGCAGGTCCGATGATCAAGGACAAGAGCAACCGTTCCTCCTTCTTTATGGACGATAACCTGGCCCGCTTCCCAATGGACTGGAAACTCCCCGAGCCTGACGGAGCCCCGGAGGTGAACGTGGTTGGAGTACCCTCGGCCGTAGGGCAGGCGAAGCTTCTGGAGAAGATGATAGGAAATCCGGAAGATACCGCCGTGGTGCTTCCGGAAGAATCTATGCTTCTTCCCGTGCTGAACTCTGTGCCGGATACGGTAGAGGACGTCAATGTCACTATGGGAATGCCCCTTACCGGCAGCCGCATCCACGCCTTTTTGCAGCAGGTGGCCTTGCTGCAGCTCCATCTGAGGCAAAGGGAGGGGGAGTGGCTATTCTACTACAAATACGTTTGGAACATACTAGGCTCCGGTCTTGCCGCAGTGATTTTTACCCAGCAGGACAGGGAAGAGATTCAAAAGATAAGAAAGGCGGCCAAATACTATATTCCCAAGGCCGATTTTTCCGGTTGCAGCCCCTTGATACAGGAAATATTCACTCCTGTAGTGAAGGATGCCAAGACACCATCGGCCCAGGCAATCAAGGAGTTGCAGACTTATTTCCAGGGTATCATCAAAAAGATGGCGCCCTTGATGCTGGACGATCCTGATCTTGCCGCCGAGGTGGAATTTACCAAAAAGTGGCTGGACTGCGTCCGGAAACTTGAGACAAAGGAACTCAACATACTTCCCGCCACTTATATCAGGCTGCTGGGCCAGCTCGTGGCCCTGCAATCGGTGCCTTTGGAGGGAGAACCCCTGGCCGGACTTCAGATTATGGGTCCTCTGGAAACCAGAGCCCTTGATTTTGGAACCGTAATAGTGCTCTCTTGCAACGACGGGGTGTTCCCGCGCCATACGGTAAGTTCTTCCTTCATCCCGCCTCAGCTGCGAAAGGCCTTTGCGCTCCCAACTTACGAGTATCAGGACTCCATCTGGGCCTACTACTTCTACAGGATGATTTGCCGCGCAAAAACAGTATGGCTGTTGTTCGATACCCGTACGGAAGGCGGGCGCGCAGGAGAGGAAAGCCGCTTTATCAAACAGCTGCAATACCACTTCCGCCTGCCTCTGAAGCGGTTCTGGGCAAGTTCGGACGTAAGATTCTCGCCCGCAACGGCGGATATCCCCAAACCGTCGGACATAAAGGAGAGGCTAAAGGCCAGACCGCTCTCTGCAAGTTCCCTTCAGAATTACCTTACCTGCCCGGCGAAGTTCTACTATAGCTTCATACTTAGGCTGAAGGGCGACGACGAGGTATCCGAGTCCCTGGACCAGGGTATGCTGGGTAACGTGTACCACCAGACAATGCAGACGCTGTATGGGCAGACTTCAAAGGCTTTCACGTCCAAGGATTTGGAGACTATGTCCAAGGATAAGGACAGGCTGTGCGGGATAATAGAAGAAAGGATAAAAGGACAGATAAACTCCCCGGAAGTATCTGGCCGAAACCTGGTGTTCGAAGACCTGATAATGGAGTATGTGCTTAAGACGCTGGAAATTGACGCCGCCCTTGCGGCGCAGCGCGGGCCTATAACAATCGAAGGTGTGGAGGTGCCCAGAACCTGGAAATTCGGCGGCTACCACTTTACCGGTACCATAGACCGTATAGATTCCTTTGCAAACGGTACCAGAAGGGTGGTTGACTATAAGACGGGAAAGGTCCTTAAAGACGACATAACCATAGATGACAGCAATGCAGAGAGTATTGCCTTAAAGGTCTTCACCCGTCAGTACGGGAATGCCAAGAAGGACGACAAGTGGCCTAAGATAGCCTTGCAGCTCTTCCTTTACGATATGTTTGTAGGGGCAAAGAGCGATATGACAAATTGCATCTATCCTGCACCCAGGCTATTTACCTCCGGCATAGAAGAGTGCAAGGTGAACGAGAAGTTCTGCGGCATTATGCAAGATGAACTCAGGGACCTTTTGAAGGAAATGGAAAACGGGGATATCCCGTTCTATCTTGTTCCCGAGGGCCGTGAGGAGTGTTCTTATTGCGATTTTAAGAATATTTGCGGAAGATGATAAAGGTACTGCGAGCATCGGCCGGTTCGGGAAAGACCTTCAACCTGGCCAAGACATACATAAGGCTGCTGATGCAGTCCCCCGACAGGTATGCCTACAGGAGTATCCTGGCCGTAACCTTTACTAACAAGGCTACGTCCGAGATGAAAAACCGTATCATCAATGAACTGGACATACTCTCGCGCAAACCTGAGAAATCACATTACATTACAGAGTTTGCGGCTCTGTGCGGAGGCGTGGAGCAGGTTAGGCAGAAGGCGGAACTTCTTATAAGGGATATTCTTCACGATTACGCTGCTTTTGCCGTCAGCACCATCGACAAGTTCTTTGTCCAGGCCCTTCGTGCCTTTGCAATGGAGCTGGGACAGTTCTCAAGATATCAGATAGAACTTGACCGTGATTCCCTTGTGCAGGAGTGCGTAGACCGCGTTCTTGACGGGCTGGACAATTCTTCGGGCAAGGCTGATCTGCGTTCCTGGCTTAGGGACAGCATAAAGGAGGAACTGGAAAGCCACGGCAGTTTCAGGCTGGAAAAGAAGTTAGGCGAGATGGCAAAGCGCCTTATGTCCGACGAACTTAGGGAGGCCCTGGAAAAGCAGGGGTACAAGAAAGGATTTGCTTTCTCAAGAAACTATCTCAAGGAGGTAAGGAAGTTTTGCCGGGAGTACAATAAGAGTTTCCTCTCCCGTGTGGCATCGGCCTCTAAACTAATAATGGATACCATATCCGACTGTGGTCTTAGTCCGGATGATTTCTCCGGGGCAAATACCTTTACTGTAAAAATCGGGGCTATCGGCATATCGGCCGGTGAGGGAACCCTGGTGGAGCCTACCCCGGCAATGCTTGGTAAGGCTACGGATCCGGACAAATGGTTTAGGAAAAACGAGGCCGGAAAGTTCCTGCCACTGTGCCGGGGAGCCTTGGAAGGTCCTATGAATGCTTTTGCGGAACTGTTTTCCGATGACGGACTTAAGGTTCTGAGAACGGTTCAGGTACTTAACAGACAGATTAATTCCCTTGGTCTTGCCAGCGACCTTGATTCTGAGTACGGACTTCTTTTGAACGAAAAGAATGTCATCAGTCTTGATGATTCCAACACCACCATCCGCAATATAATTGCCGGTACCGATGCCCCTTTCATCTATGAAAAGCTGGGCGTAAGGTATCAGAACTTCCTTCTGGATGAGTTTCAGGACACATCGACCATACAATGGGATAACTTTGTCCCTCTCATAAGGGAGAGCAATTCTGCCAATGGCTTCAATCTTATTGTCGGGGACGTAAAGCAAAGTATCTATCGTTGGAGGGGAGGAGACTGGAAGCTGCTGGCGTCCGGATTAAAGGACAGTTTTTCCAAAATAGACTCCAACGAATCCCTGGACAGGAACTGGCGAAGCCTTAAGACTATAGTGGATTTTAACAGCGCCTTCTTTCCCTATGCGGCGGAGATGCTGGATATGCAGGCTGACTGCGGCAATTTGATCAGGGATATTTATGCCGATGCTAAACAGGTTCCGATGACAAAGAATCCGGCCCCCGGACTTGTGAAATTTAAGTTCTGCGGGGATAGGGAACAGGAGTATAAAGAAATTCTGGAGTCCCTGAAAAGGGCCAGGGAAGCGGGTGCCTCCTACGGGCAGACGGCAATTTTAGTAAGGACAAATTCCGATGGTTCAGACATTGCCTCCAACCTTTTGGAAAATGACATACCCGTGATATCGGACGATTCAATGAGGGTGAAGTCTTGTGAGACCGTGCGCCGTCTTGTGTCCCTTCTTTCCTGCGTATGCAACGAGGGAGACTCTCTTAACACCTTTATAGCCAAGGAACTGGATATAGAGCTGCCTGCTAAATACGACACTATCTACTCCCTTGCCGAGGAACTTCTGCGGCGCCTGGGAGAAAAGTCACCGGATATATTCAGTAAAGACGTCCTTTACATACAGTCCTTTATGGACGTAATTCAGGACTGGTCGGCCACAAATGGCAATTCCATAATGGAGTTCCTTAGGTATTGGGATAAGGAAAATCCCAAGATAGCGTCGCCCGAGGGCGTAGATTCCGTAAGGATAATGACCATACACAAGTCCAAAGGTTTGGAGTTCGACTACGTCATAGTGCCCTTTATGGGAGAAAAAGACTTGTTCAGCCGAGGAGGCGAGCAGCGCTGGTGCGTGCCTCATCTTGAGGGTACGCCTCTCGAGGGCAAGGCCGAGGGCGTGTACAACGTAACCCTTTCTTCCTCTATGGACAAGACGCTCTTCTCCCGGCAGTACAGGGAAGAGCTAAGGATGCAGTACATAGACAACATCAACACATTCTATGTCGCCTTTACCCGCGCCAAGAAGGTTCTTGACGTAATCTCTACCAAACAGGACACGAAGACTAAAGATAATTTGGCCCCCGGCGGATTCAAGAGGTTTGCCGACATTGTCTATGCCTATCTTGGGACCGACGACTATAGTCTTGGTACGATGTATGATTTTAGGGCCGATGCTTCCGGGAAGGACTCACAGGCCGGTGAATCATTGCAGGGGGGATCGATTGAGGCCGAGTATAAGACCTGGCCCCTCCGGGGCAGGTTGAGGATTGGTGGCGATGCCGCCGAACTCTTTGGCCGTTCCGATGGTGACGAGGCTTTGCCTGCCAGACTGAAGGGAATCGTTATGCACAAGATTTTGTCCGATGTAAGCGTGGCTTCCGACCTTCCCTCTGCAGTAGAGCGCGCGGTGGCCGGAGGCCTTGTGGCGCCCTCCGAGAGCCAGGATTACCTTTCTCTTCTGGAAGCCAAACTGTCGGAGGTTGAGGACCTGGGATGGTTCCTTCCAGGGGGGGAAGCTCTTAACGAGATATCGATACTCGCCACGGACGGTACTGTTCACCGTCCGGACAGGGTAATTGTTTCCGGCGACTCTGTAACCGTAATAGATTACAAGTTTGGAGAGCCTCACGCTTCTTATCCCGCCCAGGTGCGCCGGTACTGCGCCCTATACAGAAAGATGGGGTACAAGAATGTCCAGGGCTGGCTCTGGTACGTTACTTTGTCCAAAACAGAAAAGGTAGAATAAGTTTTTATTGCTATATTAGCGGTATGATTGGAGTATTTGATTCGGGATGCGGAGGTCTTTCCGTATTAAAGGAAATCATCAGGCTTCTTCCTGATGAGGACTATATTTATCTTGCCGACAATGCCCATTGTCCCTATGGAGAAAAAACCAAGGAATACATCATTGACCGCGGGCGGGAAATCACCCGTTTCCTTATGTCTAAGGGGGCTCAAATAATAGTAGTTGCCTGCAATACGGCCACTGCGGCAGCTATCTCTACTCTGAGAAGCGAATTCCCAATCAAGTTCATAGGGATGGAGCCTGCCGTAAAGCCTGCCGCCCTTGGCACCAAGAGCGGTGTGATCGGTGTGCTGGCTACGGCCGGTACGCTCAAGGGCTCTAAATACCTTACTACAAAGAGTAACTATGAGGATGGGTGCAAGATAGTGGAGCACGTTGGGGAGGGCTTCGTGGAGCTTGTGGAGAGTGGAGTGCTTGAAGGTCCGCAGGCAGAGGCCGTTGTAAAGCGCAGCCTGTATCCTCTTCTTGAATCCGGAGCGGATATTATCGTCCTTGGCTGCACTCATTATCCTTTTTTACTTCCTGTAATGGAGAAGGTGGCCTCGGAGCCTTCTGCAGGCGT
>JBGVAW010000085.1:0-23994 GCA_045224955.1 Candidatus Cryptobacteroides sp.
TGCAGGGCCCTTAAGGACGTTGATGCTGGCAACATCGTCCATATTGATGGCGCCCTGTGCGGCGATAGTTCCATCTACTACATAGATAGGAGAATTACCCTGTGCATCGCTGTAAGAGGTTGCACCACGGAGAACGATTGAACCCTCATTAAATGTTGCACCACCTGCACCCCAGAACTGTGCTCCTGCGATTTTACCGGCAAGAGAGTTGCCAAGATCGGAGCTATGAGTTGTGGTAATCTGCTCTGTGGAAAGGGTCTGAGCCGAATAACCGATAGCTTTCTGCTTACGGGTAAGGCCCTGAGCAGTAACAACGACCTCGTCGAGATTCATCGCATCCTCTTCGAGGACTACGTCAATCACTTTCTGGTCGCCTACCTGTACAGCCTTGGTCTTCATTCCGAAGAAAGTGAACCAAAGCGTACTTTCCTTCGGAGCCGGAATGGAATAGTTACCCTGATTGTCGGTAACGGCTCCGGTAGTTGTGCCCTCAACGATAACATACGCACCTGCAACGGGAACACCGGCCTGGTCGGTAACCTTACCGGTAACCTGTACATTCTGTGCGAATGCTACTGAAGCTACAGTCATGAGGAAGCACACAAGAACAAGCTTCATTTTTTTCATAAGTGTTAAACTTTAGATAAAATTAAACATTACTCCGGACCACAAAAAACAAGTCCGGCTGAATTTAAGTCGCAAAGCTACATCTAATATTTCAATTTGCAAAATTTATTTTTTTATTCGTAACTGCTTTATTTTCAAGCTACTAAAACGATTGGTGGTTAAATTTAAGACTACTAAAATGTTTTTTAACTTACGAAATGTAAGCTAAGCAAGGAGAAATACATACTATTTGTAAGGGATTAAATGCGATTAATTTTCTTGCCTGATGGCTTCAATAAGCAATTTACAAACTTTTTTGCCGGAAAAGCCCGTATTTGGAACAAAATGGATATCGAAAGACAGTTCCGCAAGGCTTATTGGAATACTTATAAATTCTCCGGACAAAAGTTCAGCCCTTGCGGCCGGAGCAGGAAGAATGCCGGCCACCAGGCCCGATGTGCGGACAATTTCCTTAATCATCTCTACGGAAGAGGAAACCACCCTCGCGCGCGCGCAGATATCAGAAGGTATCAAAGATTTATAACCATCCCACACGGCAAAACTCCCGGACACGTGCCAGCCTTCCATAAGAATATTTTGTTTATTGGAGGCCGATACCACCGCTACCGCGTCCACAGTCCCCGCCAGATAGCCCTCCGACTCAAAGTCTAAAGCCCCCGGCGCAGGAGAAACGGTAATGCGCGCATCCGCGTCACCATCGGCCACAGGGACAACCTCGAAAATCGTATCCGGGCTGCCGGCCATAAGGGTTGCTAATACCTTGGGCAAAATATAATCCGCGCATAGGGGATCGGCAGCTATCTTTACCTTTGCCACGGAGGTGCCGCCCTCGCCTCCAAACATCTGACTGGCAGAATCGTACCAATAATTAATCTCCAGGGCGTAGCGCATAAAGGCGCGTCCGGCATCGGTTAGAGAGACTTCGCTCCTGGACCTCTGGAACAATTGCACACCCAGGCTTTTTTCAAGGGAATTAATGTTCTGGCTGATTGCCGGCTGGGTTACTCCCAGTTCTTTTGCGGCTATGGTAAAGCTGCCCCTTCTGGCAACCGTGACAAAAACCTTGAGTTTGAAATCTTCGAAATAATCGGCCATACACCCTCGATATAAGAAATCCTTATGGCAAAGATATATAAAAAACTATACAATCATAATTATTTTGCATTATATTTGTATGATTAAATGACCTGAAAATTATCATCATACATATTATATTATGAGAAAATTCACTTTTGCACTTTTGACATTTGCGCTTTGCGCAGGTTCATTGTTTGCACAGTTCGGCAGCCTGCCCAACGACCCGGCTGTACGTACAGGCAAACTGGAAAACGGCCTCACTTATTACATCAGGCATAACGAAAAGCCTGCAGGCCGTGCAGAATTTTATCTTGCAACAAATGTTGGAGCTATCCAGGAGACTCCGGACCAGGACGGTCTTGCACACTTCCTGGAGCATATGTGCTTCAACGGAACAAAGAATTTCCCCGGAAAGGGCATTCTTGACTGGCTCCAGAGCATAGGAGCTTCCTTTGGCGGAAACGTTAACGCCTCTACCGGCGTAGAGCAGACCATCTACATGCTCAACAATATCCCCCTTGTACGTGAAAGCGTCATCGACACCTGTATTCTCATTATGCACGACTACGCATACTTTGTAGAGAATTCCCCTGAGGAAATCGACAAAGAGCGCGGAGTTATCGTAGAGGAGCGCAGGGCACGCCGCAACGCATCCTGGAGAATGCACGAGAAGTCTCTCCCCTACTATTATGGCAACAACAAGTATGCAGGTTGCACGCTTATCGGAAGCCAGGAGAACCTTCTTAACTTCAAGCCCGAGAGCCTGGTTAACTTCTACAAGACCTGGTATCATCCCGATATGCAGGCTCTTATCGTAGTAGGCGACGTCGATATGGTCTATGTAGAGGGCAAAATCAAGGAGATTTTCGCAGACATTCCCGCAGCAGAAAATCCTCAGAAGAAAGAGGCATTCCCGTTCGAGGAGTTTGACGAGCCCAGAATCGGTATAATCACAGATCCTGAGGCAACATCGACCAGCTTCGAGGTTCTCTGGGAAATGGAGGCTACTCCCGAAGAGTATAACAGCACCCCTCAGCTTATGATGATCAACATCATCAAGGACGTCATCTCCCACGTTGCCAATGAGCGCTTTAACGATATTGCAGCAAAGGCAGACGCTCCTTTCCTTGGCTCAAGCCTTGGAATCGGCGGTCTTAACGAGTTCACAGAGGTTGTTTACGGTTCCGTAGCTTCCAAGGAGGGCGAGGCTCTTACAGCACTCAAGGCCTTCCTTACAGAGGTTGAGAAACTGCGCCGCTTCGGCGTTACCGACGCTGAGTTCAACCGTGCAAAGGACGATATCCTCAAGGGTTACGAGTCCGCAGCCAACAAGGCTGACACCCGTCAGAACTCCCAGCTGGTTTATCCTCTCATAAACAACTTCTTTGACAATATCCCTTATATGGTTCCTCAGCAGGAGTATGAGTTTGCCCAGATGATGCTCACCCAGGTCAACTCCTCTATCGTGAACCAGATTCTTCCCGAGCTTATCAAGGCACACCACTCTCTTGTAGTGCTTTACAAGGCTCCCGAGAAAGAAGGACTTGTACATCCTACCGTAGAGCAGGTTAACAACCTCCTTGCAGAGGTTCGCAACTCCGATATCCAGCCTAACGAGATTGAAGTTCTTCCCGAGGCCTTCGTAGATCCCGCAACCCTTAAGGGCAGCAAGGCAGGAAAGGTAGAGACCGACAAGTTTGGCAGCTCTGTATTTACCCTTGCAAACGGAGTAAAGGTTATCCTTTACAAGAACGATATCCAGAAGGACCGCGTTCAGCTGAGCATATCCAAGGACGGAGGCAAGAGCCTCATCGCCACCGAGGATCTTGACAGCTTCAACGAGTACATCTTCTCTCTCTTCCTCCAGAATACCGGCGTTGCCGATTTCTCAGGAGTAACCGTATCCAAGATGCTTTCCGGTAAGGAAATCAACGTAAGCCCTTACATCAGCTCCCTCAGGCACGGTATCAACGGTTCCTGCGGCACTGCAGATGTAGAGACAGCTCTCCAGCTTGCATACCTTTATTATACTCAGCCCCGCTTCGACGAGGAAGAGTACAATCAGGGTGTAAAGATGCTTGAGACCTACCTCCCCAACCTTGAGAAACAGCCTCAGTACAAACTTCAGACAAGGGCATTGAAGACCCTTTACGGAGACAACCCCAGAGTTAGTTTCATCAGCCCCGAGATTTTGAAGAAGGCTAATCTTGCCACTATAGAGAAGAACTATCGCAAGCTCTTCCAGGATGCTGCCGGAGTTACCGTACAGATAAGCGGTGACTTTGACGTAAACACAGTTCTCCCTCTCGTAGAGAAGTACATCGGTTCACTTCCTAAGGGAAAGAATGCTACCAACTTCGTAGATTGGAACAACGACATTCTTCCCGGCACAAGGACAGAAGACTTCGCAGAAGATATGGAGACTCCCAAGACTACCGTTCTCTGCGTTTACACTGCTCCTATCAAGTATGATATCAAGAAAGATATCGCCCTCAGCGCCGCAAGCTACATCCTTGATATGAGGTATGTCAAGTCTCTGCGCGAGGAGGAAGGCGGCACCTATGGCGCCAGCACCAATGCCGCTATGGAATTCGAGCCTAAGGACGAGGCCAGTCTCCAGATTTACTTCGACTGCCGTCCCAGCGTAGCCGACAAACTTCGCAATCTTGCAGACGAGGATCTCCAGAAACTCGCACAGGAAGGCCCCACCGAGGAGGAATTCAATATGGCCAAGAAGAACACCATCAAGAAGATTCCCGAAAGGCGCGAGACCATTTCTTACTGGAGCGGCGTAGTAAGAGACTTCCACCGTTACGGTATCGACAACGATACAGACTATGAGGCCGCAGCCAACGCTCTTACTGCAGACGACATCAAGGCTGTTCTTTCAGAACTCCTTGCAGCCGGCAACCGCGTAGAAGTTGTAATGCGCCCTGGCAATACCACAGAGCAGGAGTAATCCCAAGCATATAAAAGTAACCTGGTTTTCCGGCCCTGAGGCTTAGAAAACCAGGTTATTTTTTTGTCCGCAAGTTTACTTTATGGCCCCGCTTACAAAGAGATTCATTATGGGGCGCAGATAAGAGTTGGTAGTGAGGGTTATTATAATTACGAACTCTCCCTTGGGAAGGGCGGAAGTATCTACATCTATCTTGAATACTCCCTGGGCGCCGGGGTCAAGTTTAGGCAGGGACTCCGCCACCGCACCGGGTGTGTCACTGTCGGCCTTGTATATTATCAACCGGCTTTTCCCCTTGTTTGTAATGTTGTAGGTGGCCGATATTTTCTCCCCGGCCTTAATTATTCCTACGTTGAAGGTACTGGCGTCGGCCATCGGCTGGGAGGCATTGTCCCTCTGTTCCTTGGTCCAGGAAGAAAAATCCTCCTTGGTAAAGGCCCAGATGCCTATCGGACTGCCCTTTACGCCATTGGCAACCGGGGTGGCATAATACCAATTCTTGCCCCATCGGCCCAAATCAGAATGGACCGTATATACAAGACGGCCGGTTTTTCCCGGGTCGATGGTTTCTGGTTCCGTCTTTATCTCCAGGCCATCCGTCACGTCCTTGAATTCTACCTTGAGAGGCTTCTTGCCCAGGTTGGCCACAAGGGTAAAATCGCTTCTGGAAGAGCCCTGATTGATGTTTCCCAGTTTATACTCCGTCTCCTTGATGCCAAGATTGCCTATATGGACGGGATAGATTTGAGACAGGGGCTTTTCTTCTTCCAATACGTTGCCGCGAAGCCTCAGGATTACCGGTTTTGAAAGGGAGGATATGTAAACCGTGAGGGTCTTCTCGAAGGGGTAGGCTCCCTGCTTATTGTCGTAGGTGGCGGATATGGTGCCGGTCTGGCCAGGTTTTATGGGAGCCTTGGTCCATTCTACGTCCGTGCAGCCGCAGGAGGAAGATACCGTGAGTATGGCAATGGGCTTTTCCGATATATTCTCTACCTTGAAAGTGCAGGACTTGGGGCCGCCGGAAAGCAGGAAATCCCCAAAATCGTGGACTACCTTGTCAAATTCCACTATTCCTTCTACTTTTACGCCGCCCGTCTGCATCAGGGCGGCAAGAATTAATGTAAGAATATATCTCATACCCAAATTTTTCTTGATTTTTCAAATTTAAACATATAATTTTGTAAAACCGAAAGAAAACCGTAAACAATAAAAATAAACAGAAACTATGGCTTACAAAATCAATCCCGATGTTTGCGTAGCATGCGGAACTTGCCAAGGCGAGTGCCCTGCAGGCGCTATCAAAGAAGGTGATGTTTACAGCATCGATCCTGATATCTGCCTTGACTGCGGAACATGCGCAGGCGTTTGCCCCACAGGCGCTATCGAGCCCGGCGAGTAATTACTCCAAACATCAAACCAAATCAAAAACCGTCCACCTTGCCGTAGGCGGTTTTTTATTTTTGTCTATTTTTCCTAAATTTGTAGGATTAAAAAAGACCACGCTTGAATAAAGAATATGGCAGAAGTTATATATAACGACGACAACATCCGCACCCTTGAAGGCATAGAGCACATCAGGCGCAGGCCGGGTATGTACATTGGACGCCTGGGTAACGGAGACAACCCCGGAGACGGTATTTATGTGCTGCTTAAAGAGATAGTTGACAACTCCATAGACGAGTTCTCGATGGGTCACGGAAAGCAGGTGAAGATAGATATCCGCGACCACGAAGTGACGGTACGCGACTATGGACGAGGCATTCCGCTGGATTCCGTGGTTAAGGCCACAAGCCAGCTTAATACCGGAGGTAAATTTGACGATGTCGCCTTTAAGAAGGCCGTAGGTCTTAACGGCGTGGGTACCAAGGCCGTGAACGCCTGCTCTTCTTCCTTCTATGTAGAATCTTACAGGGAAGGACAGAAATCCTGGGCAAGGTACGCCTACGGAGAGCTTAAGGACAGCGGCAAGGACCTTACCAACGAGAAGAACGGAACCCTTGTAATCTTTACTCCCGACGTAGAACTATTTGGTAAATACGAGTACCACGAGGACTACGTAGAGACGATGGTAAAGAACTATTCCTACCTTAAGAAAGGTCTTACCTTTATCTATAACGGAACTTCTTACAAGAGCGAGAATGGCCTTCTGGACCTTGTGAACGAGAATCTTACCGAGACTCCGCTTTACCCGCCCATCCATCTGGAAGACGAGGACATAGAGATTGTGCTTACTCACGGCAATGCCTACGGAGAGAACATCGCTTCCTTCGTGAACGGCCAGAACACCCGCGACGGCGGCACCCACCTGGCAGCCTTCCGCGAGGCCATTGCCAAGACGCTTAAGGACTTTTACAAGAAGGATTATAAGCCGGAGGATTGCAGGCAGGGAGTAGTGGGAGCGGTAAGCATCCATATTCAGGAGCCTATATTCGAGGGCCAGGCCAAGACAAAACTTGGTTCCACCTATATGTGGGAGAAGGAACTCAAGGACAGCGAGGGCAAATTTGTGATTGGCGAGGACGGTTCCCGCCAGATAGACAGGGGGCCTACCATAAGGGCTTTCGTAAACGACTTCATTTACCGCAAGCTGGACAACTACCTTCATATGCACAAGGAGATTGTGCCTGTCCTGGAGCAGAAAATACGCGAGTCGCAGAAGGAGCGCGAAGAGATTGCCGGCATTCAGAAGAAGACGCGGGAGAAGAACAAGCGCGCCAATGTTTACAACCGCAAGCTTCGCGACTGCAAATATCACTACAACGAGAAAGTAGCCAAGGACAAAGAAGAGCTCAGGGAGGCCTCCAGCGTATTTATCACCGAGGGCGATTCCGCAAGCGGAACCATAACCAAGGTGCGCGACGCCAACACCCAGGCCGTGTTCAGTCTTAGGGGCAAGCCCATCAACTGCTACAAGGAAAGCCGCAGGAAGGTGGCGGAGAACGAAGAACTTAACCTCCTGGTTTCCGCCCTTGGAGTGGAGGACGACCTTGAGAACCTCCGCTACAACAACATTATAGTTGCAACCGATGCCGATGATGACGGAATGCACATCCGTATGCTGGTGCTCACCTTCTTTATGAAGTACTATCCGGACCTTATCCGCCGCGAGCACGTACACATACTGCAGACTCCCCTCTTCAGGGTTCACAACAAGAAGGAGACTCGCTACTGCTACACCCAGGAAGAGAAAGAAAACGCAATCAAGGCCCTTAAGACCGGGGTTGAGATTACAAGGTTCAAAGGTCTTGGAGAGATTTCCCCAAACGAGTTTGTAGATTTCATCGGAGAGAATATGAGACTGGATCTTGTAAAACTGTCCGACGAGGAATCCATCCACGATATTATGGAGTTCTATATGGGAGCCAATACGATTGACCGCCAGAACTTCATCAGGCAGAACCTGCGCTCTGCAGAGGAACTTGAAGACGTAAACATTTAATTCACGATAGTCTATGGCAGAAGAAAAAAGAACAAAATGGGCAAGATTTTGCGGATGGGCTCTTAGAAAAATGGGCTGGAAAACCATCGGAGGTCCCTGCACGGAGAAGAAGGCCATCATCCTTGGCGTTCCTCACACATCTGCCCTGGACTTCCTCATTTCCTATCTTTTCTACACCCAGTTTGACAAAAGGGCCCACGTAATGATAAAGAAGGAGTTCTTCTTCTGGCCCGTGGGGCCGATGCTTCGCAAGACAGGAGCCATCCCGGTAGACAGGAGCAGCGCTTCGGCCCTGGTTAAAGGCATTATCGACGCTATGGAAAAAGAGGATGAGTTCATCCTTGCCATAGCCCCGGAGGGTACCAGAAAGGCCACCAGGAAATGGAAAACCGGATATCACACCATAGCAAAGGCCGTTGGCTGCCCGGTACACCTTGGCTTCTTTGACTGGGGCCGCAAGCAGGTGGGCCGCGGAGAGGTATTCCCCCTTTCCGACGACGCCAGGGGCGATACTGACAAGATTCAGGCTATTTATGAAACTATGGGCCTTAAGGGAAAGCATCCCAAAGGCTACGTAACACACTAATACCCACAACCCTTCCTGATGAAAGGATACTACTCAATAAGCAAAAAGAACAGGGAAAACACTATTACCACCCTTGCAAAACTGGTTGACTTTTCTACGATAAACTTCGAGAAAAGAAAATTATCCTGTTTTGTCGATGGTACAGGTGGCTACACCTACGGAGAGTTCAGACGCAAGATACTGGATTTGTCGCACAGGATGTCCCGATTCGGAATCAAAAGCGGAGACCGCGTGGCCATACTGTCGCAGAATATGCCCAACTGGACCGTGGCTTTTTTTGCAACGGCACCTTTTGGCAGGGTATCCGTACCGATACTGCCGGATTCTTCCGAGAGCGAGGTGACCAACATCCTTACCCACTCCGGCACAAAGGTGTTGTTCGTTTCCCAGAGATTTCTTCCCAAGGTATCAAAAGAGTGTATGGACAAGCTGACGCTTGTCTTTGACATAGAGACTCTTACATTAATAAAGAAAGACGAGAGCGCCTTTACCTGCGAAGGCTGGGTAAAGGAGCCGCAGTCGGACGATCTGGCAGCCATAATCTACACTTCCGGTACTTCCGGAAAGGCCAAGGGCGTAATGCTCAGCCACAGAAACTTCTGCCAGAACATAGTAGAGGCCTATCACGCCCAGAAGGCAGGAAAGCGGGACAGATGGCTGTCCATTCTGCCTATGTCCCACACCTACGAGCTGGCGCTTGCAGTACTCTACCCTATCTACGTGGGAGCCTGCGTTTACTACCTGCACAAACCGCCGACACCATCGGTCCTTATGTCGGCGATGAAGACGGTGAGGCCAACCATTATGTGCTCTGTGCCGCTGATCATAGAAAAGGTTTACAAGAACAACATTGTTCCCACCATAGAACACAGCCGCATTCTTAGCTGGATGAAGGAGAAAATGCCCTGGCTGCTTTACAGACTGGTTGGACAGAGGCTGAAAAAGAGTTTCGGAGGCAAGCTGAAGTTCTTTGGCGTGGGAGGCAGCAAACTGGATTCCACCGTAGAAGACTTCCTTAAGAGGGCCGGCTTCCCCTATGCCATTGGCTACGGACTCACCGAAACCGCTCCGCTTATTACCAATGCCTGCGTAGGCAAGACCGTTGTCGGCTCCATAGGAGTACCTTCCTGGGGCATTGAAGTAAAGTTGCAGAACGTGAATCCGCAGACCGGCGAGGGAGAAATAATAGTGCGTGGAGACAACGTTATGCTGGGTTACTACAAAGACCCCGAGAGAACCCTGAGCGTAATTAACGACGACGGCTGGTTCCGCACCCACGACCTTGCCACTGTTGATTCCAAGGGCCGATACTACATCAAGGGCCGCCTTGGAAATATGATTCTGGGACCTTCCGGAGAAAATATCTATCCGGAAGAGATAGAGGAAGTAATCAACGGGGCAGAGGGTGTAAATGAATCTCTTGTAGTAGAGCGCAACGGCAAACTTGTGGCCCTGGTTAAGTTTGACGATACCTTTATCAACTGGGATCAGGCCAAGGAAGATGACTTCTTTGAAAAACTGAACGCCAAGAAACAGGCGCTCCTGGACTACGTAAACAAGCACGTGAGCAAGCAGAGCAAAATTGGCGACGTGGAGGCTATGAAGGACGACTTCGAGAAAACCGCCACCCACAAGATAAGGCGTTTCAAATACAAGGACAAGAATCAGACAGGCAACTAAACCCTGAATGAATAAATAAAAATGGACGGCTCGTTTGAACCGTCCATTTTATATATCAAGGAGTTGATTACTCTGCTACAACCTCAAATTTGAAGGTGCCTTTAACAGCCTTGTAGCACTTAACCTCTGCCTCGTAGGTGCCAAGCTCCTTCACTTCCTCTGCGAGGATGGTGATGTCCTTCTTGTCTACCTGTGCGCCTGCTGCTACGAGAGCGTCTGCAAGCTGAGCTGTGGTAACGCTGCCGTAAATCTTGCCGTTTTCGCTGACCTTAACAGCAACCTTAACGAGCAGTGAGCTAACCTTAGCTGCAAGAGCCTGAGCGTCTTCTACCTTCTTAGCCTCTTTGTGAGCGCGCTGCTTGATAGTCTCTGCGTGCTGCTTGAGAGCAGAAGGAGTTGCGAGTGTTGCAAAACCCTGGGGAATGAGATAGTTAACTGCGTAGCCGTTCTTTACCTTTACTACGTCGTCGGCATGGCCCAAATTAGCCACATCTTTCTTAAGAATGATTTCCATAGTGCTATCTCCTATTATTTAAGAAGGTCAGTAACATAAGGAAGAAGGGCCAGGGAGCGAGCTCTCTTGATAGCCTGGGCAACCTTGCGCTGGAACTTAAGAGAAGTACCGGTGAGACGGCGAGGGAGAATCTTACCCTGCTCGTTGAGGAACTTCTTAAGGAACTCAGGATCCTTGTAATCTACATATTTGATACCGGCTCTTTTGAAGCGGCAGTATTTTTTCTTTCTTACCTCTACTGTAGGAGGGTTAAGATAGCGGATTTCGCTGTTCTGTGCATTTGACATAATTAATTCCTCCTTTGATTATTGAGCCTGCTGATTTTTAGCCTGGCGGTTAGCCCTTCTCTTCTCTGCGTATGCAACTGCATCCTTGTCCAAAGCAACGGTAAGGAAGCGGATAATACGCTCGTCACGGTGATACTGGGTCTCAAGAGCTGCAACAAGCTGGGTATCAGCCTTGAATTCGATAAGATAATAGAAACCTGAAGTCTTGTGCTGAATAGGATAAGCCAGCTGCTTAAGACCCCAGTCCTCTTCATACACAACCTCTCCACCATTCTCTTTGATGAAGCCTGTGTACTTGGCAACCGCTTCCTTCATCTGAGTCTCAGACAAAACGGGAGTTGCAATGAAAACGGTCTCGTACTGTTTGATCATTTTTGTTTGTAATTAATTGTAAATAAAATACTTAGCCTTTTAGTGAGCCAAAATGGCACAAAAAGGACTGCAAATATATGAAGTTTCATCTTAAAAACCAAATGTTTTGAGTCCCGGCAAAGCGTAGAAATTTATTTCCTTAATTACATCTTATTTACTATATTTGTAAGTTAAAGATTCATTAGAATGGGGCTGTTCGCTACATATCAGAAACTTCCTTTGGGGGTCCATTATGCCGTAGGACGCTTTTTGGCTCTGCTATTGAGGGCCATACGCTACAGGACCGCGGTGGTTTCTGACAATTTGCGGGCCTGTTTCCCGGAAAAATCCAAAAAAGAACTAAGGGCTATACGCCGCAAATTCTACAGAAATCTTGGAATAGTTTATGCAGAAGCCCTGTGGTTGGGCGGCTGCCGCGGAAACAAGCAGAAATTTTTTGACAGAAAACTGTTCCGCACGGAAGGTACGGAAGAATTGTACAAAGCCTTCGAGAAGGGCAGCGTAATGATTATGGACAGCCACTGCGGCAACTGGGAGATTACAGGCGCCTTCCTTCAGGGAATTGTCGATGCCCCTGGTTCCAACATCACGGAAAAGGACGTGGCGGTGGTGTACAGGTACCTCCACAATGAAAAATGGGACAAGAGGATGGCACGCATCAGGTGCGCCCTGCAAAGCGATGATTTCCAGGGCTACATAGAATCACGGCACATAATGAGGTATGCCATTGAACACAAGAACGAAAAGAAAATATATGTTTTCCCCAACGACCAGTATCCCTACGGATTAACCAGGGGCACGGCGGAGATTGAGTTCTTCGGACGCAAGACCCTCTCTATGGAGGGAGGCCTGCGGCTGGCGGTCAAGTTTGGGATGAGCGTATTTTATATGAACAAACGCAGGGAGGCCGATGGCACATATACGGTAAGACTGTGCAAGATTTGTGACGATGCTTCCGTGGCCGGCCCTCTGGAAGACCTTCTTAAGGATTACTACAGGCGAGTAGAGACAGACATCAGGGAAACCCCTGCCAGTTACCTCTGGAGCCATAGAAGATGGAAATAATAAAACAGAAAATAATTGAAGTATGAAAAGGATTATTCTCATTGGCGCCGTTTTGGCAATGCTTATGCCTGCGGCAAGTCTTAGGGCCCAGGACCCCGAGGGAACACTTGTGTACGCCCTCCCCAAGACGGTCCTCAACATAGAAGCAGAGGCCATCAGGGAGAATTTCCACGCCGGACCTTACGCCAAATACGCAAAGAAATATCTTGGAATAGAGGCAAGGCAGGCAGACGAGCAGACATCAAAGCTCAAATCAGTAAAAATCAGCTCCTTCATCGAGGCAGACCAGACCAGCCGTCATATTCTTTCCCAGGGCAAGGGTCTCCAGACCTTTCTGGCCCTGACGGCCCAGGGGCTTATCTGCGCGGGCGACGGTTTCAGCGGAACCTCTATGGCCTGGCAGTTCTCCAGCGACGAGAAAGGAGACTTCTCCGGCAAGGGAGTAAGTTCCAATTATACCTCAGAGACCGCCACTCTGTACCGCAACAACAAAGGTTCATCCACAGGCATCCGCCAGGAAATGATAGTGGAAAAATCGTCCGAGGACAAGGCCAAGGAGGCTGCCCAGATGATATTCACCTTCAGAAAGATGAGGGTACAGATTGTTACCGGCGACACTGACGCCACCTTCACGGGAGAGGCAATGAGCGCCGTGCTAGAAGAGCTCACCCGCCTGGAGGACGAGTACCTTACCCTCTTCACAGGTTACAGCGACATCAGCACGCAGAAGGCAACCTACACCATCATCCCGGAAAAAACAACTTCTCAGTCCAGGGTTATCGCCTTCAGGCTTTCGGACACCGAGGGTCTTGTATCGGCAGACAATATGGGAGGAAAGCCCTATATGCTTGAACTTACGCCGGAGCCGGTTCAACCCGCACAGGGTCTGCCTGGAAAGAGTGCCGTTGTTCACTACCGCATTCCCGCAATCTGCACTGCCGTCCTGCGCGAAGGAGTGAACATCCTGCTTCAGACCAGAATTCCCATTCACCAGATGGGAGCAGACAGCACCTATCCTATCAACGCAAAATAATACATAAAACCATAATACTATGACAATCAAAGAACTAAATCCAACAATAGTTTGGAACAATTTCTATGGTCTTACCCAGATTCCCCGTCCTTCAAAGCACGAGGGAAAGGTTCAGGAATATCTCCTGGAGTGGGGCAAAAGTCACGGAGTTGAGGTTTTCAGAGATGACACCGGAAATATAATCTTCCGCAAAGGCGCTACTCCCGGAATGGAGAACCGCCGCGGAGTTATTCTTCAGGGCCATATGGATATGGTTCCCCAGAAGACCGGCGACAGCAATCACGACTTCCTTAAAGACCCCATCACAACCCTTATCGACGGCGAATGGGTTACCGCAGATCGCACTACCCTTGGCGCAGACAACGGAATCGGCGTAGCTATGGGCCTTTCCGTACTGGAGGACAAAAACCTTAAACACGGCCCCGTAGAGGTTCTGGTTACCTATGACGAGGAAACCGGAATGACCGGCGCCAACAGCCTCAAGCCCGGAGTACTCAAGGGCGATATCCTCATAAATCTCGACTCTGAAGAAGAGGGCGAGCTTTGCGTGGGATGCGCCGGCGGACTTGACGCAACCGCCGACTTTAAGTATCGGACCTATAAAACACCCGAAGGGTATAATGGATACAGGCTTACAATCAAAGGCCTGCAGGGTGGCCACTCCGGTATGGATATCTCTCTGTACAGAGCCAATGCCAACAAGGCCGTTGCCCGCATCCTCCTGCCCTTGATCGAGAAACTTGGGGTTAAGGTGGCCGATTTCACCGGAGGTTCTCTCCGCAACGCCATTCCTTTCGAGGCCACAGCCCTTCTGGCAGTACCTACGGCCAACGCCCGCAAGGTTGCCCAGACAGTAGAAGGCATATTTGCCGACATCAAGGCAGAGTTCATTGACAGCGATCCCGGCGCTACCCTTGAGTTCAACAAGGAGAAAGCCGCTCCCGCAAGATATATTTCAGACTCCGTAATGCTTAAGGCAGTGAAGGCTATGCTCGCCTGCCCTGCAGGAGTAGTCAGAATGAGCCGCACTATGGAAGGCCTTACCGAGACCTCTACCAATATGGCAATCGTACGTACCGCAAAGGGACATCTTACAATCCATTCCCTTATGAGAAGCGCCGTTGATTCTTCCAAGGCCTACCTTGCAGAGAAGATGCGCTGCCTCTTTGTGCTCGCAGGAGCCACCATTACCTTCAAGGGCGGTTATTCAGGCTGGACACCCAAGCTGGATACTCCTATGAACAAGGTTATGATGGAGCAGTTCAAGAAGGTTTACGGAAAGGATATGAAGATTATGGCCACCCACGGAGGTCTGGAGTGCGCAATTATGGGCGCCAAATATCCTCACTGGGAAATGGTTTCCGTAGGTCCTACCATCAAATATCCCCACTCCCCCGACGAGAGAGTGAACATCGCCTCCGTAGAGCGTACCTGGGAATACCTGAAGGCAGTTCTCGAGGCCGTACCTGTAAAGAAATAATAACCAATAAATAGTTTTACTTATGAATTTTATCACCGGACTATGGATGGCAAATCAGACAATGTTCATATTTGTCTCCATACTCATTATCGTAGTCCCTTTCCTTATTTTCTATCTGCGTTCCGCAAAGAAACATCCTAAGGGACTTATCTCAGCAGCCCTCAGCAATATGGGCGAGCGCTTCGGCTACTACATTATGAATGCCGTTCTGCTGCTCTTCCTGGTTTCCAAGTTTGGACTGGACGACGGAACAGCCGGCTTCATCTATGCAGTGTTCTACTTCGGCATCTACATTCTGGCCCTTGTAGGAGGTCTTGTTGCAGACCGCACCCAGAATTACAACAGAACCATCCAGACCGGCCTTATCGTTATGGCCCTTGGTTACATTGCCCTCTCTATTCCTCTGTTCAGCAAGACAGAAGGTCTTATTGCAGACGGCACCACAGGCTGGTGGGGAATTCTTGTATTCACCTGCATAGCCCTTCTGCTCATTGCCTTTGGTAATGGTCTGTTCAAGGGTAACCTCCAGGCACTTGTAGGAAAGCTTTACGACGACTTTGAGGCCGAGGCCGCAAAGAAAGGTCCCGAGGCACTCAAGGAAGCAAAGGACAAGCGTGATTCAGGTTTCCAGATTTTCTATGTATTCATCAACATCGGCGGTGTTATCGCTCCCTTCGTGGCTCCTATGCTCCGCAGCTGGTGGCTCAAGGCTCACGAGCTTGTTTACAATGCCGATATGTCTGCGCTCTGCCACAAGTATCTTGCAGGCGACACAGCAATCGCTGCCTCTGACAAATTCATAGAGACCGCAGGCAACTCCGTTCTCAACCCCCAGCTTCTTGAGAACACCACCCAGTTCTGCTCAGACTACATCGACGTATTCAATACCGGTGTACACTACTCCTTCATTGTATCTGCTCTTGCAATGGTACTGTCGGTTCTTATCTTCTACTTCAACAAGAAGAAATTCCCTCAGCCCGCAAAGAAGAGCGCCGTACAGTCCGTAGAGTACACAGAGGAAGAAAAACTGGCTATGGCCAAGGAAATCAAGCAGAGACTCTTTGCCTTGTTTGCAGTTCTTGGTATCGCCGTATTCTTCTGGCTCTCATTCCACCAGAACGGTCAGTCACTCTCTGTATTCGCACGTGACTTCGTAGATACAGCAGCGCTTCCTCCGGAGATCTGGCAGGCAATGAACCCTCTCTTCGTGATTATCCTCACCCCTATCATTATGTTGGTATTCGGTGGCCTGGCACGTAAGGGACATCCCGTTTCCACCCCCAGGAAGATTGCTTTGGGTATGGGTATAGCCGGTATGGCTTATCTCTTCCTGATGGTATTCTCCATCGTTAGCAACTATCCTTCAGGAGAGGAATTCCGCGGACTTTCAGAGGCTCAGATGATCGAACTCGGCCTTGCAAAGGCTGCTCCCTGGGTAATGATAGTAACCTACTTCTTCCTTACTGTAGCAGAGCTCTTCATTTCTCCTCTGGGACTGTCGTTCGTATCAAAGGTTGCTCCCAAGAATATGCTTGGACTTTGCCAGGGACTCTGGCTGGCAGCCACTGCCATCGGCAACCTCTTCATCTTCCTTGGCCCTATCTGGTACAACGCTATGGATATCTGGAAATGCTGGGGTATCTTCCTGGCAATCTGCCTCGTTTCCATGTGCATTATGCTGGGAATGGTCAAATGGCTTGAAAGAGTTACAAAAGCATAGTAATTTTGGATAGGATTACGGCTGATAAACTAATACGTTGGGCCGAAACATACAACGACCCAACGTATTTTAAAGAAGACCCGATTGCCTTCCCCACCTTATTTGCGGGGAAGGCAGCTTCGGGTAAATGCTCTGTGAAAGATGTGGAAATATCCGCCATCTTCGCAGCCCACTTCGCGTGGGGACGTAGGGCAATGATTGTGCGGGACTGCAACCGCCTGTTCGATGTTATGGACTGGAAGCCCTACGATTTTGTGATGAAGGGTGATTGCCCGGACACTCCGGTAAGCATACACCGCACCGTAAAATGGTGCGAGGTTGCCCGGATTTGCCGGAGCCTGAGGGACTGGTACCTTGAGAACGAGAGCCTTGAAAAGCTTAGCGTAGAAGGCATAAGGACAAGAATTTTTGGCCAGAAAGAAGACCTGAAGGCACCTAACAAGAAAATAAATATGCTGCGCCGCTGGATGATAAGGCGCGACGGAAAAGTGGACCTGGGACTTTGGCGGGACTCAGACCCCGCAGAACTCATCATCCCCTTGGACACGCACGTATATGCCCAGGCAACCGACCTTGGGCTCACCTCAAGGAAGCAAAAAGACCTGACAACGGCCAGGGAGATTACCGCAGCCTTTGAGGAATTATTCCCCGGAGACCCCTGCAAGGGCGATTTTGCTCTATTTGGCTACGGGGTGACAGGAGGTAACACTTAGGAAGACTGATAATGCCAAAACTTTATATAATATCGGGCTGCAACGGCTCCGGAAAGACCACGGCGTCCTACACTCTGCTACCGGAGATGTGGGACTGCAAATACTTTGTAAATTCCGACGAGTTTGCAAAAGGACTTTCCCCCTTCGACCCGGACAAAGCCTCGCTTAATGCAGGGCGACTGATGGTTAAGAGAATTAAGCTCCTCCTGGAAAGGAAGGAAGACTTCTGCATTGAAACCACGCTGTCTTCCAAGAGTCTTGGAAGGACAATTGAAATTGCAAAAGAAGAGGGTTACACTGTAACCATACTATATTTCTGGCTGGATTCCGTAGAACTTGCCATAAGCAGGGTGAAGGCCAGGGTGGAGGCAGGAGGACACAATGTCCCCGAGCCCACGATACGCAGGCGCTACCGCAGCGGACTGCGTCACTTTTTTGAGGACTATATGCCGATGTCGGACCGATGGATGCTGGCAGACAACACCAGGGTGCCATTTAAGCTGGTAGCCCAGGGCTGGAAGAAGAATATGGTGGTCCAGGACAACAAGAGATTCGAGTATATCAAATCTCTGGCAGAACAGTATAGGAAGGAAGATCAAGAATTTACAAGAGATGATTTACGATAAACAATATTATCTGGATGTTTTCAAGGTAACTGAGGCCCAGCTGGACGATCTTATCTTTACGGCGATGGGCGCAGGCGGCACTTATGCCGATCTTTTCTTTGAAAACTCTGTTTACGCAGACCTTATGCTAAGGGACGGCGCTGTTGCCTCCGGCGGCTTCCACCAGGACTACGGAGTTGGAATCCGCGCCCTCCAGGGAGAGAAAACAGGTTACGCCTACTCCGAGAGCACAGCCCCCGAAGCAATGAAGGCAGCGGCAGTATCGGCATCGGCCATAGGGAGCGGGACTGTTAAAATCCCCGGCAGTATCGCCTCTGACGATGGTTACGTCCCCCGTATATACAAGGGCCGCCCCAATCCGGCCGCCGACAGATATCCTGTAGTAAGGGACTGGGCCGCAGAAAGCCCGCAGGACCTTGCAAAGGTGCTGTATTCCCTGGAGGAGAAACTTCGCGCTGCAGAGCCGGAGCGAATCCTTAAGGTAATAGCTATGCTAACCTGGCAAAGCAGCGACATCCTTATGTACAACTCCCATCAGGAACTTAAATACGAGACAAGGCCGATGGGTACCCTGGCTGTTACTGCGATAATGTCCGACGGCAAGAACATAGTGAACACCCACAGCAGCAAGAGTTTCCGCGCAGGAAGCGAGATGCTGACAGACTCCCTTGTCAAGGAACTATGCGACCAGCTTCTCCACGGTCTTGACGACAAGTTCAAGGCCGGAAGGCCTAAGGGCGGAAAGATGCCCGTAGTAATGGGCGCAGGAGCCTCCGGAATACTGCTTCACGAGGCGATGGGACACGCCTTCGAGGCCGACTTCATACGCAAGGGACAGTCTGTATTCAACGATATGCTGGGCAAGAAGATTTGCAACGAGGACATTACCATTGTGGACGATGGTACCATAAAGGGGAACCGCGGCGCGCTTAACTTCGATGACGAGGGCGTACCCGCCCAGAGGACGGTAATGGTAGAGAACGGCATTCTTACCTCCTTCCTCCACGACCGCATAAGCGCCAAGGCCCTGGACGTACAGCCAACCGGCAACGGCCGCAGGGAGAGCTTCCGCTTTGCTCCCATTCCCAGGATGAGGGCAACCTATATGGAGAGCGGACGAGAGAAAGCATCGGACATCATCGCCTCCGTAAAGAAGGGTATTTATGTTGATGAGTTCTCTAACGGGCAGGTTAAAATCGGAGAGGGAGACTTTACCTTCTACGTTAAAAGCGGCTATCTGATAGAGAACGGTCACCTTACAGCCCCCATCAAGGATATTAATATAATAGGAAACGGTCCCCGCGCCCTTGGCCAGATAAGGGCCGTTGGCAGCGACTCCGTTGTGGACGACAGTGCCTGGACCTGCGGAAAGGAGCAGAGCGCTCCGGTTTCCTGCGGAATCCCCACCGTTCTTGTGGACGGCCTTACCGTTGGAGGAGAGTAATATGAATGCAGCCTTTATTACAGAAACAGAGATAAGCCAGGCCAGGGCCTTTATGGACGAAGCCCTCAAGGCAGGCGCAAAGAAGTGCCGGGTTACCCTAAGCAAGAGCGTAATGGACCTTGTGGGAGTACTGGACGGCAAAGTGGATAAGATAACCCATAGTATGGACAGGTCCGTTACCCTTGCATTGTTTGCAGACGGCAGGTACGGCACCTTCTCTACAAACAGACTGGACGAAGGCGTTAAGGAGTTCGTACAGAGAGCCCTGCAGACGGTTTCTATGATGGAGCCGGACGGGTTCAGGGACCTCCCCTCCCCGGAGCGCACGGCAGAGGGAACGGACTCGCTTGAACTCTGCGACTGCGCTTCCTACGAGGCAATGACGATGGAAAAGCGCATTGCTCTTGCCCTTGCCGGCTGTGTAACCGGCAGCAACGACAGCATACTTTCAGAGGAAGGCGAGTATTCCGACAGCCTTACCGACACCATAATAATGGACAGCAACGGCACATTCTGCCGCCAGAGCGAGTGTACCTTCGACTTTGCAAATGAGATTACGGTAAAGGATGTGGACGGAGGCAAGGTAAGCGCCTATTGGTGGTCCAGTTCCAGGAAGGCCGATGGTGCGGAAGCCCTTGACACGGCAGCAGTGGGTAAAAAGGCTCTTGAACTGGCGCTTGCAAAGCGCGGAGCCGGAGCCTGCAAAGGAGGAAAACTTACCGCCGTGGTAAGCTGCGAGTGCGCCGGAAGGCTGCTCTCCCCTGTTCTGGGCGCGATGAACGGCTTCTCCATTCAGCAGAACAACTCTTTCCTGGCCGACAAAC
This sequence comes from Candidatus Cryptobacteroides sp., assembly GCA_045224955.1. Classification (GTDB taxonomy): domain Bacteria; phylum Bacteroidota; class Bacteroidia; order Bacteroidales; family UBA932; genus Cryptobacteroides. Next base: position 20,447 of record JBGVAW010000085.1, read on the forward strand.
TTGGAAAGAAGATTTTCCCGGACAACGTTACAATCCTGGACCGTCCCCACGACAAGGGAGCCTATGGTTCCAGGATATTCGACTCCGAGGGTGTTGCAACACAGGAGCGTCCCCTTATAGAAAAGGGCGTTCTAAAGACCTGGTTCCTCAATACTTACATTGCAGGCAAACTGGGTATGGAGCCTACTGTTGACGATGCATCAAGACCGGTTGTATGCACTACCGTAGAAAAGAATTGCACGGAACTTGCAGAGGACTGCCGCGCAGGATTTGCCGGCGGGGACAAAGGTACCGTCCTCATTACCGGTTTTAACGGAGGCAACTGCAACTCTGCGACAGGAGATTTTTCCTTTGGAGTAGAGGGATTTTATTTTGGGGCCGATGGTGCCAGACCCGTTCACGAGATGGTGATTACCGGGAATATGCTGGAGCTATGGAATAATTTTGTGGCAGCCGGGAACGATCCCAGGCCTTGCAGCCCCAGAGCTGTGCCCTCCCTTGTGTTCAAGGATGTGGACTTTAGTTAAGTATCGACAAAAACTAAAAATTATAATTATATGAAAATTGAGAAAAACAAGGTTGTGGGCGTTAGCTACACCCTTATCGTAGATGGACAGGTTGCAGACAAAGCTACCGATGAAAAGCCTTTGGAGTATATTCACGGTACACATATGCTCATTCCCAGGTTCGAGAACGAGATTGAAGGCAAGGAGCCCGGAGATGAGTTCGCCTTTGTGGTAAGTCCTGAGGAGGGTTACGGACCGTACGACGAGAAATTCTGCTTTGACATTCCCAAGAGCAGCTTCGAGATTGACGGAAAGGTACGCGAGGACCTTCTTGTAGTAGGTAATTTCATTCCAATGATGAATACCTCCGGCCACGTTGTTAACGGCAAGATTAAAGAGATTAAGGAGAACGAGGTTACAATGGACTTCAATCATCCTATGGCCGGCAAGACCCTGAACTTCAGCGGTAAAGTAGTTTCTGTACGCGAGGCTACAGAGAAAGAACTTACCCAGGGTCTTCACGGAGAGTACCTTCCTGAGGAAGAGTGCGAGTGCTGCCACGGGCATCATCACGAACACAAAGACGGCGAGTGCTGCCACGACCATAAAGACGGTGAGTGCTGCCACGGACACGGCCATAAGGACAGCGACTGCTGCTGCAAGGATAAATAATGAAAATCGCAGTCGTAATACTTAACTGGAACACGAGGGGGTTCCTGGATGAATTCCTTCCCGGAGTCGTAGAATCGGCCCAGGCCGGGATTGCTCCCCACTCGTGTGACGTAGTGGTGGCCGACAACGGCTCCACAGACGGCTCCACAGACCTTGTTAAAGAGAATTTTCCTTCCGTAAAGCTTTTGGAATTCAGTGAAAACTATGGGTTTACAGGAGGTTACAACAAGGCTCTGGGGCTTCTTGAAGGTTACGATTGCTTTCTGCTGTTGAATTCCGACATCGAGGTTCCCCAAGGCTGGCTGAGGCCGCTTGCAGATTTTATGGAGGCCAATCCCCGCTGCGGGGTTTGCGCGCCCAAACTGCACGCCTTCCAGGACAGGGAGTCATTTGAATATGCGGGTGCGGCCGGGGGCTACATAGACAAGTATGGCTTCCCCTTTGCCCGCGGACGGGTTCTGAAGTGGCTGGAGAAAGACACCGGACAGTTCGACGAACCCGGAGCCAGGGTATTCTGGGCTACCGGGGCCTGTATGCTGGTAAGATGCGGCCTTTGGAAGGAACTGGGCGGGCTGGATTCCAGGTTCTTTGCCCATATGGAGGAGATTGATTTTTGCTGGAGGGCCCAGCTGGCAGGTTACACCGTGAACGTGGTACCGGAGTCGGTAGTATATCACGTGGGAGGAGGAACCCTCCCGGCAACATCGACCCGGAAACTGAAATTCAATTACAGGAATAATCTTCTGATGCTGAGGAATAATCTGGCCAAAACAATGGCCCTGGATTATCTTAACAGCGGCATCGCCCCAGAAAAGGCTGCCCTGAAGGGGCGCCGTAAAGCCGGCAGGCGTATATGGGAGAGGATGGTGATTGACGGGGCCAGCGCAATGGTTTTCCTGCTCAGCTGCAGGTTCAAGGAGTTTGCCACCGTGTTCAAGGCCCATAAAGAGTACAGGAAACTTAAAACCGAACCATCGGCCCGGGAGATAGAAGAGTTCCTGAAAACCGGCAAAAATGCGTCAGTTACAGGCATTTACAAAAAATGTATGCCGGTTAGGGCTATAATTTTCCGGAAAAGAACCTTTTTTTCTATTTTTGCATCCTAAAGTTTTTAGAATATGAAGATCATCATCGAAGGAGCAGGAGAGGTTGGAGTTCATCTTGCCAAAATGCTCGCAGCAGAGGCTAACGACACTACGGTCCTGGATACATCGGAGGAGCGTCTTGCCAAACTTGCCACAAGTGCAGATGTTGTAACCATTCAGGGACCTTTGTCATCTATCCGCACGCTTAAGGAGGCGGGAATAGAGAAGGCGGATCTTTTCATTGCGGTTAACCCGGGCACCCAGCAGGACGTTAATGTTGTTAGCGCGCTGCTGGCCAAGAAACTGGGCTGCAAGAAGGTTTGCGCCCGCGTAGATGACGAAGAGTATCTGGAGTATGACAACAGGTACCTGTTTACGGAGATGGGTATTGACCTTCTGTTCTTCCCGGAGAAGATTGCCGCTACAGAGATTGAAGACCTTCTTAGGCGCAGCGCTTCCACCGATTCAATGGATTTCGGGCACGGAAAACTTCAGATTGCAGTCTTTAAGCTGGAGGATGACTCCCCTCTTATGGACCTTACGCTTGAGGGATTTTCCAAGGCTATGGGCGCCAAGGAGAGCGAACTTAAGTTCCGTGTTGTAGCCATTACCCGCGGAGAGGATACACTTATACCCGATGCCTCCACGAAATTCAAGTATAACGACCTTGTTTACATAATTACCACCCGCGACGGGGTCAAGCCCATAATGGAGTTCCTTGGCAAGAGCAATGTAGAGGTTAATCACGTGATGATTCTGGGCGCAAGCGAGGTTGGAAGTATGCTTGCGCGCAGCATAAGCCGCAGGGTAGACAGCGTGAAAGTGATAGAGTCCAACAAGGCCAAGTGTCTGGAACTTAGCGAGATGACGGACGACAACGTACTGGTAGTCAATGGCGACGGACGTAATACGGACTTCCTGCTGGAGCAGAATATCAAGGATTTCGATGCCTTTGTGGCTGTGGCCGGCAATGACGAGACCAACATCCTGGCCTGCGTAGTGGCCAAGAAGTTTGGAGTTAGCAGGGTGATAGCGCAGGTAGAAAATCTGGAGTATATTCAGCTGGCAGAGGATATGGGTGTTGATGCAATCATCAACAAGAAACTCATAACCGCAGGTAAAATTTTCAAGATGACTCTGTCCAACAAGGTACGCTTCATTAAATATATGAGCGGTACTTCCGCAGAGGTTCTGGAGTACATAGTAAGCCCCGGAAGCAAGATAACCAAGGCTCCGCTTATGGATATCGATTTCCCGGAAAATGCGGTTGTGGGCGGCGTCATCA
>JBGVAW010000086.1:0-4546 GCA_045224955.1 Candidatus Cryptobacteroides sp.
CTTAAGTTTTTGCTGCACGACATATGGCTTCTGAATGTCAACGACTTGGAACGCTGGCGCGCCCGCCTTGTGCGGGATCTTCGCATAGTGGTTCTGATGCTGAAGACCTTCAACGACCAGAAAATCAGCTACCAGATAACAGCACTCGCCTACCGAAGTATGATGGCGGTTGTCCCTGCCATAGCAATTGGCGTTTACCTTACCGACGAGGTTGGCATCCGGGACCTGTTCACCTCTACCATTGCCTCCAATCTTGGCGACGCCCCCATAGCAGAGGCTATAATGGAATCGGCAGACAACATAGTCACAGTGGCCCAGAGCGGCCTGTTCGGGTTTATATCGATGGCTTCCTTTACCTGGATTGTACTATCTCTTATGTACACCGTACGCCAGGTATTCAATAACGTCTGGAAGGTAGAAAAGGAGACCAATCTTCTTAAGATGATAGGAGTGATTATAGGAATCACCCTGCTTTCACCATTCGTGGTAATTCTGTTTTTCTCCGGAACGGTACTCTATTCCAACGTGCTAAATTTTATATTACCGGATAGTTTCTTCCTGTCAAACTCGCTAAGAAGCCTGGTTTCCTGGATTTCATTCGCAGGCATAATAATACTGCTGATGTCGGCAATGTTCAAGTATATTCCGGGCACAAGGGTAAGATTCCGCCACGCTCTTAAGGCAGCTGTCTATTCCGGAATTATCTTCACGATTATACAATTCCTCTACGTAGAAACTCAGTTCTTTGTAAGCAAGCAAAGTGCCGTGTTCGGAGCCCTGGCCGCCCTGCCCCTGCTTATGATATGGCTTAACCTTGGCTGGAGCATAATCCTCTACGGAGCGGAACTGTCCTTTGCTTTCCAAAATGTAGATAAACACAAAAAGATAACTATCGATGGCAACAATAATTGACGGCAAATCAATATCGGACAACATAAAAGCGTCTCTAACAGAGCAGGTTGCATCCTTTCCGGCCAAATATGGAAGGGTTCCGCATCTTGTGGTAATTAGGGTGGGAGAAGATCCGGCAAGCGTGGTTTACGTGCGCAACAAAGCCAAGGCCTGCGAAACCATCGGCATAAAGAATACTACAATCGTTCTGGATGAATCAATCTCGGAGGCCGAGTTGCTTGACAAGATAAAATCTCTGAATGCCGATGATGAGGTAGACGGGCTGCTTGTCCAGCTGCCGCTGCCATCCCAGATAAGCGAGGCCAAGGTTATCGAAAGCATCGACAAAAATAAAGATGTAGATGGGTTCCACCCCGGGAATGTGGCCGGCCTGTGGCAGAAGACTCCGCATATGGAGCCTTGTACGCCAAAGGGGATAATGTGGCTGCTTAGGGAAACGGGGATTGATCCCAAGGGAAAAAGGGCAGTCGTTATCGGCCGTAGCAATATCGTAGGACTGCCGGTGGCCAAGATGCTGCTGGACGCAAATGCAACCGTCACTCTTTGCCATACCCGGACCGTGGATATGCCTTCCATTACAAAGGAGGCTGATATTCTGGTTGTTGCGGCCGGAAGGGCCAAGATGGTTACGGCCGATATGGTTAAACCCGGGGCTACGGTAATAGATGTCGGTATGGACCGGGACCCTGAAACGGGGAAACTTTGCGGAGATGTAGATTTCCAAAGCGTGGAGCCTGTTGCCGGGGCCATCACTCCGGTACCTGGAGGCGTTGGGCCTATGACCATTGCCTGCCTTATGCAGAATACAGTAGAATGCTTCCTTAACAAGATGGAAGCCATATAATAAATAGCACAATTTTAAAGTTTTATGAGAAAGTTAACATTGCTCCAGTCCTTGCTGCTTGCCGGCCTTATCGTATGCGGTTGCAGCCAAAATGCCAGCGTTCAGAAAAACAGCCTTCCTATAGGCGTCTTTGATTCGGGTACCGGCGGACTTACCGTTCTGGAGAAGATTCTGTCTCTTGACGAGTTCAACAACCAGACAGGAGAGCCTGGGGCCGATGGCGTTGCAGATTTCGAGGCCGAGGATTTTGATTATCTGGCCGATCAGGCCAATATGCCTTACGGAGTTTACGATTCCGAGGGCAAGTCCCTGTTGCTCAGGGCCTTGATTAAGGAGGATGCGAATTTTCTTTTGGGCAATAGTTTTTATGCCGATGCTGCCGAGACCTCGCCTTCGGGCAAGAAACTCCCCTGCAAAATTATGGTGATTGCCTGCAATACGGCTACGGCCTACGGCCTTGAGGATGTAAAGTCCATTTTGGCTGTTAGGAACGATGGTACCAAGGTTATCGGCGTAATCAATGCAGGCGTAAAGGCTACCTTTGATGCACTTGCCGGCACAGACGAGCCTTTTGCAGTTGGCGTTCTGGCTACTCCGGGAACTATCAGTTCCGGGGCTTATGAGCGCACTCTTGTAAATGAGGCCGGTCTTCGCGGGCTTGGGGACAAACTTACAGTCGTAAATCAGTCCGGCTATGGCTTTGCAGAGGCAGTTGATACAGACCCTGCCTACGTTGACGCTTCTCTTACCGCGCCTCGCGAGGGTTACAGGGGTCCTAAGGTTGGACTTGAGGATAATTGCGTCAAGGCAGCGCTTATGGATGTTTATAATTTTGACAAGGATGGCGTGCTTGGAAAGGGTGCCGGCCTGCAGCTGAATTCTGCTGCCAGTTACGCCAGGTTCAATCTTGTGTCGCTTGTAGAGAGGCATCGTGCTTCCGGCAGCGTAGTTCCGCTTAAGGCTATTATTCTTGGCTGTACTCATTATCCTTTCCAGCAGGAGGTTCTTCAGAAGTGCCTGAACGAGCTTAGGGCTTATAAGAAAGGTGGCATTTATCCTTACAGGGATCTTATTGCAGAGGATTTAGTGTTTATTGATCCTGCAAAGTATGTTGCGATTGAGTGCTATAATTCTTTGGTTGCGGATAAACTTCTTGCTGCTCCCAAGGAGGGACGTCTTGTAAGGGGCTTTATTTCTGTGCCTTCTGCTTCGCTGGATAGTTCTCTTCTTACGGAAGAGGGGCTTCTTACCTATGAGTTTAAGTATGGCCGTGATGAATCTGCTGCTGATTTTGGCACAAAGCAGGTTCCGTTCAGCGACGCTACGATTGGTCTTGATACCAAGGCCCGCATCCGCGCTCTGCTCCCTGCCTGCGCCAGCGAGCTATTCTAGATTCTTCTAAATAAATATGACCGGCAGGCGCCGGGTACCAGTGGTACTTTATGCTTAAAGTCAGGGCCTGTGCCCTGACTTACAACCCTTAAACAAAGAACAGTCTTTTAATCAAGAACCAAATCACCGGCACAAGAAGGGCTGGGAGGTAGTTTAGTGTCTTGCAGTCTTTGATCTTGAGAAGACCCAGGCCGGAAGCTACGATAAGAAGCCCTCCTGTAATCGCAATCTCCTCAATAAGCCCCGATTCCAGCACCATCGGCCCGGAAGCCAGGCGTCCTATGAGATAAAACATACCCTGCCAGCAAAAGAGGATGGCGGCAGAAACTATGATTCCAATGCCATAGGTAGCTGCAAATACCATAGATGTAACAAGATCCAGGGTGGCATTGGTATAGAGGAAGGTATTGTCGCCCTTGGTGGCACTCAGGATTGGTCCGACGATAGAAAACGTCCCCACGCAAAAGAGCAGGCAGGCAGAAATGAGTCCGCCTGCAAGATTGTCACCTCCATACCTGGCAATAAGCCTCTTGGTACGCCCGTCCAGGTCCATAGCCGTGCCTGCCAGACCGCCCAGAGCAAGACTGATGATAAAGAGCACCGGGAAAGAACTCTTTGCAATATTGCTGCAGAAGGTGCTTATGCCCAGCGCCGCGGCAGAAATTCCCATAGCGGTGTAGAGAGCGTCCTGATATTTGCTCCCAAGCCCCTTTTTAAGAAGGCTCCCCACCACGGAACCCAAAATAATACACCCGGTATTGACAATCGTTCCTATCATAATGTGCAAAAGTAGTACATTTTTGTCATTATTTGTCTTTTTAAAAACATTTTAATATTTTTGCACAATAAGTCATTTTTAGCAAAAAAAAATATGAAATTTAAAAGCTTCGAGAGTTCTAAGGGCGTTTACCCCCCCCCCCATTTCTAGAAAAGATTCAACTTAAATTAGAACGACACATTGCAGTCAGTCCAGGCGAACCAGGAGAACCGGGACCAGATCCTGTTTATGATGATTATGAAGATTTTTAAAATTGACTGCAATGAAAAAGATATTTTATATTTCAATTATTGCTCTTGTTGCAATAATTTCCGGCTGCGCCAAGGAAGAAAACGCAGAGACAACAACTCCTCAAGTTAAAGAGCCAGGAACCCACACTGTAGTATTTCAAGCAGTAGATGGGACTAAAACTGCTATCGATGAAGGCCAAAACAAATTTGTTTGGTCAGAAGACGATGCTTCACGCTTTACGGTTACTGAAAATGGAACCGAAGCTTCGAGTATCACACTTAATTTCTCGGACGATATCCACAACACAATGACGTTATCTGCCACATTCTCTAACACAGAAGCGACTGAGTATGTGTATAAAGCTTTTATGGCAGATAAAAAAACTGCCG
>JBGVAW010000087.1:0-8795 GCA_045224955.1 Candidatus Cryptobacteroides sp.
CTACATAGACTTCGCAGCACAGAACGGCTTCGAGGGTCTTCTTATAGAAGGCTGGAACGAAGGCTGGGAAGACTGGTACGCCTGCGAGAAAGACGCAGTCTTTGACTTTGTTACTCCCTATCCTGACTTTGACCTTCCTGCACTTAACGCCTACGCTCACTCAAAGGGCATAAGGCTCATTATGCACCACGAGACATCATCGTCAACCGTAAACTACGAAAGGCATTTGGAAGAAGCCTTCAACCTTATGAACAAGTATGGCTACGATGCAGTCAAGACCGGCTATGTAGGCAATATGCAGCCTATCGGCGAGGGCCACTATACCCAGCCTATGGTAAATCACTACAACTATGTTCTTAAAGAAGCCGCAAAGCATCACATTATGATTAACGGTCACGAGGCGGTACGTCCTACCGGTCTTTGCCGGACCTGGCCCAACCTTATCGGAAACGAGAGTGCCCAGGGCAACGAGTACCGTGGCCGCATTATGCCTCATCAGGTAACCGTTCTGCCTTTCACAAGACTCCAGGGCGGTCCTATGGACTACACTCCCGGAATCTTCGAGACAGACATTTCCAAGCTGAACCCTTCGTCAAAGGACTATCTTAAATCTACGCTTTGCAAGCAGATGGCCCTTTACGTAACCCTGTACTCCCCTCTTCAGATGGCAGCCGATTTGCCGGAAATCTATGCACAGTACGACGATGCCTTCCAGTTTATCCGCGACGTTGCTGTTGACTGGGAGCAGAGCCGTTACCTGCTTGCAGAACCAGGAGACTATGTAGTAGTAGCAAGACAGGTAAGGAAAGAGACTCTGGACAAGTCCAGCAAGGGCGTTGCAAAACTGCGCGACGGCAAGAAGGATTATGTTAACGGCGCCACCCGCTTTGCAGCCGGAAACAAAGACGTATGGTTCATTGGCGGCGTAACAGACAGCGAGGCCCGCACGGTCACCTTCCCTCTTGACTTCCTTAAAGAAGGCGTAACCTACACAGCCACCCTGTATCTTGATGCCGATGATGCCTCCGGTATTGCCGGTGTACAGGCCGATGGTACCAATCCCTCGCAGAAATATAAGATTGAAACAAGGAAAGTATCGTCCAAAGACAATCTTACTCTATGGATGGCTCCGTCAGGAGGTTTCGCAATTTCCGTTAAAGAGAATTAACAATCTATAATTATGAAAAAAATTCGCCTGATTCTGACAGCGGCCCTGCTGCTTCTCAGCCCTGTTCTGTGGGCCCTTCCGCAGAATGGCAACGGCTGGACAAAAACCCGCATCAATGACGCTGTTACCTATTACGAATTTGCAGGTTTGGACGCCATCTCCGGCGCCGACCAGAGAGTATTCGTAATAGAATGGGATACAACAAATCCTTCTTATGAACTGCGATATACCTGGTCCGGAGATGGAAATGTGACGTCGGATATTTTCAGGCGCGAAAACGCAGTAGTTGCCCTTAATGCCGCCTATGAGCCGGAATCTACGGTACTTAAAGTAGGAGGCTACCTCTATTCCCTTATGCCCAACGACTGTGTAATGACCACCCCTGTTCCAAACTGGAAGAGCGAGGGAGCCCTTTATACAGACCGCACAGGCCATAACATAAGCATAGCCTTTGACGGCAAGGGCAAGTCTATCCAGGAACAGAGAGAGTTCTACGGCTCATCTTCCTGGGAGAATATCTTCACAAGCGCTCCAATGCTCATAGATAACTATGAGCCTGTAGGCGCCTTCTTCTCTGACAGTACTCTTACCGCAGAGCAAATAGAGACCTACGATTACGAAGACCCCGTACGCCACCAGGGTGTAAGGCATCCGCGCACAGCCGTTGCACTTACCGCAGACAAGCATTTCTTTATGATTGCTGTGGACGGAAGACGTGCAGGTCTTAGCGAGGGTATGAGCGCCCGCGAACTTACGCGCTTCATACAGAGGCATATCAACCCGCAATACGCCCTTAATATGGACGGCGGCGGTTCCACGACCCTCTGTGTCCGCGGTCTTGGAGAGGAGAACACTCACGTAGTAAACTACCCTTCCAAGAGCAAGCTGCTGGATCATAAAGGCGAGCGCAGGCTTTTCTCTCATCTTTGTATTGTAGAGAGTCCCAAGGAGCCCAGGCTTAACGTAAGGGAAGAGGTTCTGGCAGACTGGATAAAGTCTTCCGGCCTGGACTGCGTTCTGGACTGGGGTCCCAAGAAATCCACCCCTGCGCCCAAGGGTTATGAGGCTACCTACATCAGCCACTATGGCCGCCACGGCTCCCGCTACGCCTATACGGCGAAGGCTTACACTGTGCTTCTGGAGCAGCTCAGGGCAGCCAAAGAGGCAGACAACCTTACGGAATACGGTAAATGGCTTCTGGAAAAGACAGAGCCTTTCTGGGAGCACGCAGAGTACCGCGTAGGAGACCTTACCGCCAAGGGCTGGGAGCAGCATAAGCAGATAGCAAAGACTATGGTATCTTCCTTCCCCAAAGCCTTTGGCAAGGGCAGCGTCGTAGATGCCTGCGCTTCTTCATCGGTAAGGGCAATCATAAGTATGACTTCCTGCGTATCTTCCATATCGCGCGAAGCCCCCAAAGCTACCGTTTACGCCCATCAGGGCAAGACGGATATGCAGGCCGCCCGTCCCAACGACCGCAACAACCCTCTGATTTACAAAGGCCCCAAGACGGTCATTCCTTACGGAGAAACATCGGAAGAGTTCTTCCTTAGGCGCTTCCCGGACTACGACAAAGTGCTTGCGCGCATATTCAAGGACACATCGACCTGCCTTGGAAAATACAGTGCCTACGACTTCTTCTTTAACCTTTATATGTTCGTGGGAGGTATGAACAGCCTTGATGAAGACGTGCGCTTTGACGTAAGCGGCATCTTTACCAAGGAAGAGTACGCTACACTTTGGGAGACCGACAATTACGAGCGCTTCCGCGAGTACATTGTATATCGTACGCCCAACTCTTCCATCGTGGACGATATCATCACAAAGGCTGACGAAAGGCTGCAAAGCGGCAGCAAGGGCGCAGATCTGCGCTTCGGGCACGACCACGTGGTGATGTCGCTGCTTATGATAATGGATATTGACGATTTTAACAAGTATCCTTCCAATCCGGACGACCTTGTTTACGTCTTCCAGACCTTCCGCTCCGCAATGGCCACGAATATTCAGATAGTGTTCTACACCTCTGCCAAGGGCGAGCCCCTTGTAAAGGTACTCCACAACGGAGAAGAAGCCCGCTTTGGTTCCCTGGCCCCGTACAGCGGTCCTTACTACAAATGGTCAGAGCTTAAGAGCTATCTCCAAGACCGCATCAACCTGTTCGTAGATAAAAAATAAATTTTAAAATAATTCCTTAATAATAAACCCTGAGTTCCGGTTGGAATTCAGGGTTTATAAGATTTAGAGCAATCCGTCAATCAGTGACTTCACTATGGGTTCCATGACATCGTAGCCATCGGGACCGGGATGAAGATTGTCGTACAGACGATAATTGGGATGCAGGGCAAGGCCATCTTCATCTACAAGAGAGGTCCAGTAATCGCACCAGGTATATCCATTTGCAATTGCCACCTCTTTAATCATATTGTTAAGCGTAATGATGTGAGCGCCCTTAGTTTTAGGATCGCTAAGCCTGGAGTAAGAATCATTACAAGGAGTAACAGTACAAAGAATAACCTTGATTCCGGCCTCTGTAGCCATCTGGGCCATTGTCGATATGTTGGATACGATATCCTCTTTGCTAACGCCCTGGGCAAGGTCATTGGTTCCGCCCATAATGACTACTACCTGAGGATTGAGGTCTACAATGTCCTTCTGGAAGCGGGTAAGCATCTGGGTGGTGTTCTGCCCGCTCACGCCCTTGTCAAGGTATCCGTTGCCGGTAAAGAAGCCGGGGTGGAAGTCAACGATGACATCGGAGCCGCTTACAGTCATATAAGAAGGTAGAGGGTCGATGGGTATAAGCATCTTGGACTTGGCGAAGGGGCGGTCTATCGTAGCCCACTGCCAGGTTATACTGTCTCCTATAAATATAGCTTTAATACGGTTGGGGTTCTCCAGAAGCACAGGCACTGCGTCGGAGAAGTCCCAGTAAGCAGAAGGCCATCCAAGATTGGTTGCCTGAGAAGACAAAGTACCGGAATTGCCGGCATAGCAGTCAGTAATGGTGGCTCCAACGGTATTGGTAGCGGCAAAAGGCAGGGAACTTCCTGTCCAGGCAATGCAGTTTTGCACAGTGGCGACATTACCACCTTGCACTGCACACTGACCGATAAAGGCTCCTACGTCTGCACCTGTTCCGCTTACAGAACCGGAAGAATAGCAATAAGAAATATTTGAAGCATATACTATACCTGCCATTCCGCCAATCTGTGCATAGCTGCCGCCGTTAACCGTGGTAGTGGAATAGCAATTGGTAAGGTTTCCGTTCTGCACAAAGCCGCTGAAACCGCCGCAGTGTGCGTTCTTTGCGGTTACGCTGCCACCGGAAACGTAGCTGGAGGAAACATTATCGTACTGCACGCCCACAAAGCCGCCGCAGTTAGTATTTCCGGTTACGGTGGTTCCTTCTACGTGGCACTGGGAAACAAGAATATTGTTATTGCCCTGATATGTATAACCGAGCTGGCCCACGAATCCGCCTACATAAGTGCCCGAATTAGAAGTAAACGTAGCATTCTTTACATAACAGCCTCGGAAGGAAGTTCCAGTGGTTACATATCCGCAGAAACCGCCGCTCTGGCTCTTACCGCTGGCCTTTTCTGTAACTGTACCGCCTATATAGTAGCAGTCTGTGAATGAAGAGTTTTCTGCAAGGCCCACAAAGCCGCCGCCGTGCTTGTAAGTGGATACATTTCCGGAGGCATAGCAATTATCATAGGAGGATGCACCGTCTGAATAACCTACGAAACCTCCTGTGTACTCTGACTCATTTGTTACGTTTGCTGCAGAGGAGCAATTGGTATAAGAAGCGGCTACTAAAGAATAGCCTGCAAAGCCTGCGACGTGAGCGCCCTTGCCTTCTACAGAAGAGCCTTCCAGCACGTGGCAGTCACGGAATGTGGGGCAGGCGTAGCTAACTTTGCCAACGAAGCCTCCGACCTCCTTAATGGCTGCCTTATTTGCAGTTACAGTGGCCTTGACGGTACAGCCTGTAAATTCGTTTCCTGTACCTGCGCCGCCTAAGAAGCCGCCGGTAGATAAGTTAGATGTGGCAGAGGCGTACTCCTGTTTTACGGTAACATCCACTACGTGGCAGTCCCTGAAGCGGGTAGGAACCTCGTATCTATCATCTCCGGTAATATCAGTGTAAGCGGCAAAGCCTCCCACATGACTATTGGTAGTAGAAACTGTAGTATTTATAACAGAGCAACCTGTAACGGTGCCAGTAGTACGTACGTGTCCTGCAAAGCCGCCGCTGTAGCTGCTTCCGCTAACTGTAGAGTTCCTTACAATCACGTTCTCGCAGATAGCGGGAATTCCTGTGGTTCCAAGGAAGCCGGCCACAACGCCCTTCTTGGACGAGCCGGAGATGGTGGCGTTATCGAAGATTACGTTCTTTAGCGTGCCGTAAAGAACCCCGGTAAAGCTGGCGTAGGTGCCGGAGGCAGAGAGCTTGGAGATAACGTGGTTCTGTCCGTCAAAGTCTATTTCTCTCTTGAAGTTCTCGTCATAATTAAGTGCCGTCCAGGCCTCGTTGTTAAGGTCTATATCGGCCACCATCTTAAAGTATGTCTTGGCGTTAAGGGGCATCAGGCTCCTCATTGCCTTCATCTGGTACTTATCACCAACGAGATAGGCCTTTTCTGCACTTGTTCCGTCAGCATCGGCTTTACCTGCGTGCTTGGCGGCCTGGGAGCAATTGATCTTAAGGGTATGGTATTTACCTGCGTCAAGGGTTAAATTGTCCTTTAATTCTACATAGCGGGTATATACGCTGTGTGCCGCAACATTAGTGTTGAATTTAATGACAAGTGCCGTATTGCTAAAGACATCGTTCCTGCCGGGAATGGTGGCATAAAGCTTAAGGATGTCGTCAGACTCTACGTCGGTGTTTGCGCCAAGACTTATGGTAAGCTTGTTTCCTCCGAAGAATATATTGGAAGGAGTGGCCAACGTAGCGTCAGTCTTGTCATAGGCAGTGATATCTACTGAAGTGACAGTGCCGGTTACACTTTCCGGAAGAAGAGCCGTAATCCCAAGAATGCCCGAAAGTTCATCCAGGGTAACATTGGAAATATCGGTAACGTCGATTGCGCTGGCTACATACTCCAGGTGTTCCATATCGTCGTCCTGTAACTGTATCTGGGCGCTGTAGTCAGACGTTGCGTGCACCACGGACACATCGTACGATGTTGCACCCTGAGGAAGCAAACCAACGAACTTTGCAGTCTTTTTGCCAACGGATTCATTGTCGATGGTGAAGAATTGCGGGTCTGTTCCGGGACTGTCGTGGTTTACTACAAGGAGTTTGTCTTCCTCGTCCCATACAAGTGACAGACCGGTTCCGTTTGCAGAATAAACCACCTTGGTGGCGGGGTCTGTAAGAGTTGCGGAGATAGTGACTTTCTCTCTTATAACATTTGCTACGTCATCTATCTGTTCTTCTTCCTTGGAACAAGCTATTCCGGCGGAAAAGGCTGCGATTGCAGCAAGAATGAAAAATTTCTTCATAGCATTGTCCTCCTAACTAAAATCTTCATCGTCATCCAGAAGATTGTCATTGTCGAAGTCATTAAGACTATGCCCAGTAGAGGCCGCAATACATTCTTCGGTTTCAGAATCAATCTCCAAAACTACAGGAACCACATATGATTCCTTAAAATTTGCGAGTGTTTTCTTGTTCATAGACATTGGATATTTTAATGGCGGAAGCCTTTCATTTTTTGCATTAGGTTCCCGGACATTGCGGTCTTCATCATCTTGCGGGTGCCTTCGAACTGCTTTATAAGGCGGTTCACCTCGGGGATGGAAGTTCCGGAGCCATCGGCAATACGCTTGCGTCGGCTGCCGTTTATTACATCCGGATGTTCACGCTCGTACGGGGTCATAGACATAATTATCGCCTCTACGCCCTTGAAAGAATCATTGTCTATATCGACATCCTTCAAGGCCTTGCCAACGCCGGGTATCATAGATGCCAAGTCCTTAATGTTACCCATCTTCTTAACCTGCTGAATCTGGTTGTAGAAGTCCATAAAGGTAAACTGATCCTTGGCAAATTTCTTCTTAAGTTCACGGGCCTGCTGCTCGTCATACTGTTCCTGAGCCTTCTCTACCAGGGAAACGATATCTCCCATACCCAGGATTCTGTCTGCGGTACGGTCCGGATGGAACACGTCCAGGGCCTCCATCTTCTCTCCCGTAGAAACAAACTTGATAGGTTTGCCCACCACTGCCTTGATACTGAGGGCGGCACCGCCTCTGGTATCACCATCCATCTTGGTAAGTACGACACCGTCAAAGTCAAGCCTGTCGTTAAAGGCCTTGGCGGTCTCCACAGCATCCTGACCGGTCATTGCATCCACTACGAACAGGGTTTCCGTGGGCGATACTGCCTTGTGAAGGGCAGAAATCTCGTCCATCAGCTCCTGATCCACTGCAAGACGTCCGGCGGTATCCACGATAACAACGGAATATCCATTGTCCTTTGCGTGCTTAACTGCATTTTTTGCAATGCGGATAGGATCTTTAACGCCTTCCTCTATGTAAACCGGAACCTCTACCTGTTGGCCCAGGACCTTCAACTGTTCAATGGCCGCAGGCCTGAAGGTATCGCAGGCTGCAAGGAGAACCTTCAGTCCCTTCTTGCTCCTTATATGAAGCGCAAGCTTTCCGGAGAAAGTTGTCTTACCGGAACCGTTAAGACCGGCTACGAGCACAACTGCAGGGCTGCCCTTGATGTTGATGTCGTAGGAAGAGCTGCCCATAAACTCTGCCAGCTCGTCCCTTACTATCTTCACCATCAACTGCTGAGGACGTACGGCAGTAATTACGTTCTGGCCAATAGCCTTGGTTTTAACCCTCTCGCAGAAATCTTTTGCAACAGGATAACTTACGTCCGCATCCAAAAGGGCGCGACGGATATCTTTAATGGTTTCGGAGATGTTTATCTCCGTAATTTTTCCTTCTCCTTTAAGAATTTTAAACGACCGCTCAAGTCTTTCGCTCAGATTTTCAAACATAATGGTTATTAATTGAATGATTTGCAAATTTAAACAAATTTTCAGTATTTTTGTAATGGTTGATACTTTGCGTGTTACAAACTTTTTTATTATGAAAAGAAAAGCCGCTCAACCAAGTCTTGCAGACAGGATAGTACTGCAACTTAAACTCCCCAGACACCAATTATTTTTTCTGTTCGGAATCAATCAAAGGGACCTAAGAAAATCCCTTGGACTAAGTATGCCCGCCATCATCCCGAAAGTTAAAATCTCTGTTGACGAAGTATCGGAAAAAATGGAAGAATGGCTGAACCACAGCTACAGCTGGAGGTTCGATTTTTCTTATGCTGATATGCTTAAATACACTGGTTTGCGCAGGGAACAGGCCCATTCCTATTTTAGCCGGATGGGTACCGACTTCAGGCTTTGGATAAACGCTCACCGGATGGAGGAAGCAAAAAAGAGGCTCCTGGAAGACAGGAGCCTTAAAATAGACGAAATCTCCAAAGACCTTGGCTTTAAGGATAAATCCAACTTTCACAGGCAGTTTCGCCTTACGGTTGGCGTAACCCCTAAACAGTGGCGGGAGAATAACGGATTCCTGGAAACATAGCCACCCCTATCTG
>JBGVAW010000088.1:0-15738 GCA_045224955.1 Candidatus Cryptobacteroides sp.
CCTGGCCGTGATAAAGGCGCTGGAAGCGATTAAATGGCCGGGCAGCACGGTACACCTTACCAGCGACTCCTCCTACGTGGTAAAAGCCATAAACGAAGGATGGCTGCAGGATTGGGTCAGAAAAGGCTTCAAGGGCAAGAAAAACCAGGACCTATGGGAACGGTTCCTGCCTCTTTACAAGGCCCACAACGTGAAATTTTACTGGATCAAGGGACACGACGGGCATCCGGAGAACGAAAGATGCGACACCATTGCAGTAGAAGCCAGGCTTAAGGAGAATTTACCGGCCGACACCGGATATGAAGAATTGAACACTACTTTAACGAACAATTTATACGATGAGCAATAGAAAACTTTTGGTGGGTATTACCCAGGGCGATGGTAACGGAATCGGATACGAAGTTATAATCAAAACCCTGGCGGATTCCAGGATTCTGGAGTCCTTCACCCCTGTGGTGTACGGATCGTCCAAGATTTTCGGCTTCTACAAGAAAACCCTCCACAATATCGACCAGATAGACACTTACGTCATCAACGATGCCTCCCAGGCAAAACCCAAGAAGGTAAACATCCTCAACTGTCTGCCGGAGAGCACCTACGTAGAACCAGGCAAAGCCTCCGGAGAATCTGCAAGGGCAGCCATCATCTCTCTGGACAGGGCTGTAAAAGACCTTAAGGAAGGAGTTATAGACATACTCGTGACAGCCCCTATCAACAAGAGGACGATGACTCAGGAAGGCTTCAAGTACACAGGCCATACAGAGTATCTGGAGCACGAATTCCAGGCTGAGGAGCACACAATGATAATGGTTAGCGAGACCCTTAAGGTCGGTGTTGTGACAGGTCACATTCCCCTATCCCAGGTACCCGGCTCAATCACCAAGGAAAAGATACTCAGAAAACTGCGTCTTATGGACAAGTCCCTGCGCAGGGATTTTGGCATTGACAGCCCAAAGATTGCAGTCCTGGGACTCAACCCCCACTGCGGCGACGGCGGCCTTATGGGCGACGAGGAGCAGAAAATCATCCTTCCCGCAGTTCAGCAGGCAATAGAAGAAGGCATCCTGGCCTTCGGCCCCTACTCTCCTGACGGTTTCTTCGGCCTTGGAAATTATTCCAAGTTCGACGCTACCCTTGCAATGTATCACGACCAGGGGCTGGCACCCTTCAAGGCTCTTTCCTTTGAGAACGGTGTCAACTACACGGCCGGACTTCCTATCGTCCGCACGTCTCCGGACCACGTAACAGCCTTTGAAATGGCCGGCCGCGACGAGGCAGATCCTCGCTCAATGATGTCCGCAATCTACACTGCGATAGATATTTACAGGCACCGTGAAGAATACGATGCGCTTCAGGAAGGAAAGATATCCGAAGAGTTTGTAAAAGACCTTGCACGTCCTGACGACGGCAAGCCTCAGATAGAGTAATTAAAGCTTGAGGACATTGTCACAGTAGTCGTTGACGACATCCCTGTGAGTTATGAATATCATAGTCTTACCCTTGGCAACCCCACCGGTAAGACTTTTTATTAATGCCAGTTCCGTCTCCGGATCCAAAGAAGAACTGAACTCGTCCAGCAAAAGGATGTTTCCGGGGCGCAGAAGGGCCCTGGCTATGGCTATCCTCTGGGCCTGGCCCTCGCTTAGGCCGGAACCCTTTTCTCCGCAGCGGGACAGCAGACCTTCCGGAAGTTCCCTTACGAAACCAGCCTGAGCGGCATCCAGAGCCTCGTACATTTGCTCGTCGGTGGCCGATGGATTACCAAGGAGAAGATTGTCCCTTATAGTTCCGTTAAGCAGGGAATTTCCCTGGGGAACAAAGGAGAAATTATTCCTTGTAAGTGCGCTGCAAACTGCCTCTTCCCCACCCGGGCCATAGAGTGTAAGACTGCCGGAAATAGGCCTTAAAAGACTGAGCATAAGACGGATAAGAGTACTCTTTCCTATGCCGGTAACTCCCACTATCGCTGTCTTGCTGCCGGGAGCGAAATCATAGCTGAATCCGCTGAAAATATCCCTGTCACCATCGGCATACCTGAATACCAAATCCTTAATCCTAAGGCCCGAAGGGGCCGGGATTCTTACAGGGTCGCCCTCCTCTTCCATAATAGGGTCTTCCAGTTCCATAAGCCTGTCGATGGAGGTGGTTGCATATATGAGGGACGGGACCTCCCGGGTAAGGTTCACAAGAGGATGCTGAATCTGGGCCACAAGCTGGAGGAAGGCCGTCATCACGCCAAAGGTCACAACGCCGGCGCTTATTCCGGAAACTCCCCAAAGGAAGCAGATAAGATAGCCGAAGGCAAAGGTGAGGCCTATGGCTACCCTGCTCCAGATATTAAAGTTGGTGCGGCGCATAATCTGGCCGTATTCCTCGTTCTGAAGGCCCTCGAGGTCTTTTTCCGCAGACCTTTCCATCTCCAGCGAAAGAAGCAGGGTCTTGTTCTGGATGCTCTCCTGAATATGTGACTGCACTGCGCTCTCCGTATCCCTTATGTCCCTGTTAAGCTTGCGAAGGCGGCGGAAGAAGAACTTCCCGGCCAGAAGAAGCAGGGACGACACGCCCACGATTACAAGGGCAAGCCGATAGTCCAGGAAAGACATATACAGTATGGCTGCGACAAGCCGGAAAACCGTCACGAAAAGAGAGGGGATATCCTGGCTGACCACCTTAGTAACGGTATCCACATCGGAGAAAAGGCGGTTCAGGGCATCACCGGAATGCATTTTTTCCTTGCCCATCCACTGCGATTGCAGAAGGTTGGAGAACAGACGGCTTCGGATATTGAAGTTGAGTCTGGCGTAGGAGATATTTTCGTATCGGGACGACAGTGCCAGAATCCCTATCCTGGCCAGGCGCAGAAGGCAGACGGCTGCTGCAGGCAAAACCAGGCTGCTCATAGGAGCTCCGCCTGCGGCCGCATCTATCAGAGAGCGGCATAAGTCTATAAAAAACAGGCTGCACCCTATGGAGACGAGTCCCAGAACAACGTTCAGGACTATCGCCGGCCTAACTCCCTTGGAGTTGGTATAGAGCCACCTGAGGTACTTCATTGCAAAAGTTTGTATTCTTCCCAGGTCTGGGCCACTTTGGCCGCATCGGCAGCGGCAGTAGCCTCATCAACCTCATATCTGTCCAGAAGAAGGTCGCGCAGAGTCTCAACCGTGAACTCCTTTCCCTGAACGGAGGTCCAGAGATAAGCGGCGCTGTCGTTAAGATGAATGATAGAACTCATATTTACGGCATTGGCGCCCTCTGCGACAAGGACATTCTGGCCTATGATGGTTCTAAGAACAAAATTGCTATTTGTTTTCATATACTAAAGTTCAAATCTTGACAAAATACTTTTTCATCCAGGGCAGGTGCCTGTAAATATATAATATGTACCGGCGCATCGGACGTAAAAAATTCCAAACCCTCAGGGCCAGTTTACTTGTACGGGAATACGGGTTGATGGTTTTTTTACCTTTTTTCAATATTGTTACCACCTTGCCGGAAATCTTCCCCATCGGGCAGTGCTCCGTAGAAGACAGAACTCCGTCTCCGCGGATGACGGCCACGGCGCCATCGGCCTCAAATCCTATAATCCTGTGCAATATCCATCTGCCGCCAAGGCAAAAAAGGACAATATCGTCTTTTTTGTAAACCTCTGATTTTTCCAGAACTGCCAAATCCCGCTCGCCCACAATGAAAGGCAACATACTCAGACCCTTGACGGGAATTGTCACTGTCCTTCCCTGGGTAAGAAATGCATCTACCTGCGAAAACATTTCCTCGTTGCTGATAACTAATTTCTTTATCCCGGATGCAGACATATCGACACAAAAAAAGAGCGGAATGCGAGGTTCGAACTCGTGACCTGCGGCTTGGGAAGCCGCCGCTCTACCAACTGAGCTAATTCCGCTTGCTTCGGTGTGCAAATATACAACTTTTTTATATTTTTGTACCCAAAACTGTCAACAGAATAGGTATGAAAAAAATTCTTTTACTTGCCGCTGCAGGAGTCATTCTGATGTGCGGCCTTTCGCTTTGCTCACATAAATACGAGACTGTGGGCGGCGACCCTCTGGACACGAAAATCTACACTCTTGACAACGGGCTTAAAGTATATATGTCCGTGAATAAGGAAAAGCCCAGAATCCAGACTTATATAGCCGTTCGCGTAGGCGGAAAGAACGATCCCGCAGACAATACCGGACTTGCCCACTACCTGGAGCATATTATGTTCAAGGGAACACAAAGCGTAGGAACTATGGATTACGAGGCCGAGCAGCCTATGCTGGAAGAAATAAGGCAGCTCTTCGACGTTTACGGAAAGACCACTGACCCGGCCCTTCGCGAGGAGATTTATCACAAGATAGACTCCGTTAGCTACGAGGCCTCCAAACTTGCCATACCAAACGAGTATGACAAGATGATGGCGCTTATAGGTTCCGAGGGCTCAAATGCCTTCACTTCCAACGATGTAACCTGCTACCAGGAAGACATCCCGTCCAACCAGATAGAGAACTGGGCCCGCGTGCAGGCCGACAGGTTCAAGAATATGGTAGTAAGGGGTTTCCACACAGAACTTGAGGCAGTTTACGAGGAAAAGAATATGACCCTCGTAGACGATTCGGAAAAGGCTCTGGAATCCCTTTTCGCCACCCTCTTCAAGAATCATCCCTACGGAACGCAGACTGTTATTGGCACCCAGGAGCATCTTAAGAATCCGTCCATCACAGCCATCATCAACCAGAAAAATACATACTACGTTCCCAACAACTGCGCCATCTGCCTAAGCGGAGACTTTGATCCCGACGAGATGGTTGCAACCATAGAAAAATACTTCGGCGACTGGCAGCCCAATCCCGATATCCCCCAACTTGTATACGAGAAGGAAGATACACTTAAGGCCCCTGTCAAGACCGACGTTTTGGGCAACGACTCCGAGTTCGTACTCATTGGCTGGCGCATTCCCGGCTCATCGCAGAAAGGCAGCGAGACCGCAGAACTTGCCTGCTCCCTCCTCTACAATGGCCAGGCAGGTCTTATAGACCTTGATGTGGTTCAGCAGCAGAAACTTAACGGAGCTGTCTGCTTCCCTTATACGCTTACCGACTACGGTGTGCTGATTCTTGGCGGTTTCCCCAAGGAAGGCCAGACTCTGGAAGAAGTACAGGCCGTTCTGGTTCAGGAAATAGAGAAGCTCCGTGGCGGAGAGTTTGACGAGAGCCTGCTTACCGGAGTTGCCAACAACATCAAACTGGACAAGATGCGCGAACTCCAGAACAACAGCAGCAGGGCTATGCTTTATGTCGATGCTTTCATCAACGGCACCTCCTGGGCCGATGAGGTTGGAAAGACCGACCGCCTCTGCAGCCTTACAAAGGAAGATGTGACCGCCTGGGCAAATGAGTATCTTGGCGATGGTTACGCCGTCGTTTATAAACACCTTGGCGAGGACACCTCCATCAAAAAGATTGACGCGCCCAAGATTACCCCTATCGTAACCAACAGGGACGAGCGCAGCGCCTTCCTTACAGAAATCCAGGAAAGCGTTCCCGCCCCCATTGAGCCAGTATTCACTGACTACAACAAGGATATGTCCGTACTCTCCTACAAAGGATTGGAAGTTCTCTACAAGCAGAACACGGTTAACGATATCGCAAATCTCACATTCTCTTACGATTGCGGCGTTCTTAACGATCCTTCGCTGAGCATAGCCACCGACTATCTGTCCTATCTTGGAACTCCCACCCGCAGCGCAGAAGAGATAGCCAGCCAGATGTACGGCCTTGCCTGCTCGTTTAGTTTCTTTGCCGGCGACAGCTCTACGGAGATATCCCTCAACGGCCTTTCAGAAAACATCTCCGAGGCAACCCTGATAGTTGAAGATTTGCTCTACAACGCTACCGGCGACGAGGCCATTCTTGAAGGACTCAAGGGAGACATCATCAAGAGCCGCGCAGACGCCAAACTTAATCAGAGAGCCTGCAGCAGAGCCCTGAGCGATTATGTTATATACGGGCCGGAGTACATCCGCAAGACTACTCTCACCAACCCTGCCCTGCTGGCCCTGGACGGAAATAAACTTCTCTCCAGCCTTAAAGAACTTGCCGTTAAGGAGCACAGCATCCTTTACTACGGACCAATGACAAAGGATGAACTCTTCGCCCTGCTGGACAAATGCCACAAGGTTGTCGAGGCTCCCGGGCACCTTGAGAAAGTATATGCCGCTATGCAGCAGACACCGGAATCCAAGGTGTTCATAGCTCCTTACAAGGCCCGCCAGTTCAACTACATACAGTACTCTAACAGAGGCGAGGGCTTCGACCCTTCAGAAAATACGGCCATCACCCTTTTCAACGAGTACTTTGGCGGTGGAATGAACTCCGTGGTATTCCAGGAGATGAGGGAAGCCCGCGCCCTTGCCTACAGCGCCGGTGCACGCCTTAGTACACCTTCCCACGTTGGAGGCACAACCAGCTTCAGGGCAACCATAGCCTCGCAAAATGACAAACTGGCAAAGGCCGTCACCGGGTTCGATGAAATCATAAACGATATGCCCCGCTCCCAGAAGGCCCTCGAGATAGCTCTTACAAGTTTGGACAACTACTACAGGACTCTCAGGCGCACCGGCGCAGACGTCCTCTACAGGTACAAGGCAGACAAAGAGCTTAATCTTGACGAGCCCCTGGACAAGAGGATATTCACCGAGCTAAGTTCCCTGGGAATGGAAGACCTGGAGGCCGTAGTAAGCAAGTGGATTGCAGGACGCACCTATGTCTATGGCATAGTCGGCGACACTTCCGATCTTGACCTTGCCTTCTGCCGCAAGAAGGGTCCCGTAAAAGTGCTTACCCTGGAAGAGGTGTTCGGATACTAAAAAGGAGGAGAATCAAGGGCCCACTCGGATATGTTCTTTACTCCGGGGATGCTGTAATACTTGATTATATCTCCTTTAACAAATAACTTCCTGCCCAGATTACCGGGGTTGGAAACCAGATTCAAGGCGTCCCTCAGGGCGCCTTTTGGCAACTCTACGGACATACAGGCACTTTTTTCAGTGACGCTGGTCTTGCCCGCAATTGCCAGGTTTGTCTGGGACGATACTGCCAGGAAAGGGCTTATGTTCCCAACTATGTAGCCGTAAACCCACACTCCGGAAGTTCCCTCCATCCCGCGGGCAGTAGCCACATCGTAAACCTTGGTGCCTCCGCCCCCTCCAATCACAAAAGTATCGTCCAGCCAGTTTACGGAAGTATCCACATTCACGCTTATCCCGGACTCAGGCGCCGCATCCGTAGTCTGAACCTTCAGGCGCAGCACCTCCCTGGCAGACAGTTTCCTGGAAATAAGTGTTTTGTCCGTGCCTCCCCTTGTCAGTACAAGAGAAACCTCGCCAGGCAGAAAATAAGCAATCCTCTGCTCCCTGTAAGCGTAAAGCAGGCTCCCCTCCTTGCTTTTCAGCACAAGGGCCCCGTCGGGAATGTTTTTAATGAATGACTCATCGATGATAAGCTTGACTCCGCAATTCTGCAAGGTACAGTCCAGCGTTACGTTTACCGTGTTTCCGGGAAGCACATTTACAAGCTGCGAGTCCCCATAAACAGGAGCCTCGAATTCCGGCTTTTTCTGCTCCGCAGACCATATGGCAACGGAGTAAGTACCCTCTGCCACCCTGAACACCTGAGGAGCGTCGCCGTATCGGCCGCTGTACACGGTTTTGCCCCCGGAAGACTTTACCTCCAGGATGAATTGGCTGGAATCCGGGACAGCCTTGGTAAAGATTGAATTTGAAAGACTTAGGCTGATGGTTCCCACATTGGAAGAATCCTCAGTTTCGTAATCGCACGCGGCAATCGCCAGGACCGAAGCGGCGGCAAATGCCATTAGAAAATCTTTTGTTTTCATACTCTCTGATTTTAGGTTTGTCCGATATTCGGTTGGGGCAAAACTATAAACCGGAGATGACATTTTTCTCAAGATTCGTACAATTGACAAATCTTGAGAAAAATTTTCACAAATCTTTAAAAGTCACTTTTTAATCAGCGATACGAATCTTGGCGTACCTTAGTAGAAGAACCTTCTCTCCATAGCCGTCGAACCTTATTTTTGCCTTAAGATCCGATGCGTCTCCGGAAATCTCCAGAATATCTCCGAAGCCGAAGCGGTTATGCTCTATATGCATTCCGGCCTTAAGTGCAGAAGGAGATACGGGCTCGAAGTTGGCATCCACCGACGGCGCTGCAGCCGGATGCGGAGTAAAGCGGGGCGCCGGGGACGGAGTTACGGGCCTTTGCGGGGCAGCCGGCCTTTGCGGGGCAGAGAACGAAGGCTTCGAAAACCTCGAATGTCCTCCGCCGAACAAAGAAGAAGACGGTGACGGACCCTCCGTAAAGACTCCTCCGGCAATTGGACGTGAAAGATAGGAGCCGTCCACCTCCCTGAGGAAACGGCTTGGAGAGTTTGATTCGTGACGTCCGTTGCGCATCCTGCTGTCTGCAAACGATACGGCAAGGGCCTTCTGCGCCCTTGTCATAGCCACATAGAACAGACGTCTCTCCTCTTCCAGTTCTGCGGGCGAGATAAGCATACCTCCTCCAGGGAAGAGATTTTCTTCCATTCCGGCCACATAGACATAGGGGAACTCCAGGCCCTTGGCGGCGTGCACTGTCATAAGGGCAATCTTGTTCATCGAGTCCTCGTCAGAAACATCTGTGGCGCTGAGAAGCGATACATTCTCCAGATAGTCCCCCAGGGTAACTACAGGCAGGCTGTCCGGAAGGACCTCAGATGCATCGTTGACCGTACCCTCGGCCATAAGGTCTTCTATGTAATTGTTATTCTGCTCTTCTACAAAACTTCTGACACCGTTTATAAGTTCCTCTATATTTGCGGCTCTGGACTGGCCCTCTATGGAGGTATCTTCCTTGAAGAAACGGTAGAGTCCGGATTCATTGCCTATGGAAACTGCCATTTCACCGGCATCTTTTACGGACATTTTTGCATTGTGGGCATAAATCATTTTCACGAAGTCCACAAGCCTCTGGGCGGCAGCCTTCTTAAGTCCGTTCTCCTCCAGATTCACGTCCCTTATCGTCTCGCAAAGCGGTTTTCCAAGTTTGGCGGCAACTTCTGAAAGAGCGGCCAAGGTTGTGTCTCCGATTCCTCTGGCAGGCTTCTGCACGGCGCGGCGGAAAGACTCGTCATCCTTTGGATTCACTATCAGCTTGAAATAAGCCATCATATCCTTTACCTCCGCCCTCTCGTAGAAAGAATTGCCGGAGAAAATCACATACGGAAGGTTCCTTCTGCGAAGAGCCTCCTCCAGCGCCCTCGACTGGGCATTAGTCCTGTAAAGAATAGCAAAATCCTGATATGCTGCACCTTGAGACTGTATCCTGCGCACTATGGAAGACGATATGAGAGAGGCTTCCTCCCTCTCGTCGTAAGCCTTTATGACATCTATGACCTCCCCTGTGGCACCATCGGAAAAACAATTTTTTGGCAGGCGGGCCACATTCTTGGCAATTAGAGAATTGGCAGCATTCACAATTGTTTTTGTGGACCGATAGTTTCTTTCCAGCGCGAATGTTTTTGCCTGGGGATAGTCCTTCCTGAAATTAAGTATGTTCTCTATTTTGGCTCCGCGGAAGGCATAGATGGACTGGGAGTCGTCCCCAACCACACAGATATTGCCGTGGAACTTGCTCAACTGCCTTATTATCAGATACTGGGCATAGTTGGTATCCTGGTACTCATCGACCAGAATATAATCAAACCGCCCTGCAATCTGGCTTAAGATATCTGCTCCGGAGGCATCCTTTTTCTTCAGGAGGATGTTCATATTCACGAGAATGTCATCGAAATCCATCACTCCGGAAGAGAATAAAACCTGCTGATAAGCGGCGTAGATGCGGTAAATCTCTCCCTTGCGGGCGTTACGGTCGTTGGCGATGGCCGCGGTATTTGCGGCATAATCGGCCGCAGTGTATAAATTGTTCTTGGCCATCGATATGCGGCCCAGAACCTCCTTGGGTTTATAGACTTTGTCGTCCAAGCCCAACTCCTTGATACAGTGCTTTATGGCGCTTACGGAGTCCGATGTATCGTAGATGGTGAAATCCTTGGGATAACCCAGGACATCGGCATAGTCTCTCAGGAATCTTACAAAGACAGAGTGAAAGGTGCCCATTACAAGGTATCTTGCAAGCCTGTCCCCCACCATAGAGGCTATCCTTTCCTTCATTTCCGCAGCGGCCTTCCTGGTAAAGGTAAGCGCCAGAATGCGGGACGGTTCCTGCTGCCTGGACAAAAGATAGGCTATCCTGGAAGTGAGCACTCTTGTCTTTCCCGAGCCTGCGCCGGCAATTATCAAAACAGGGCCGTCCAAACATTCAACCGCCTCTCTCTGAGTGGGATCCAGATTCCCTAAAATCACTTGTTCATTCGTCTGCATAACAGCCATTCTAAGATAATTGCTCCGTCTTATAGTATTATCGTTACAAAAGTAAATATTATCTTTTAAATATTATCTTCAAAATCCTCTCCGATTATGACTTTTTTTAAGTAAATTTGTCGCCTATTGTGTAGAAATTACAACAATTTTATAAACCACACATAATGTCAAACAACATCAATCTGAAACGTGGATTGAACATTCCCCTGCTGGGCGAAGCAATCCTCAAGACCGGAAAGACGATAGAGCCTGACATTATCGCCGTTAAACCCACTGACTTCAAGGGCTTTGCGCCCCGTCTCCTGGTTCGCGAAGGCGATAAGGTTCTGGCAGGATCGCCTGTTCTGGCAGACAAACAGTGCCCTGACATTCTGGTTACCAGCCCGGTTAGCGGAACGGTAGAGCAGATCGTCAGAGGTGAGAAGAGAAAGTTGCTTGAGGTTCGCATCAAAGCGGACAAGGCCGGTGAAGCCGTAGATTTCGGCATTAAAAACGCCGCCTCACTCGAAGCAGCGCAAGTTAAAGAACTCCTTCTGAAGAGCGGCCTTTGGGTAGCTCTTGTTCAGAGGCCTTACGGAATCATTGCCAATCCGGAGCTAAAGCCTAAAGCTATCTTTGTTTCGGCTTTCTCTACCGCTCCTCTTGCAGCAGACACCGAGTACACTCTTGGTGCAGAAGCAGAGAACATCCAGGCCGGTATTGACGCTCTGGCAAAATTGTCCGACGGCGGTGTAGTGCTTTGCCTCAACGCAAAGACTGCCGGCAGCTCTCCTTTCCACAAGCTGGAGAACGCACGCATCTTCACCGTAAGCGGAAAGCATCCTGCAGGAAACGTTGGTGTACAGATTGCCAACATATCCCCCATCCGCAAGGGTGAGACCGTATGGACTGTTTCCCTGGTGCTCCTTGCAGCTATTGGCCGCCTGCTCAAGACCGGAAAACTCAACCTTACCAGAAAGGTTGCCATCACCGGTCCCGAGGCTAAAGAGCCTTGCTACGTAGAGGCACTTCCCGGTTTCAACATGAAGGAAATCGCAGAGTTTACAGACAATTCCAAGGGTGATGTACGCTTTGTAAGCGGCAATGCTCTTACCGGAACAAATGTAGGCGCAGACGGTTCCCTCGGTTTCTTCGACGACCAGGTAACCCTTCTTCACGAAGGCACGGAAAGAGAGCTCCTTGGCTGGGCAAAGCCCTTCAGGACAAGCCAGTTCTCTTCCAGCAAGGCTTATTTCTCCTGGCTTCTCTGCAAGAAGAAATATCCTATCGACACCAATACTCACGGCGGCGTTCGCGCTTTTGTGCAGTCAGATGTTTATGCAAAGGTTCTTCCTATCGATATTTTCCCTATCTACCTGCTCAAGGCCTGCCTTGCCGGTGATATCGACAATATGGAGAAATTCGGAATCTACGAGGTTCTCCCGGAAGATCTTGCACTTTGCGAGTTTATAGACCCTTCCAAGAATGAGATTCAGGCCATTCTGGAAGACGGTATCAACCTTATGATTAAAGAAATGGCATAGAGTTATGGAAGAGAATATAAACAAACCCGGCCTTTTTGAAAAAGGCGGAAAGCTTGGGTTCCTTCATTCGACCTACGATGCTTTCGATACCTTCCTGCGCGTGCCTGCTACCGTAACCCGCAAGGGTGCGCACATCCGTGACTCCATAGACATCAAACGTGTGATGATTATGGTAGTGATAGCCCTCATCCCCGCAGCCCTCTTCGGTATGTGGAACGTAGGTTATCAGCACGACCTCTTTAACGGAGACCTCCCCACCTTCATGAACAAATTCTGGTTCGGATTCTGGAAGGTTCTTCCTCTGTTCGTAGTTTCTTACGTTGTGGGTCTTGGCATAGAATTCACCAGCGCCCAGATAAAAGGAGAAGAAGTAAACGAGGGTTACCTTGTTACCGGTTTCCTTGTACCGCTCATTGTTCCTGTTGACATTCCTCTGTGGATGCTTGCAGTTGCAGTTGCTTTTGCGGTTATCTTTGGAAAAGAGGTATTCGGCGGCACCGGAATGAACTTCCTCAACCCCGCCCTCCTTACCCGCGCCTTCCTTTTCTTCTCTTATCCCAGCAAGATGTCAGGAGACCAGGCTTGGATCGCAGGCCTTCCCGACGGCGCTTCAGGTGCAACTCCTCTTACCCATATGCTTGACCGTAGCGGAGACGTTGCCAACGGACTTCAGAACATTACCGACCAGTGGTCTCTCTCCGACCTTGTAGTAGGTACAGTTCCCGGTTCCGTAGGTGAGACCTCCATCATCGCCATCCTTCTTGGCGCAGCCATCCTTCTCTGGACCGGCATCGGCAGCTGGAAGATTATGATTTCTTCCGTTGCAGGCGCCCTGTTCGTAGGCTGGCTTGGTACCGCCTTCGGCATCACCAATGTTCCCGCATACTATCAGCTCCTTCTGGGAGGTTTCGCATTCGGTACCGTATTTATGGCCACCGACCCTGTAACCTCTGCCCAGACAGAGTGCGGCAAATGGATTTACGGCTTCCTTATCGGTGCGCTCTGCGTGGTTGTAAGACTCTTCAACCCCGGATACGCAGAGGGTATGATGCTGGCAATCCTTCTTATGAATACATTCGCTCCTCTTGTAGACTACGTGGTTACTTCCCGTGCCGTTGCCAAGAGAGCTAAGAAAGCAGACCTCGTTTAAACAGCAAGACTATGAATACCAACGGAAATATTTATACTGTAGTATATTCGACCATCATAGTCGTGCTGGTCGCAGCGATTCTTGCCTTTGTATCCAGCGCTCTCAAACCTATGCAGGACGCCAACGTAAAGGCAGAGACTATCAGCCAGATGCTTGCAGCTGCCGGTGTTCAGGATAAAGACACCCCTGCTACAAACGATCAGATTCTGGATGTATATGCAAATGAGATTCAGGAGGCGTTTGTTATCGATGCAGCCGGTCAGAAGGTACGTGACCTTTCCGTATCACGCGACAACATCGAGCTTATGAGCGACCTCAAACCTCAGAACAGGGAAATCCTCAAACAGAACGCAGAGCCCAAGCTCGAGCTTCCTGTTTACATCTTCAAGAACGGTTCCACCGTGGTTCCTGTTTACGGCGCCGGTCTTTGGGGCCCCGTCTGGGGTTATGTTGCCTTCCAGGGAGACCTTAAAACCATCGCCGGAGCCTACTTCGATCACGAGAGCGAGACTCCCGGACTTGGTGCAAAGATCAAGGACGATCCTGCATTCCGCGCATCTCTCCAGGGCAAGGTTGCCAATTTTGAGGCAGAGCCTGTATTCGCTATCGTAAAGGACGCAAAGGCAGAGAACGAAGTTGACGCCATCACCGGTGCAACTATGACTTCCAAGGGTCTTAGCGCAGCAGTAGCTACCTGGCTCAAGGCATACGCTCCCTATTTCACAGCCAATGCATCTGCCAAGAACCATTGCAATTGCGGAAACCTCTGCCCTTGCGGCGAGGCTTGCCAGTGCGACTGTCACTGCCATCCCGGACAGGCCCAGTGCGAATGTCCTGGTTGCGCATGCGAAAACTGCCCTACCGGCTCACATAAAATGGAGGAATAGAAAATGGACGTAAAGATTAAAGATACATTGTTGAACCCCATTCTCAAGGGCAACCCTATTACCGTCCTTGTGCTGGGTATCTGCTCCTCCCTTGCCGTAACGGTAGAGCTTAAAGGAGCTTTGGTAATGGCAGTATCGGTAATCATCGTTACCGGACTGGCCAACCTTATATTGTCAATCCTCCGAAACACTATCCCCAACCGCGTTCGTATCATCGTTCAGTTGGTTGTAGTAGCGCTTTTGGTAATTCTTGTAGATCAGATACTGAAGGCATTTGCCTATTCTGTAGAGAAACAGCTCAGCGTTTACATTGGCCTTATCATCACAAACTGTATCGTGATGGGTCGTATAGAGGCTTTCGCCCTTGGCAACAAGCCCTTCGCTTCGCTGCTTGACGGTATCGGAAACGGCGCCGGATACGGCCTCATCCTCGTTATCGTTGCTTTCTTCCGCGAACTGCTTGGAAGCGGCACCCTGCTTGGAATGAGAATTATCCCCGAGTCCTTCTACGAGGCCGGCTATATGAATAATGGTCTGGTAATTCTTCCTCCTATGGCCCTGATACTCATCGGATGTATCATCTGGGTTCAGAGAAGTTTCCAGAAAGACCTTCAGGAGAAATAACTTAACACCACGGAACTATGGAATATATCAATCTATTCGTAAAGTCAATCTTCGTTGACAATATGGTTTTTGCATACTTCCTTGGTATGTGCTCATACCTGGCAGTATCCAAAAACGTTAAGACCGCCACAGGTCTTGGTGTTGCAGTTATTTTCGTGCTGCTCTGCACACTTCCTATAAACTACCTTATCAACGGGTTCCTTACAAACAACCCCTGGGGCGTAGACCTTAGCTTCCTCAGCCTGATTATCTTCATCGCTGTGATTGCCGCCTTCACCCAGATAGTAGAGATGGTAGTAGAAAAGTTTGCCCCTGCCCTTTACGGCCAGCTGGGTATCTATCTTCCTCTGATTGCTGTAAACTGCGCCATCCTTGGCGGTTCCCTGTTTATGCAGCAGAAAGAATTCGCCAACATCGGTGAGGCCGCAACCTACGCATTCGGTAGCGGTATCGGCTGGTTCCTTGCAATTGTCTGCCTTGCAGCCATCCGCGAGAGACTTCAGTACTCCAAGGTTCCTGCAGCTCTCAAGGGCACAGGTATCACCTTCATCACCGTAGGTCTTATGGCCATGGCGTTTATGACATTTATGGGTATTTCACTTTAACGGGGAGGTAGGACTATGACTAATATTATTATAGGTGCAGTTTTAACAATTGTAGTTGTAACATTGGTTCTGGTTGCCCTTTTGCTGGTAATCAAATCAAAGCTTACTCCTTCCGGAACTGTAAAAGTAGATATCAATGACGGTAAGAAGGTTCTTGACGTTCCTCAGGGCGGAGACCTTATGCACACTCTTGCAGACCAGGGAATTTTCCTTCCCTCTGCCTGCGGCGGAAAGGCCAACTGCGGCCAGTGCAAGGTTAGAGTTCTTGAAGGCGGCGGAGAGATTCTTCCTACAGAGACCGGCTTCTTCTCACGCAAGCAGATTAAGGACAACTGGCGCCTTGGCTGCCAGGTTAAGATTAAGGACAACCTTAAGATTGCCGTTCCTGATTCTGCATTGAGCGTTAAGAAACTGGAGTGCGAGGTTATCAGCAACAAGAACGTTGCTACCTTTATCAAGGAGTTCACAGTACGTCTGCCCGAGGGCGAGAACATTGAGTTCAAGT
>JBGVAW010000089.1:0-7996 GCA_045224955.1 Candidatus Cryptobacteroides sp.
TCAAGGCCTACGACCTTCTTAACAAGTCCAAGAACCTTAACGTAACGGATACGGCAAACTACCACACAGAGACATTGAACAACACTCTGGGCAGGTACGTAATGCTTTCTGTAACCTTCAGATTTGGAAACTTCGGAAACCTCAAGAATGCCCGCGGCCCTATGGGCGGCCCGATGGGTGGCGGTAGAGGTCCCGGCAGAGGTCCTGGAGGACGAGGCCGCTAAGGGTCATCCCGAATATAGCAGTTATATGAGCCGTGGTCCCGTTGACCGCGGCTTTTTTGCCTGCCGGGGTCTGGACAGGTCCCTCGTTTAGAGGTGCGCCAAGATTGGGCAGGACCTCGTCGTCATAAACGCAAAGGAACTTCTTTGAAGGTAGAGTTCCCTTCTGCCTCATTCTTTTTCTAAGTGCAAAGCCCAGAGGACAGCCCCTTACTTCCCAGAATTCGGCAACCCTGATTTTGGTGGGGTCTATCTTGCAGGCAGCGCCCATCGAAGAAAACAAGGTGGCCTGAGTCTTTGTGGCTTCTGCTAAAAGGGTTACTTTGTCTTTCAGACTGTCGATGGCGTCTATGATATAGTCATATTCCTCAAGATGGAACGATGGCGATGTTTCCTCGCTGTAAACCGCCTGAATAGCGGTGATATCGGCCTCCGGATTTATATCCATCAGCCTCTGGCGCAAAGCCTCCGATTTGGGCATTCCTATGGTTTTGGAGGTTGCCATAAGTTGCCTGTTGATGTTTGAAGGTTCTACGTTGTCTGCGTCCACAACGGTGATGTGGGAAACCCCGGCGCGTACAAGCCCCTCCGCACACCAGCTGCCGACGCCCCCAAGGCCAAAGATGATAACCTTCGCCTTTTCTAACTTATCCATCATTTCCTGGCCCAGCAGGCGTTTTGTCCTTTCTATATAAGCCTCGTTCATTATTTTCTGAGATGTTCGGGAATAAACAGCCTGGCTATGAATATAAGCATAAGCAGGACGAAGAAGAAAGAGCATATGCGGCCCGCTATGTCTCCGTTTTCTACGAAGAAAGTAATTTTTTCGCTTAGGCCGATGGTGCCGTTGATAACGCTTTCTTCCCACCAGGGCCCGGAGCAAACAACGTCTCCGCGGCTGTTGATTATGCCCGATATTCCTGTGTTGCCGCACCTTGCTATATCCCTTCTGAGTTCTATCGCCCTAAGGCTGGCATATCTGAAATGCTGCCTGTATCCGGGAGTATCGCCCCACCAGGCATCGTTGGTGATTATGGTCATAGCCTTGGCGCCTTTTTTTACATAGCCGGTGCAATACTCTCCGTAAACGGATTCGTAGCAGATGGCGCATCCGATTGGTATAACCTGTCCGTCTTTGCCCACTACATCCAGAAGCGAAATCTCTTCCTGGCCGGTGTCTCTTGCCATATATCCTCCAAGCCAGTTGTCCAGGGGAACAAAAATCCGGGGATAGGGGGTGAGTTCCGTGCCTACTACGAGTTTGGACTTGTGGAAGATCTGGCTCCGTCCAGTTCCGTCAAGGATAAGTGCGGAGTTATGGGTCTCGAACCATTGGCCTGTGCCTGCGGGCCAGGCCAGTATGGAAGGTGCCTCCTCTCCAAAGTAATAAGTCTTTGTGGCCGCTCCAAGAAGTATGTTGGTCCCGGGGCGTCCCGCTGCCAACTTGTCCATATAGACGAAGGTGGGGTCTTCCTGGGGCATATTGGTTATAATGTAGCGGGTGAAGGTCTCGGGGGTAAGCACAAGGACGGCGTTTGCGGCAGTATCGACCCCGGCCAATCCCTTCTTTATTAGGCTGGCGGCAATCATATTCTGCTGCTGCTGGCTCATCCCTCCAAACTTCTGGTAGGGATCGAAGTTGGGCTGTGCAATTACAACCTCAAGGTCGCCAGAGTTCTGCGGCCTGTAGGAGTGGTAAATTGCAAGGGACAGCACCATCGGCCCCAGAACAATAAGGACAAGACCTATCCTGCTGCACCATTTGGCCCATTTTGTCCAATAAGCACAGTTGCCGGAGAGTTTTGCGCTGAGCAGTCCGAAGAAAGCAAGGTTGCAGGCCCATATCCAGAGCGAGCCGCCAAGGCTGCCTGTGAACTCGTACCACTGCACAAGGTGGGTGCTGCCGGCAAAGGCGTTGCCAAGTACAAGCCAGGGGAAGGAAATCTGTGTGCCGAAGTACCATTTTTCCCAGGCTATCCAGGCTACGGCCAGGAAGATGTAGGGGAGAACCCCGCGGAATACCTTCCTTGAGGCCCTGAAGAGCCCGAAGACAAGCGACATCTGAAGGGCGTTGGCAAAGATGGCGAACAGCCCTCCTCCAAGGGTGGCGTTGCATACCCAGAATACGGAAAGGGCGTTCCAAAGTACGAAGGTGCCATAGTGCCAAAGCCAGAACTTCCTGCACCCGCGCTCGGAAGCAATTTTTTCTGCAAACAGCAGGGGAACGAAGGCTATCAGTGCAAAAATTCCCAGGCCATTTACCAGGAAGGGCAATGAAAGTAAGACCGCGCTTGTCAGAGATGCGCTTAGAAACAGCGCTATAGGTTGTTTAGAATTTTCCATACCAAAACAATACTCCGCAAATATATCAAAAATAATTATTACTTTTGTGAATATGTTTGTAGATATAATTAAAGCTTTCTGTGTGGGAATATGTACTTCTATTCCCCTTGGACCTCTTGCTATTTTTGTGATATACAGGTCGTTATGTAGTGGCCATCTGGCTGGATTTCTTACCGGTCTGGGAGCAACCCTGGTTGATATAACCTATGCCACCCTTGCTATTTTCGCTTTTGCCGTAGTAGAAAAGTTTGTTCACCAGAACGAGATGATTATTTTTTTGGTGGGCGGTCTGATAGTTTTGGGAATGGGCGCTGGAATGACATTCAAGGACCCGTTCAAAAATATGGACAGGAATACCGGCGAAAACAAAAAGAACCGCTTTACCCTGAAGGACTTTCTGAAGGCCGTGGCTATAGGTTTCTCCAATCCGGGAGCTTTTCTTCTTATCTTTACATTCCTGGCTCTCTTCAATATCAACCTTGAGCGCAACCAGTTTGCGGTAATGCCACTTATCCTGGCCGTTGCCGCAGGTTCTGTAACCTATTGGTTCTTCTATTCGATGCTCTTTGCCTACATCAGGAAGACAATAAAACTGCGTATGCTTATGTGGATTAACAGGGGCTGCGGCATCATCGTTATGCTTATTGGCCTTTCCCTGTTTGCCGATGGTCTTATGAAACTCTTATTCAAGTAATTATGGAGTCCGATAAAATTAAGAAATTCCTGCGCAGAAGGTCGGTTAAGAACCTGCTTTTGGCCGTGGTTCTTTTCTTCGGAATTATTTTCGCGCTTAAGATAGCACTGTCAGTAATAACAAGACACGGAAAAGAACTTGTTGTACCTGATCTGACGAACATTACAGTGCAGCAGGCAGACTCTCTTGCAGAGAGTATGGGCCTTAACCTTATAGTAGGGGACTCCGTATATATCCGCCGTCTTGGCAGAGGCCTTATCTACAGCCAGAATCCGCCCGCAGGCGGGAAGGTTAAGAAAGGCCGCAAGATAATGGTCATCATCAACTCGGTAGCCCCTAAAAAAGTGCGTATGCCAAATCTTGTGGGATACTCGCTCCGTCAGGCAAAGGCGGAACTTTCTACAAGGGGCCTTGCCCTTGGCCGCCTTACCTACGTAAAGGATATAGCTACCAACAACGTGCTAAAGCAGACTTACAGGGGCCTGGAGATAGAAACCGGTACTATGATAGAAACCCTGTCCAAGATAGACCTGGAGATAGGCCTTAATCCGGGTGAGAACACAACCTTTATCCCTGACGTTGCAGGCCTCAAGTACCTTAGGGCTGTAGATCTTGTTCAGGAGAGCTCTCTGAATATTGCCGGTCTGGTGTTCGATTCTACTGTAAAGTCTTACTCTGACAGCCTTGACGCCGTGGTTTACCGCCAGTCTCCCATTGCCTTGATAGAAGAGGAACCGGCAGACCCCGAGCTTGGAACAGAGGCCGTTTATAAGCCTGTTCCCGCAAAAATGGGAGACGGTGTCACCCTTTATCTAAGCCTGGATCCTGCCAAGTATGGAAAGAAACGTTGACCTTCCCGAAGACGAAGAACAGCAGCTGCAGGAAATGTTCGAGCATTTCCGGCTGGTTGTAGATCCGGGGCAGGAGCCTATGCGGATAGACCGCTTTATGGCTTCCCATCTGGAGAACAGTTCCCGCAACAGGATTCAGCAGGCCATAAAGAACAACTACGTTCAGGTAGGGGAGAAGACCGTAAAGGCCAATTATATAGTACGCCCCGGAGATGTAATCCGCTTTATGATGCCTTACGAAAGGCACGGGTTCGAGGTGCTTCCGGAGGATATTCCGCTTAACATAGTTTACGAAGACGACGATGTGCTGATAGTGAACAAACCCGCGGGAATGGTTGTGCATCCCGGGCACGGTCACTTTACCGGCACTCTTGTAAACGCCCTCTCCTTTCATCTGGGCCTTACACCCGGGGAAGAAAGCGACGAGCGTATGGGTGTTCTGGTGCACAGGATAGATATGGACACCTCCGGTCTTCTTGTAGTGGCCAAGAACGATGCAGCCCAGATGAACCTGGCCCGTCAGTTCTTCGATCACAGCATAGAACGCAGCTATGTGGCTGTGGTCTGGGGCAACATAAAGGAAGACGAGGGCACTGTAAACGCCAACATCGCCCGCAATCCGTCGGACAGAACAAGTTTCAAGGCTTATTCTCCCGATTCCGAGATTGGCAAGCCCGCCGTAACCCACTACAAAGTGCTGGAGAGATTCGGCTTCGTTACGGTAGTGGAATGCCGTCTGGAGACAGGCCGCACCCATCAGATAAGGGTGCATATGTCTTCTCTTGGTCATCCTCTTTTTGCAGACGAAAGGTACGGCGGCAGAGAGATTCGCACGGGCACCATCTACTCCAAATACAAGCAGTTCATCGGCAACTGTTTCCAGATCTGCCCCCGTCAGGCCCTTCACGCCAAGACCATAGGGTTCGATCATCCCTCAACCGGGAAATTTATACGATTCGATTCCGCCTTGCCGGAGGATATGACGGCTCTTATAGACAAGTGGCGCCGTTACGCCGGAGCGATGCCTCTTGACGAAGAAGACCTGCTTTAATCAAGCAGGTCTCCATTAAGATTACAGAATTCGTGCTGCAGGACTGAAAAGTCAGAAACCTCTTCCAGGTTTAATCTGCATTTGTACTTCCTCTTCCATTTCTTTACATAGGATGAGAAAAAACCTCTCGTAAGGTATGCGCCCAGAATGGGGCTCACCTTAAGGATGAAATCGTGCAGTCCTTTTTCGGCGACATAGTAAGCCAGCTTTCTTTCTATTTGCTCATCTATAAGCAGACTCGACGCGATTTTGCCGGTTCCGTGACACATAGGACATTGCTCCGTAGTGTTTATTTCGGTTGCCGGTCTTACCCTTTGACGTGTTATCTGCATAAGGCCGAATTTGGTAAGCGGGAGCACATTGTGTTTTGCCCTGTCATTCTGCATCAGCTCCACCATATATTTATACAGTTCGTTGCGATGCTCTACAGAGTCCATATCGATGAAGTCAATGATGATAATGCCACCCATATCGCGAAGCCTGAACTGGCGGGCCAGTTCCTCGGCAGCGTATTTGTTGACTTCGAACGAGTTTTCTTCCTGTTCTTTTGTTTTGGCGCGGATGCCGCTGTTAACATCCACTACATTTAGTGCTTCCGTAGATTCTATCACCAGATAGGCTCCCTGTTTAATGGGAACGACTTTTCCAAAGGAACTCTTTATCTGCCTTGTAATGTCAAAGTGGTCGAAGATGGGCTCGCGTCCATCGTACAGTTTGACAATTTTCTCCTGGTCCGGAGAAATAATGGAAATGTACCTCTTTATTTCCTCAAACTCACGTTCATTATTTACATAGATGTTGGAGAATGAGTCGTTAAGCAGGTCTCTTAGGATGGTCGTGGTCTTGCTGTATTCGCTGAAGACCGGCTGAATGGTCTTGGACTGCGAAATTTTATTCCACGAATCTTCCCATTTGGCGATAAGATTCTTGACTTCCGCTACAAGTATGGCTGCATTCTTGCCCTCTGCCGCGGTGCGTATTATGGCACCGTAATTAACGGGGAGTATGCTGCTTACAAGCGTCTCAAGTCTGCGTTTCTCTTCCTTTGAAGAAATCTTCTGGGAGATGCTTACCTTCTGTGCGAAGGGGAGTAGTACAATGTTTCGTCCTGCCAGTGAAATTTCTGCCGTAAGACGTGAGCCTTTGGTGGAAATCGGTTCTTTTACAATCTGGACCAGAATCATCTGCCCCTGTGAAAGGACATTCTCTATACGTCCCTCTTTTTCAAGTATGGGACCAAGTTTGATGTTTCTGTAAACCTCTGCCGCGTTTGTGTTGGAGTTGGTCTTTTTTACAAACTCGTCAAACGCTCCAAAGTGAAGTCCAAGGTCCAGGTAATGGATGAAAGCTTCTTTCTCGTCGCCGATGTCCACGAAGGCCGCATTGAGGGCGGGCATAACTTTCTTGACTTTGCCAAGGTAGGCGTCGCCTACTGTTATTTTATGCTCTCCTCCGGATTCTTTGTTAAGTTCGATAAGTTTGTGGTTTTCCTGCAAAGCTATTCGAACTTCACTTGCACTGACATCTACAATCAGATCTTTCTCTGACTCCATTGAACAAAACTTTAAAGGGCGGCCCGATTATTATCGGGTCCCCCTTAACCTTTAACATTGAGGGTTAAAATGGAAGACACGGAGGTCTTATTTCTTCTTGTGTCTGTTCTTGCGCAAACGTTTTTTACGTTTGTGCGTTGCCATTTTATGCCTTTTTCTCTTTTTACCGCTGGGCATTTTGAATAAATATATTAATTGTTACTTCTTAAGTGCATTCACAAATACCTTTGCAGGCTTGAATGCGGGAATATCATGAGCCGGAATGGTAATGGTAGTGTTTCTAGTGATATTTCTGGCGGCTTTCTTTGCGCGATGTTTTACTATGAAGCTACCGAAACCGCGGAGGTAAACGGGCTCACCTTTCTCCACAGAGCTTTTTACGCTCTCCATAAAGGATTCAACAACGGTCTGAACTGTTACTTTTTCAATTCCAGTAGCTTTAGCTACTTCATTTACGATTTCTGCCTTTGTCATAATTATTGGTTTTTTAAGGTTTCCTCTCTCCATTCCCTTCGGGGCGGGAATTGTTCCACAAAAGTAAGGCAATTTTTTTAACATATCAAGTTTTTTAGCACATTTTGCATCCTATTCGGCTTTTTTATACTTGGCATAAAGATTGACCATATATAATTATAATGGATATTTAGGCATATTATGCCAAATTGGCAGAATTGTGTATATTTGCGTGATTATACGATATGATTAGAAAAAATACAACTTCTTTTTTCCCCGTATCATCGGCGGAATTCAACATATTTCCGTTGTCTCCTGATGACAACAGGCTTAACAAGGTAGATGTCCATCCCCAGGATGTCCTCCCTGTTCTGGCCTTGAGGAACGCCGTGGTTTTCCCGAACACCATCTTCCCCGTGTCGATAGGCAGGGAAGGCTCGCTGACTCTTGTACAGCAGGCTTTCGAGAACGATTTCCCCATTGGCGCCTTCCCCCAGAAAGATTTGAGCCAGGAGCACCCTTCGTCCATTTCCGATTTCTGCGGCTTCGGAACGGTGGCCAAGGTTATAAAGACCTTCGATATGCCGGACGGTACAGTTACCGCCCTGCTTCAGTCCTACTCCAGGATTAAAATGGAAGCCCTCATTAAGAACTATCCTTACAACAAGGCTCAGATTTCTCCCGTAGAAGACTTCGGTCCCGATCCCAAGGATATGGAAATCCCCGTCATTTCAAAGATGCTTAAGGAAGAGACTGAAACCCTTCTGTCGCAGTCGGGAGATATTATGTCAAAGGAACCGATCTCCGCTATAGAGGCTATAAACGACTTT
>JBGVAW010000090.1:0-9673 GCA_045224955.1 Candidatus Cryptobacteroides sp.
TATGGCCGCCCTGGTACTTAAAAAAAGCGGTTCTCCCGTGTGGGTAAAGATACCATCGACCCGGGAAATAATGACCTATAAAATAAAAGGTAGTTTCCTGGAAAGCCGCCTTTTATCCACCGACGGCAAAGTGAAAAATGCACTGTACCAGGATGCCGGCCTTAAAGAGATGCTTTGGAACGGCGAACTTTGTAAAGAGCTGGAGGGTTGCAATGCAGTGTATTTTGCCCCGGATGGATATTTGCATCAACTGGCCTTGGAATATTTGATGCCGGATAAACTATCGGCCCTAAAAATCTACAGACTGTCATCCACCCGTCAGCTGCTTAAACCCAGAAAGGTTACTACCGGTACCGCCCTTATTATAGGCGGTGTAGATTATGACTCCTCCCTGCCGCAGGAAGAAGCTGCCAATAACGACAGTCTGGCCTATTACTATATGCGTAGTCAAGGAATTAGCTTTGGCCCTCTTGAAGGTACTTTGGAAGAGGCTACGGCAATATCGGACATAAGATCTAATCCTAAAGACTTTTTATACACAGGGCCTGCGGCCACAGAACAGGTCTTCCGCATTATGGCCGGGCGTTTCCCTATGATCAGCATCTCTACCCACGGTTATTTCAGGGCTGCCGGCGCAGATGTCGGAACCGATGTCAAGGTGTGTATGAGCGATGATGCTTTGTCCGAGAGTATTCTTGCGCTGTCCGGGGCTAATTATTCACTGGAGCAGGAAGCATTTAATCCTGATTGTATGGACGGCCTTCTTTCTGCCGCAGAAATAAGCCGGATGGACCTTAGCCGTGTAGACCTGGCTGTGATTTCTGCCTGCCAGACCGCCCTTGGGTATGTAACGTCGGACGGGGTATATGGAATTCAGCGTGGATTCAAGAATGCCGGGGCAGGCTGCCTTGTGCTAAGCCTTTGGAGCGTAGACGACGCTGCAACCACAATGCTTATGACAGCCTTCCAGAAAAATCTTTTGCAGGGGCAGACTGTGCATACGGCCTTTGAGAATGCCAGGGCTTCGCTGGCAGAGAACCATATAAGACGGAAGCTGGTCTATAATATAGCCAGGATGGCTTATGTTTTTGCCGATGTAGAAGAAAACTATGCTCAACCAGAGTATAGCAATGCCTTTATTTTGATAGATGTAACTAAATAAATATGAAAACTATTCTTATTTCTTCTCTTTTGTTATGCGTATTGGGTTCTTCCTTCTCAATGGCCCAGAAAAGGACTTCGGAAAACAGCTGGGAAGTGAGTGTGAATACTATGGACGAGGTCCTGCGCGGTAAAATCTCCAATGTTGCCAAGGAAATTCAGAGCCAGGGCGGTCCGGAGCGCAGCGTTATAGCAAGCGTATTTGCTGCAGCTGGGATATCGCTGGTATCCAATGCGGTAGAGATTGTATCTTCAGAGGTCGTAAGACTTACTACTTACCGGAAAGAGCAGCAGAAGGAGTGGCTTAAGATGATAGAAAAGGAATGTTCGTATTCCGATGAAATATCTTCCTTTAAAGGCCTTAATGATTTTTATGGGGGAACTTCATCCTATGGCGCACTGGACCCCTCCGGGATTAATTTTGACGGTATCTCCGTGCGAGGAATGCGAGACGGGAGAGAGGTCCTGTATTTGTCCTGTCACATAGATACGACCCGTCTGGAGCATCTTTTCCGGCACAGTAAATTCTTTCTTGTATTGGACACTCTATGTTTTTATCCTTACGAGTGCCATCTTCCCAATCTTTCTGCCAACGGCATTCATTCCAGAAATCAACTGGCCGATACTGAAAGAGATAATACTTTTTCTTACGATGAGAGGGAAGGCCTTACTGTTGGAATGGAATTCGTGCTAAAGTCCTCTTGGATTAATGAGGCTATATTGGTACAGGACAATGTAGAATTGGGACGTTTTAATATGGAGGTTAAGATCCCCCAGAACACGGAAGTTTTTGTCTATTCCAGAAATAATACCCCGGACTCTGAACGCATCCAGATTAATGGAGACTGTTTTATCGTTCCAAGGTCTTTTATGCCTCTTAGTGGGGGAGAGAGAATGTGGGGCACGGGAGAGTATAACATAAGCATTAAATTTACAGAAAAGTGTCTCTTCAGCCTGGATAAGGAAAAGAACGCAAAACTGAAGAATTGGCATAAAGACTTTGTTCAGCTACGCAAGATGCAAAATAAAGGCTCAGAGGTTGAGGAGTATTTTGAGACGGTATGGAAACAATATGGAAACACTATTATAAAAACTACAGTCAAGCAATCTCTTACAACGGCAACTTCCGGTGTGGGCCGTTCTACCGGGAGCTCCGGCTTTGGTAAAAACGGTGCTTCTATTAAAAATTTGTAATGTTTTGTAAGGTGAATTTAAGGGCCCAAATGGCTAATATATCGGCTATATAAAAACTCGCTTTTTTGTATTTTTGTGACTGAATAAATTCACTATCGACAGTTAGCCTATGTTATTACGGATTCTTACGCTGTTGGGGTCGCTGGGAATGTTCCTTTACGGAATGTCCCTTATGAGCGGCGGCCTGCAGAAGATGGCAGGGAACAAACAGCTACCTGGTTAATACATTCGAAAAAATGGGAGACTTTATAATAAATATCTCCCAAAGTGTATTAGAGGCCAAAACTGTTTAGCCGATATTTAGAAAGAGAATTTGTAACCTATGCCGATGCTTACTTTTATGCTCTGGTCGTAGGTCAGGGACTTCAGCCTTGTACCTGAACTGTTTGTGTCAATTTTCTTGTCGTAGTCGTAGTCCGTCAGAAGGAAGAGGTCAAGCGAATGCTGCTTTGTCAGCTTCCATTCCGCGCCCAGGCAGCCGCGCACGCGGTTGATATAGGCGTCGTTGTTGCCGCCAAAGGAATAGTCGGAGTAAGACTGGCTAGCGGTATTCCAGGTGGCCTTTACGGAAGGATCGTTAAGTACATTGCGGATTTCCACATATCCGTAGGGCGAAATATTCTCCCATCCCTTGTAGGTAACCTTGAAGCGGCTCTTGACGGCGATTGAGTTGGGGTTTGTCTGATAGTTATTGTTCACGTTCTGATGTGTGAATTGCAGCCTCTCTTTCAGGGAGAACCTCCAGTCTCCGGAACGCAGGTTGATGCTTCCGTCAAGATAAACCCTGTTACGCGCCTTCCATTTGCTTTCCGAGTTCTGCTTCTGGATAAACATATATCCGGCTCCGACCCTAAAGATGTCGGTCACCTTCCAGGTGATTCCCAGCCCGGCCTGATAGCGCCCGAGTGAAGAGAAATTGTCGCTGAAGCGAACTTCACCATCGGCCACGACGTGAAGGCCCTGGGTTATCTTTTTATCAGCCGACAGGCTAAGCCTGCCGCCAAAGTCGTTTTCCATTGAATTCACCGTGCCTTGAGCCCTGGAAAGGCCTGTGGCGGCAAGCGCCAGCGCGCATACTAGTATTGCTCTTAGATGTTTCATACTTTTACATTTTAATTGTATCACCAGCCACCGGGACCGCCACCGGGACCGCCGCCGCCACCGCTATATGTGCTTAGCGATACGGATGAGCCTCCTGATATGCCTGATGTAGCCCAGATGCCGTTGCAGTAGGTTGTACCGCTTACGCTGACGCTCTTGTAACCCTTTGAAAGGCCGGACGATGCAACTGCCACGGTGGAGCTTCCGCCGGGAGCTTTGAAGGCTGCAATGAAGCCGCTGCTGCCATAGAGGGCATTCCAGCTGCCGGCCGTGCAGGACATATTGTAAACTGTATTGGAAGTAGAGTATCCTCTTTCAAGACCGCCATAGGCCACTATCGTGCCTCCTGTAATATAAATCTTGTAACCGCCCTCTGAGTTGGCGTCAAGTGCAACCTCCGGGCTGCCATTTGTGGTAACTGCAAAGACGTATCCGCCAGAAATCCTTAAGTTGCTGTTGGTATCTATACCGTCACCCCTGGTTGTGTTAGCATATATATATCCTCCGGTAATCTTGATTTCTCCCTGGCT
This sequence comes from Candidatus Cryptobacteroides sp., assembly GCA_045224955.1. Classification (GTDB taxonomy): domain Bacteria; phylum Bacteroidota; class Bacteroidia; order Bacteroidales; family UBA932; genus Cryptobacteroides. Next base: position 3,987 of record JBGVAW010000090.1, read on the forward strand.
ATTAATTGCATCATCGAACGTAGAAGTAGAGTAGAGGGAACCGTCAGATATTGTAAGCGTGCCTTTAACCTCTATTGTCTCGCTTTTGGCGCAGGTTGCCACTATGGTGCCTCCCGATACATTCAGGTTGCCGGCGTAAGTGTAACCATTGCCGACCCTCTCTTTAAAGCCAATCTTTATGGCTTTAGGCTCTACGTCATTGGCTTTAATTCCTGTTGTGGAAACATAAAGCGTTCCTCCGGAAATATAACTGTCCGTAAGCTTGGAGTCATTGGCAGAATAATAGTCGTAAGAGCCGGCCTTGATGCCCTTGCCGCCGTTTGCGGTGTTTGTAATGGTTAAGGAACCGCCGGTCATAGCAAAATAATTGTCTGCCTTGATGCCCGCGCTGCCTTTATATTCGCTTGCATCGCTGTCGAAAGCAATGCCACCGCTTACATCGATAGTGGTGGTACCGCCCTCTACAAGCACATAATTGTCGGATGCAATGCCCTTCTTGGTTGCAGCCGTGGCAGTAATGGACAGAGTACCGTCACTAATCTGCATATAATCATTGGCTTTTATGCCGTGGCCCGCACCCGTTCCCGCGCTTACGGAGATGCTTGTGTTTGCAAGGGTACGTATATAATCGTCGGACACTATGCCAGACTTGCCATTGGAGTTGTCAGCCGTTACCGTAAGCTGATTCGCAGAGCCGGAAGGACCGCTGAATATAAGCTGGCCTTCAGAGAAGAAAACAGCCTTCATATCCTCGTCGCCTGTTGTAGAGTAGGCTGCAGAAGAACCATCGGCAAGGGAATTGGCGCCATCGACAAAAATGAAGGTCCTCTTACCGCTTTGATTGTTGATCGCAGCGCCCGTGGTGCAGGTAAGGCTAAGTCCGCTAAGCCAGAGAGCTTGTTTCTTGGAACTGTAAAGTTTAAAGAAGCCATTGCCGGAAGTTCCGGTAAGTTTATAGACCACGTTCTCGCTTCCGGTATAGTTGATGGTAACGCCAGCTCCGCTTACGGTAACATCCATAACGTCCGTTAAACCGGAATATCCTGTAACAGAGGCTGTCGTGCCGGAATAAGAGACAGTTATCAGCCGCGTGAATGTGGTTAGCGATATATCATCGTCGTCGGAGGACCCCGAACTTTCAAAGACAATATTTACAGGGTCACCGCCACCGTCACCGGACCCGCCACCGTCACCGGACCCGCCGCCGTCACCTCCCTGGCCGGAGATAACCGTGAGAATATAACTGGCCGCGGAACTCTTATATTGCTCCGTTTCCGCTGATGAAGCGATAATCGTAGCAGACCCCTCGGCGATAAGGGTTATCGCCCCGGCAGAAGATACAGTAGCCACACCCTCGTTGGTTGAAGAATAAGATACACTGACGCCATATTTATTTGTAAGCGAGGGATAAGTATTGCTCTCACCGCCCAGAGTAGCTGTGCAGGAAGATGCGCTCCAGACCAGTGAAGGGTCTGTGAGCTCGGTAGAAGAACCACTGCCGGACGAGGTATCCCCGTCTGTCATAAGAATCTCGTCACCATCACAGCCACACAACATCACGGCAATTATCATTGCCGGGAAAAATAACAGGTGATTCTTGCTCATAATTAAGGTTTTAGTTAAACACGCTCTTTCGCAAGTCAAAAGGCGTGCCAAACTAAATAGTTATTCCTGAGGGCCTTGTATGATGGCTTCGCAGCCTTGCAGTATGTCCTGGAAGGTTGTTTCAAAGTCGCCGGTGTACCAGGGGTCTGCTACGTCGCGGCCGGTGCCGGTGTAAGACATCAGAAGATGAATCTTCTTCTTGGGGTCGTCCGAGATAATCCTTTTTATCAGCCTTAGGTTCGATGTGTCCATGCAGATTAGCCTGTCGAACCTGTCATAATCTTCCCTTGTTACCTGCCGGGCTCTTTTTTCATTGCTGAACCATACTCCGTGCTGCGACAGGCTGCGTTTTGCGGGCGGGTAGATGGGATTGCCCGTTTCTTCTGCCGATACTGCCGCAGACTCAATATAATAGAACTCTTCCAGCCCCTTGGCTTTTACCAGAGCTTTTAGAATAAATTCTGCCATAGGGCTTCTGCAGATATTTCCGTGGCAAATAAACAGGATTTTCATGCGGAATTCGTCGGAATTTTTGTAAATTAGATTATTCTGTGAATTTTTTGCCGGAGCCCCAGGCTTTTCCTACAATCTCGCCTATGGCGCGGTAACTCACAGATGTGGCGTCAAATACAATGGGCTGCAGCTTGGCCAGATCTACCTTGCCGTCGGTGAGAATGCGCTCTTCTGCGCTCATGTTCACTACCTCGCCAACAAGGACACCATCGGCCCAACTAATTACCTTGCATTCAAGGGTGAGTGGGTATTCGTTTATGATGGGGGCGTCTACATTGGGGCTGGGGGTTATAGTGAACCCGGCTTTGGCTACCTTGTCCGGTATGTCGAATCCGCTGACGAGTCCAAAGTAGTCCGACTCTTCCACTGTGTTGATGTCTGCGAAGCTTACTGTAAATGCGCCGGTGAGCTCCAGGTTCTCTGTAGTCTTGTGCTTGGACATGCTTACTACAATCTGCTTGTGTCCGTACTGGCCGGCCCAGGCCGCCATCATTACATCCGGATTGTGTTCTTTGTCCCAGGTGGCAATCATTACGCAGGGCTGCGGGGTGCTTACCAGTGCGTGGTCCGGCCCAAAATTCTTGCGGCCGTCAACTTCTTTCAGAGGCTCGTTGTTCATATCTGTTGCATTTTTGTTTTCTGTGTTTTTGCAGCCGGCCAGCGCCAGAATCGCTGCCAGGGAGAGGATAACTATCTTTTTCATAATTTTTTGATATTTTAACAAAGATAATTTAAACACCCCGCCGATGCAAATTTCCATCCCAATTTTTTAGGCCGATAGTGACAGGGAGCGTCTTACCTCTCGTCCTGCTGAGCTGAAGGAAGAAATCTTCAAATTGTTGTTTGATTGTGCGGAAATTAGTAAATTCACGGCCGAAGAGAAAGTGAAATACGAACAGAATATGACAACGGAACGTGATAGAATTAATCAGTTGGTTTATGCCCGTCAGGAGGGCAAGGAAGAGGGCCTTGCAGAAGGCGAAGCGAGGGGCCGCAAAGAAGGCAAGGAAGAAGGCCGAAAAGAGCGTGCCTTGGAAATAGCCAAAGCTTTTTTGGAAAACGGCGTGAGCATAGATATCATTGCCGCCTCTACTGGTCTTACAGAAGAAGAAATCAAGGCGCTGTAAAGGACAGTCTATATTACAAAAGAGGGTGCATTCTAAACTAAGGATGCACCCTCTTACCTTGTCCCGAACACCCCTTTCTCTCATCCCTGACACCCTTTCCCTCATCCCGGGCTTGACCCGGGATCTCTACTGTCATTTCGAGCGAAGTCCGTAGGGCTGAGTCGAGAAATCTCAAAATCCGAACTACCCACCTCACAAACATTTATATTTCTCGGGTCGATAGTTCCCGTTAAAGCCAAAGCACGGCATAAGGTGTCAGGGGAGCTCCAGTCGCTTGCGCTCCTTCCGTACCCTCTTTTAGATTTGCACCGTGATTCCAATATGGGGTTGCGGTGCTCTTTTATCGTACCTTTGGCATTGGTAATTGCGACGTGAACTATCGTACCCTCTAAAGTCACTCTTTATGGTGGGTATTAGACGTCGCACTTATCAATTGTACAACCGAAAAAGACTGACCGGAAAGAGGAGGTGAACTAGACTCGCTTCTGGAAACAAATGTCCTTCGAGCGTATTAGACCTCCTCTTTCCCCATATTGAGATGACCATTTAGAATGATAGACATTGCAGTCTAATAAAAGTATCCGTGTCAAGAGCAATATAGCGTCAGCCGAACTAAACACCACAAATTTATGTATTTTTCTCAATTTGTTGGAGTAGATATCTCCAAAGACACGCTGGATGCTGCCATCTATCCAGCGAAAGACAAGAAGTTGGACTTCCTCCACTTCGACAACACGCAGAAAGGACTCACCGAGATGATGACATGGCTTAAGCGCCGTGGGGTCAAGCCTCCGGAGATGGTTATCTGTGCAGAACACACGGGTGTCTATACAAACCCGCTGATTGCGTTTGCAGATAAGAAGGGACTGGCTCTGAGCCTGAACTCACCCTTGGACATCAAGCATTCCATGGGTATTACCAGAGGTAAGAATGATGCCGTAGATGCTGGCCGCATAGCTGAGTATGCACACAATCACAGGGATAAACTTCGGTTATATGAAAAGCCGTCTGAAGCTATCATGAAACTGCAATACCTTCTTACAGAGCGGCGTCAGTATATGCGTCAGCGGACTGCCCTGATTAATCTCAACAGCGCCATGGGCAAGTATGAGACCCTCGAGGCTCGCTCCCGTAACGAGTCAGCCATTCATCATTGTGAGAAGCTTGTCAAGAAAGTCGAAGAGCAGATGATGGCCGTCCTCTGCACCGAGCCGGATGTTAAGCGGAACTTTGACCTGGTGAGTAGCGTCAAGGGTATAGGCCTCATAAATGCAATCAATACTGTCGTTTACACCAATAACTTCAAGGCATTCGAGACGCCAAGAAGATATGCTTGCTACATTGGGGTTGCACCATTTGACCATACGTCTGGCACAAGTGTAAAGGGTAAAACACAAGTGTCAAAGATATGTCGGACACAGCAAAAGGCAGAGCTGTCAATGGCCGCCAGGAGTGCCATAATACACGATCCTGGACTCAAACGCTACTATCAGCGGAAAATGAAAGAGAAAGGTGGTGGCAAGGACGCACATGGAGTTGTGCTCAATGCCATTAAGTTCAAACTCATTCTCCGAATGTTCGCCGTTGTTAAGTCAGGGCATCCATATAAAGTCTTAAATTACTAAAATACAATCGGTTGAACTATCTATAACACTTAGTGCCGAATTGCTGGAGATGCAACAAGTTAGAGTAATAGACGCGGGTCTAGTCAAAGTAATAGTATCGCTCCACTTCTTCAAATCAGGCGCTGACAGATAGCGAAACCAAAGGAAACATAGAGATGGAAGAACAATATCAAGACCGCATTGATCAGTGCTTCAGTGCATATAAAGACATTATACTTAGCCAGGCAGCACATCCTGATGATGAGGATTATAATATGTGGGAGGCTATGATTGTAAGTGACCTGGAAAGGGCTATTGAGGATAAAGTCAGAAGACAGCTGTTATTGGATCTTAAAGCATACCTAAGCAACGAACTGCCCTTTTAGATTATAACCGTCATACGAGCATCTAACCGGCAACAGTCGGGCGCGAGGAGAGCCCTTAAGGCGAGCTCCCCGTAGCGCCCGTACTGTAGCCGTCGCACGTCGTATATTGCGGCGGCGATGCCGTGAAAATAGTTGATAAAATGTTTGGAAAAGTCTTAGAATACCCACCGTGTCCTACGTCCCTGCTACGCAGGAACTTGTCTCCGGCGGGCCCCATCCCTCTTCCCGTGGCCGAGGGGGGCCACGCCCCCTGACACCTTACGCCGATGCAAAGATAATGACGCTACCGAGGGCACAGGCCTTTTCTTGACTAATAATACATAACACAAAAGGGTATCTTATTTAAATAAATCAGGAGGCCATTTTGATATGACCTCCTGAATATTTATCGGTTATTACGTCTATATTTCTTCAATACTACTTTCTTCTAGTTTTTCGGATAATTCTATATT
>JBGVAW010000091.1:0-6076 GCA_045224955.1 Candidatus Cryptobacteroides sp.
TGAAGCTCCGCTCCCTGCTGGTTGACAGTGTTCTCTTTCTGCTTGATGCGGGTTTCTGCCTCGCGCAGCTGAGCGTTTTTCTCGTTCACGTAATTGTCGTGCTCGCTCTTAAGCTGGAGAAACTTTTCCTTAGCCTGAAGGATTTTTTCTTTTTTGATACTTTCGGCCTCTAAATGAGCCTGCTCCAATATCTCTGATTTGCGGTTTTTATACACGAGCCTCAGCACCAGGATGTAAATGAAAAGTGCAAGAAGGGCTCCTGCGGCCGCTCCGATTAGTAATGCAATTATAGTACTCATATATTTAAGTTATGTTGTTAGTGTTCAACTATAAAAAGCCGTCGCCGCCAGGACAGAAAATCTTATGTAAAGATTTGGGCTCTGTTTTGGTTCAGTAATCCTGCGTTGCCACGTGAGGCAACCGGCCGCAAGGCCGGTCAGGCCCGCCGTCCCCAAATCAAGTTACCCTGTTCCGTGGAACTTGTTGTTTCTACCGGGGGCGCGACGGCTAAATTTTATCCAGATAAGAGGAGGAATCCTTAAGGAGCGATGCTGCTTCTTCGTTAATGGAATCTAAAGCTTTCTTAAGGTTTATGGAATTGATGCTCTCGTTAAGCGCAACGAAAGAAAGAATGTCAATCATATCCCTGTCCGGGAATTTGTTTCTATAGGCACTTATTTTCTTGCCGATGGTGTCAGCAGCCTTTCGGATAACTTCTTCTTCCTCCTGGCTCTTCGCCTTGAGGTTGTATTCGTTCTCTCCGATTTTGATTGTTATGTTCTGATCCATCTGCTACGTTTATTTTTCCAGCTGTTCAATGCACTTGTCCAGCTGTTTGAGCAATTGTCCAATCTTTTCTTTAGCTGCAGGGTTCCCACCCTCCGCACCGCTAAAGGCCTGTGAAAGTTTAAGATTATCAACCTCTTTTTCCAGTTGTTCAATCTTGTCTTTCTGGGTCTGGATTGTCTTTTTGCTTAGTTCCAGCTCGGACGCAAGCCTAAGGCTCTCTGCCTTCTGCCCTTCATACAAAGCGATAAGTTGCTCTATGTTATGTCTTATGTCTTTAAGCATACGGACAATTTTGACCACATCTATGCAAAGATATGGATTATTTTATATATTTGCCACGAAAAATAAAAAAATATAGGGTTCTAATGACAGATTTTGGGTTTTTCAGGGTTGCCGCTGCCTCACCTACGGTGAGACCGGCCGATGTCGCTTACAATTTGGAGCAGATTATCTCTCTGGCAGAAAAGGCCGGACAGGACGGAGTTTCGCTCCTGGTTTTCCCGGAATTATCCATTACCGGCTACACCTGCGGAGACCTCTTTGGCCAGAGCCTTCTTCTGGACGCCGCGCAGCAGGCCGTTGTAAGCCTCAAGAAAGTAACAGAGGATAAGCCCATCACCCTTGTGGTAGGCGTGCCCGTAGCCCACAGCGGCCGTCTCTATAACTGCGCCGCTGTAATCAGCCAGGGCGCCCTCTGCGGCCTTGTACCCAAGATCAACCTCCCTTCTTACGGTGAGTTTTACGAGACCCGCCGCTTTGCTCCTGGCAGCGATTTCCTGCTGAACCCTGCGGAGATTCATTATGCCGGAGATTATGTGAGCCTTTCACCCTTGCAGCTCTTTACAATAGGCCGCGCTACGGTTGCCGTCGAGATTTGCGAGGACCTGTGGACGCCGCTTCCGCCTTCTTCCCATCACGCGATTGCCGGCGCCCAGATTATAGTAAACCTCTCTGCAAGCAATGAGGTACTGGCCAAGAACGACTATCGCAAGTCATTGGTAGCCAATCAGTCCGCAAGAACCATAAGCGCCTATGTCTATGCCTCCTGCGGCTTTGGCGAATCTACCGGAGACCTTGTATTCGCCGGCAGTTCAATGATATACGAGAACGGCTCGCTCCTCAGGGAAAATGACAGATTTTCCATTTCTTCCGGGTTGATAGTTTCCGATATCGACTTAGATAAACTTGAGACGTTAAGGCGTGGAAAGACTACCTTCTGCGATCCTGCTCCTTCTGTTTACGAGCCCTCTTCTTACCTGAGGCACGATCTGGGCAGCGCCGCCCCCACCGACTTCGCAGCCGCACTGCACAGAACCATCGACCCTACACCCTTTGTTCCCCACGGGAACCCTGAAAAACTGGATGCCCGCGCAAAGGAGGTTATGTCCATACAGGTGACCGGGCTTGCCACAAGGCTCCATCATATCCATTGCAAGACTGCGGTAATAGGTATCTCCGGCGGTCTGGACAGCACGCTGGCCCTTCTCGTGGCCGTTATGGCCTTTGACAAACTTGGCCTTGACAGAAAGGGGATTGTGGGCGTTACAATGCCCGGGTTCGGTACCACTGACCGTACTTATACAAATGCCATCGGGCTTATGCAGGCTCTCGGCATTACAATTAAGGAAATCCCTATTGCCGATGCCGTAAATCTTCACTTCAGGGACATAGAGCACGATGCTTCCGTTCACGACGTTACCTACGAGAACAGCCAGGCCCGCGAACGCACCCAGATTCTTATGGACCTTTCCAACAAGCTGGGCGGCATAGTGGTTGGTACCGGAGACCTCTCTGAACTTGCACTCGGCTGGGCTACTTATAACGGCGACCATATGTCTATGTACGGGGTGAACATCGGCGTTCCCAAGACCTTGGTCAGGTACGTAGTGGATTGGGCCTCAAAGAATTACTTCTCTGCCTCCAGAAAGGCTTCCGCAATACTCGGGGACATCGTAGATACCCCCATCAGTCCGGAACTTGTACCCGGCGCTTCCGACGGGCAGATAGTTCAGAAGACAGAGGACATCGTGGGCCCTTACGACCTTCACGATTTCTTCCTCTACAACTTCTTCCGCTTTGGATACAGCCCTAAAAAAATATACTTCCTCTCAAAGATTGCCTTTGAAGGGAAGTATAGTGATGAAGTAATTCTCAAATGGCTTAAGACGTTCCTTCGCAGATTCTTTGTGCAGCAGTTCAAGCGTTCCTGCCTGCCTGACGGCCCCAAGGTGGGTTCCGTTGCACTGTCTCCAAGGGGAGACTGGAGAATGCCGTCGGACTCTTCTTACGCCCTCTGGCTTTCTGATCTGGAAGAACTCTAAAGACTTTCTATCAGTCTTTCAAAGATGATGCTCATCTTGTCTGCGGCTGCATTGGCTGCTACTACAACGTCTTCTCCGTCGTTTACGTAGTCCTCTGCATAGTCGTCGTGAGCCTCGTTAGTAATAACGGACATTCCGAATACAGGTACGTCCATATGACGGGCTATAATAACCTCCGGAACGGTTGACATACCGGTGGCATCGCCCCCGATTATCCTGATATATTTGTATTCCGACGGTGTCTCGTACGTAGGACCTGTTCCTGCGAAGTAGGTTCCCTTGTGAACGGGGATTCCTTCCTCTGCAGCAATCTTCTCTGCCCTGGCAATGAGGCCAAGGTCGTAGGGTCGTGTCATATCCGGGAAGCGAGGGCCGAACTCGTCCATATTCTTGCCTATAAGAGGGTTGGGAATGTGGCTTATATGGTCTTTGATTATCATAAGGTCGCCCACGTGGAAGTTGAAGTTTACTCCGCCTGCGGCGTTGGATACGAAGAGGTACTTGATTCCTACTATAATCATCACCCTCGTAGGCAGTGTAACCATCTCCATCGAATATCCCTCATAATAGTGGATACGGCCCTGCATAGCCATTACTGTCTTTCCGCCAAGGGTTCCTATGATGAAGTTTCCCTTGTGGCCGATGGCTGTGGAAACCGGGAAGCCGGGGATGTCGCGGTAGGGGATTATAACGGGATTCTCAATCTTTTCTGCAAGCTTACCAAGGCCGCTTCCCAGAATGATGCCCACCTGGGGCTGAAGATTCTTTTCCGAGAGTATTTCCTTGATGTAATTGGCTGCCGAATAGATTCTTTCTATTCTAGGATCATTAGTCATAGTTACGTGATTTATTTGATTTCACTCATTACCCCGCGGGCGCCTTTGAGAATTTCGGCCTCTCCCTCTACCTTGCGGTGCTTCATAACAAAGCGGCCGCCTGCGATTACGGAGTCTATGCAGTCGCTGTGGGCAGAGTAGATAAAGTTGGCCAGGAATGAGCCCGGGGACAGGAAGAATGTGTTTTCTGTATCGACAATGAGGATATCGGCCTTCTTGCCCTCCTGGATAACGCCGGTGTTAAGCCCGAGGGCCTTTGCTCCGTTGATGGTTGCGGCGTCTGCCAGCTCTTCCAGCGGCATTGCCTTAGGGTCGTTTCTCCAGGCTTTCTGCAGTATGGCCGATGTTTTCATAGCCTCCAGCATATCCAGGTTGTTGGAAGAAGCGCATCCGTCCGTGCCTATACAGATGTTGGCACCGGCGTCTGCCAGCTCGTGATACTTGAATTTGTATCCCGATGCAAGTTTAAGGTTGGAGTTAATGTTGTGAACGCAGTTCACCTTCCTGCTGCCAAGTATCTCTATGTCTTTTTCTGACAGCCACAGGGTATGGGCTGCAATTACGTTGGGCCCAAGCACGCCCAGACGGTCCAGATACTCTACGGGAGACAGACCGCCGTGTGCGGCCATACAGTCTTCCATTTCCTTGCGGGTTTCGCTAAGGTGGATATGAAGGGTAAGGTTATGTTTCCTTGCAAATTCCGAAGCCCAGACAATCATTGGCTCGCTGACGGAATAAACAGCGTGGAAGGCCATCTCGAACTTTGAATCGTCCTTCCAGCCCAGGGATTCCTCGTACATCCTCTGGCACTGTTCCTTTTGCCTTTCGGCTTCTTCCGGGTTGCTCTTGTCCAGGACAACGTAGGAGATAACCGGCATAATGCCCATTTCTACCGCCGCCTTCCTGGCCCAGGGAGAGAACCAGTACTGGTCGTTGAAGGTGGTCGTACCTGTCTTGATCATCTCCAGGGCTGCCGCCTTTGTGCTCCAGTACACGAACTCAGCGTCCAACTTGGATTCTATCTTCCAGATATTGTCTATCCATTCCTGGAAAACAACGTCCTCCTGCACGCCCCTCATCAGCGCCATACCAGCGTGTGTATGCATATTCACAAAGCCCGGGAACGCGGTTTTTCCCGTGCATTCCATCACCTCTATCTCTTTCTCTGCGGCCGTAGAACTACCTGCTTTTGAAACTTTGGAAATAAGTCCGTCACTTACGGTTATGTCACAGAGGGATCCATTCAGAGTGATGTTTTTCAAAAGAATGGTACCCATATCTAGATTTCTTCGAAGTTTACGTCTGATTTATAAAGATTGTCTTCGTTGTTCTGTTTTTCAGGGAGCTCTGACAGACAGTTCTTGCGAATGTAGTCTACGACTTCCTGCAAACCTTCTGCAAATTTATCAAAATCTTCTTTGTAAAGAAAAATTTTGTGTTTGTCAAAAGAGAAACTGCCGTCGTTTTCTGTCCGTCTTCTGCTTTCTGTGATGGTAAGGAAAAAGTCTTTCCCGCCCTTGGTTGATTTTACGTCAAAAAAGTAGGTACGCTTTCCGGCCCTCACGGGTTTTGAATATACGTCATCACCTGACTTTTCGCGGGAATAACCACCATCGTAATCGTCTCTGTACATAGTTGTTATTGGCTTTATGAAAATATAATTGCCCAAATTTAATGATTTTTATGAAAATGCCACTATCTTTGCATAAAATTTTCGATAAATATTATGCTTAACAGACGGATTCTCAGGATAAAAGCCTTCAAGACCATATATTCTTACGCCGTAACAGGCAACGTAAACCAAAAGGAAGCTACCAAGATGCTAGACGCTTCCTGCGAGGCTACAAGAGATCTGTATCTTTTTATGCTTTCTGTAGTGAGCCCTCTTACTGCAGAAGCCCGTTCAAGGATAGAGGCGGCAAAGGGAAAAATCAACCCCACTGAGGAAGACCTGTGCGCAAATGAGAAATTTGCAAACAACGCTCTGGCCGCTTATCTGGAGAATGATCCGGATTTTACCAGAATTCTTGGCAAAAAGGCCTTCTCCTGGCAGCCTTACGATATAGTAATCAGGGAAATATTCGATTCTGTCCAGACCAAGCAGTGGTATGCAGACTATATGGCATCTTC
>JBGVAW010000092.1:0-10700 GCA_045224955.1 Candidatus Cryptobacteroides sp.
CAGGCCATCGTGAACCTGAGGGACAATGTCAAGTATTGCTCCTCGTGTATGATGATTTCCGATGATGATGTTTGCAGCATCTGTTCCGACTCACGCCGCGACCATCGAACCATCTGCGTAGTAGAGACGGTAAGGGATGTGATGAGCATAGAGAATACAGGGCAGTACGGCGGGGTTTATCACGTGCTGGGAGGCAGCATCTCCCCGATAGAAGGCATCGGTCCCGGGGATCTGACCATATCCAAACTCATCTCCCGGGTACAGGAACTTTGTGTCGATGGTGGCCCGGCCCCCGAGGTCATTATGGCTCTGGGAGGCGACATTGAAGGAGAGACCACGGCCTTCTATATCTATCGCCAGTTATCCCCGCTGAACGTAAGGGTAACCACTCTTGCCAGAGGCCTTGGTTTCGGCGACGATCTGGAATACGCAGACGAGGTTACTCTTGGCCGCTCTCTCACAGGAAGACAGCCTTTTAAGCCGTAAGGTTGCCGTTTTATTTAAAATTTTTTTATCTTTGCCGCGATATGATTGACATCTTCTACAAATACAACGGAAAGCTGGCCGTTTCGCAGACTGAGTCCGATTTGGAAAATCTTCGCAGAGAGGACGTAGTCTGGATAGACCTTTTTGCCCCGGAGAGCGCCCAGAAGCGCGCTGCGGAGGCTTTCCTTGGTGTAGAGATTCAGAGCCGCGCAACAGCAGAAGAGATTGAGAGTTCTTCCCGTTTCAAGGAAACCGACGCTGCCATTTTCGCCAATACCAACTTCCTTATGCCTGGCCCGGAAGAGTACAGTATGGAGGCAGTTTCCTTTACCCTTGTAGGCAACACCATCACTACGCTCAGGGACGTTCCTCTGCGCAGCTTTACGGAACTCCAGCGCAAGATGCTGGCAATGCCGCATCTCTTCCCCAACGGCTACTGGGTATTTGCAAGCATATTGGATCAGCGAGTAGACCTTGATGCCGATATGATCGAGCTTATGTCAAAGGAGATTGCCCAGTACAGCAAAAGAATCAATCAGCAGGAAGATATAAACGAAGATTTCCTCCTGGATATCAATCAGTTGCAGGAGAATACGATGATGGTAAGGGAGAATATAGTGGATAAGCAGCGCCTTATCACCAACCTTACCAAGAGCGACAAATATCCCCCGGAGCTGGAGACAAGATTCAATACGCTTCAGCAGGATATCGCTTCCCTTATAAACCATACCAACTTCAGCTTCGAGCGTCTGGAGTACCTCCAGGACACCGTTGTGGGTCTTATCAACCTGGAACAGAACAAGATTATGAAGGTGTTTACCATAATCTCCCTGCTCCTTATGCCTCCCACACTGGTGGCCAGTTTCTACGGTATGAACGTGAACCTGCCCGGTATGCAGTTCAAGTACGCCTGGCTGGCAATCCTTGGCTTTATGGTGCTTCTTATAGTGGGAGTTATAATCGTGTTCAAGCGCCGCAAGCTAATGTAGCTTTCCTTTAAAAAATTCTTTTGGATTATCGGGGATTTTCCCTATCTTTGCACCGCTTTTTGCCCTCCTGGCATAAAGTGCTGATAAAACAATAGTTATTAACCCAAAAAATTTTTTGCAAAATGGCTGAATATTTGATGCCTGAAAAGAAGCAAGAGATTTTCGCGAAGTACGGAAAGTCCAATACAGACACCGGCTCACCTGAGAGTCAAGTTGCTTTATTCTCCTACCGTATCGCTCACCTTACAGAGCACCTGAAGAAGAACAAAAAAGACGTGGTAACACGCCGCTCTCTTCTCCGCCTCGTAGGTAAAAGACGTCAGCTTCTGGATTACCTCCAGAAAGTGGATATCGAGAGATACAGGGCAATCGTCAAAGAGCTTGGTCTCCGTCGATAAGCCTTCCACGATAGGAAAACAAAAGGGACAGGTCCGTAGCGACCTTCCCTTTTTTTATTGAAAAAAACAGAGTTTCCACACAGGGTGGGGCTCTTTCACGATAAAGACGTAAACGAAGAAATGAACATTATCAAAAAGACAATCGAACTGCCCGACGGCAGGATTATCGAGATCGAGACCGGTAAGCTTGCCAAGCAGGCCGATGGTGCAGCAGTTGTAAAGATGGGTGGCACTATGCTTCTTGCCACAGTGACTTGCGCTAAAGAAGTAACAGAGGGTACCGACTTCCTTCCCCTCCAGGTAGATTACAAAGAGAAATTCTATGCAGCCGGCCGTTTCCCCGGTGGCTTTATGAAAAGAGAGGGCAAGGCCTCTGATTATGAGATTCTTATCGCCCGCCTTGTAGACCGCGCTTTAAGACCTCTTTTCCCGGATGATTTCCACCTTGCAGTATTCGTAAATATCTGGCTTATATCGGCAGAAAAAGATATTCAGCCCGATGCACTTGCAGGTCTTGCTGCTTCTGCAGCCCTTGCAACCAGCGACCTTCCCTTCCTTGGTCCTATTTCCGAGGTCAGGGTTGCCCGCATCGACGGCAAATTCGTTATCAACCCTACATTCTCCCAGATGGAGCAGGCAGACCTCGAACTTATGGTTGCCGCAACAGAGGAGAACATAATGATGGTTGAGGGTGAGATGAACGAGGTTACAGAGGATGTAATGCTCGAGTCTATCAAGTTCGCCCACGAAGAAATCAAGCGTCATTGCCGCGTTCAGAAAGAACTCAACAAAGATTGCGGCAAAGAAGTTAAGCGCGACTATCCTCACGACGAGGAAGACGAGGAGCTTCGCAAAGCCGTTCACGACTTCTGCTATCCTCGTTGCTACGAGCTTGCAAAGAGCGCAAAACCCAAACAGGAGCGTACAGCCGGCTTTGAGCAGATTAAGGCAGACTTCATTGCTACCATCCCCGAGGAGGAGCTTGAGGCCAAGACCGCTATGATCAACCGCTACTATGCCCACGAAGAGAAAGAGGCTATGCGTAACCTCATCCTTGACGAGGGTATCCGTCTTGACGGCCGCGGCACCACCCAGGTACGTCCTATCTGGTGCGAGGTTGACTGCCTGCCTTGCGCACACGGAAGCGCAATCTTCACCCGTGGAGAAACTCAGGCCCTTGCCTCTGTTACCCTGGGTACAAAACTGGATATGAAAGAGATGGACGAGGTTCTGGTTCAGGATACTCAGCAGTTCGTCCTTCACTATAACTTCCCTCCTTTCGCAACAGGTGAGGCCAAGGCTCAGAGAGGTGTAGGCCGCCGCGAAGTAGGTCACGGAAACCTTGCATACCGCGCACTCAAGGCCGTTATGCCCAAGGCTCCCGAATTCCCTTACGCAGTTCGCGTAGTATCTGATATCCTTGAGTCCAACGGCTCTTCCTCCCAGGCTTCAATCTGCGGCGGTTGCCTTGCCCTTATGGATGCAGGTGTTCAGATAAGCAAGCCTGTTGCAGGTGTGGCTATGGGCCTTATCACCGATGCAGAGCGCCCCAACGACCGTTACGCCATCCTTACCGATATCCTTGGCGACGAGGATCACCTTGGCGATATGGACTTCAAGGTAGCAGGTACCAAGGACGGTATCACCGCTACCCAGATGGATATCAAGGTTGACGGCCTTTCTTACGATGTTCTTGAGAGAGCTCTTGAGCAGGCACGTCAGGGCCGCCTTCACATTATGGGCGAAATGACCAAGTGTCTTGCAGAGCCTCGCGCAGAGTACAAGCCTCACGTTCCCAGAATCGTTCAGATTCAGATTGCTTCCGACTTTATCGGTGCAGTTATCGGAAAGGGTGGCGAGACCATTCAGAAGATTCAGAAAGAGACCGGTACCACCATCACCATTACAGAGGAAGACGGCAAGGGTATCGTGGATATCTTTGGTCTTGACAAAGACTCTATGGACAAGGCTCTTGCCTGGATCGAGGGCATCTGCGCTGTTCCCGAGGTTGGCACAGTATATCACGGCAAGGTTGTAAGCATTCTTGACTTCGGCGCATTCGTAGAGATTCTTCCCGGCAAGGAAGGCCTTCTTCACGTAAGCGAAATCGCCTGGAACAAGACAGAGAACGTAAACGACGTTCTTTCCGTTGGCCAGGAGGTTGACGTCAAACTCCTTGAGATTGACGAGAAGACCGGCAAGATGCGTCTTTCTATGCGCGTTCTCACAGAGAAACCTGAGGGTTACGTAGAGCCCGAGCGCAAGCCCCGCGGCGACCGTGGTCCCCGCAAGGATGGTGAGCGCCGCGAGCGCCGTGAAGACCGTGGCCCGCGCCGCGAAGGCCGTGAGCATCGCGAGGGTGGCGAGCACCGTGAGCGCCGCGAAGGCGACCGCGCACCCCGCCGTCCCGTTTCTCCCCGCCGCGAGCACACAGCCGCTCCCGCAGAAGAAGAGCACAACGAGCCCGAAATCTTCTAGACATAACGGTTCCTCCGGAACTAAACTATAAAAAAAATCAGCTGATTGGGTTTCCGGTCAGCTGGTTTTTTATTATATTTGGGCTGTCAATAAAAAATTCCGAACTATGAAACGTCTTTTACTGATACTTTCCTTGATTATTCCAGTTGCAGCTTCTGCACAGAATTTCGTTCATCTTGCAAAATACGAAGAACAGAACGCAGCTGTTAAGGACAGTCCCTGCGTAGTTGTGCTCATCGGTGATTCCATCACCGAAGGATGGGTAAGACACCACGGCGAGTATTTCAATAACGGCATCATCGGCCGCGGCATCAGCGGTGAAGTATCGGCTCAGATGCTGCTTCGCTTCAGGAAGGACGTCGTAGAGTTGCATCCTGCCCTGGTTGTAATTAACGCCGGCACAAACGACATTGCCCTTAACCAGGGAGATTACAACGAGGACTATACCTTTGGAAACATTGTTTCGATGGCTCAGTTGGCAGTAGCCAACGGTATACGCCCCATACTCTCCTCTGTTCTGCCGGCAGGCTCTTTCCGCTGGCGCCCGGAAGTTACCGACGGCCCCGAGAAAATAGCCGCCCTAAATGCCAGAATCCGCGCTTGGGCCAGGGAGAACGGTTTTTCTTATGTGGATTATCACAGCTCAATGCTTTCCCAGGACGGAAGGTCTATGATACAGAGTTATTCCAACGATGGAGTTCACCCTACTCCCGAGGGATATCTGGTTATGGAAGCCTTACTTAATGAAGTTCTCAGATTTTGAAACGCTTTCTTGCCATATTCATTTTAATAGCCTTGTTCCCTTCGCCGGTGCTTTTTGCCAGGGAGGGGAGTCTGCAGGATGCGCCTGTCCAGCAGGATTCGGTGCGACTTGGGTATTCTGTAGAAGGAAAGGTGGTTGATGCTCGCAGCAGAAAGCCTATGGCATCCGTTCACGTATCGTTGCCTGGAAGGCATCACGCTACGGTAACCAATGCCGACGGCCGTTTTATTCTAAAGAGCGACTCGCCCATAGGAGAGGTTGAGTTCTCTTTTGTGGGTTACCGTACACACAGACTTACCGCTCCCAAAGGAGTTTTCCTCAAGGTATCTATGACCAGGGAGGACGCGGTTTTGGAAGAAGCTTCCATCATCTATGGCAATCCAATGGAAATAATCCGCTCTGCCGTGGATAAGATAAGGGACACCTATTGTACAGAGCCCCAACTGCTTGAGTGTTTTTACAGGGAGACTTTGCAAAAACGCGGGCGTTACACTTATGTGGCCGAAGCCGTTGCAAGGTTGTATAAGAGCCGCTTCGATGGTTTCATAAACCGGGACGCGGCAGCTATAGAGAAAAGCCGTGTCCTTGTGAGCCAGAAGAGAAGGGACACCCTAAGCGTAAAGACTCAGGGCGGGCCTACATTGGCCCTGTCTTACGATGTCGTAAAGAACCCTGACATTATTTTCAACGATACGGACATTCCTCTTTATATATATGAGATGAAAAAGCCGGAGTACATCGGGGACAGGCTTCAGTTCGTAATCTCTTTCAAGCCCGGAGCGCTCGTGGACTATCCGCTTTTCTATGGAACCGCTTTCATAGACAGAGAACTGCTCACATTTACCAGGGTGGAACTTTCAATGGATATGCGCAACAAGTCTATGGTCACCAGGACCCTTCTTGTTAAAAAGCCCTTCTCGCTGAGGTTTTCTCCGGAGGAAGTTTCATACGTGGTTTCTTATTCGCTCAGGGACGGCAAGACCACGCTTGAATACCTGCGCGGAACTATGAAGTTTTCCTGTGACTGGAAAAAGCGTCTTTTCAAGACAAAATATACTGCCGTCAATGAACTTGTGGTTACTGATGTGAGGGACGAGGCAGTGCCTATAGACCGTAAGGACAGGTTCAAGACCAGAGATATTCTGGGAGACAAGGCTTCAGAGTTCCTTGACCCTGCTTTCTGGGAAGGCTACAACATTATCGCCCCCTCCGAAAGCCTAGAGCACGCCATAGACAAACTCAAAAAGCAATAACGAAGTAAATGGAACACTCGTTGCCGCCGCTGTCGACAACGGTAAGGTGGTGAGTTCCCGGTTCCGGAGAAAGAGACATTTGATGGATATCCTGGGTCTGACCAAGGTACTCATCGTCCAAATGCCACCATACCGTGCTTCCCGCTTCCCTGTGCGCCAGGTTGAATACTATGTTTCCTCTTGTGCCGTCCAGTTGTTTGGGCAGGGTGATGCGGGCTCTGTTTTCCGGATATATGAACTCCATTGTCTTGTTGCCGCCCTTCTTGATTTTTTTATATTCGGGATGATGCTGCCTGTAATACCATTCCATTGCCGGCGGCAGTACGAACTCGCCCTTTTCCCCGGGGTGATAGGGACATACCCTGGTGTTCATCGACGCCTTGGGAAGAAGAAGTGTGTCGGCATCGGGACAGCCAGCCCCCCTGAGATATCCTGAATTGTGGCAGACTTCAGCCTCAAGGCCTTCGGCCGAAAGCGGCCTAAGGAACCATCCGCCCGAAGCATAGTTATTGGAGATGTGGGCCGATGGCAGAAGATTGAAAATGTCGAACATAACCGGGCCTGCGGTTCTGGCTCCTACAAGCCCCGGGACACCATCGCCCTTGGCATTGCCTGCCCATACACCCACAGCATATTCCGGGGTTACTCCAACCGCCCATCCATCCCTGAAGCCCCAGCTTGTTCCTGTCTTCCAGGCCGCCTTGCGTACAGAGCGTACCAGTCGGAGATCAATCTCGTCCGGGCGGCCAAGTTCCTTAAGGGCCTCGAAGGTATGCCAAATGGCAATCCTGTCTTTAAGCGGAAAGTCCTTGTCCTTGCCCTCCGCTCCGTACTGATAGACCCTTGACATCGTGGCATATACGTTTGTTATCTCTAAAAGGAAGCCCTCTGCCCCGCCAAGAATCAGGGAAAGGCCGTAGTCGTCTGCGTTTCTTGTAAGTGAAGTGAGCCCGCAATCCCTTAGCGTCTGATGGAACTGCTGCACGCCGTAGTCTTTAAGCATATTTACCGCCGGAACGTTAAGCGAGCGGGCCAGTGCCTGATTTGCCGGTACGGCGCCGTAGAACTGAAGGTCGAAGTTCCTTGGGGAGAATCCGTTCACATTGAGCGGAATATCCGGTAGAAGGGTGCCGGGGAGTATAACTCCGTCCTGCAGGGCAGCGCAGTAAAGGAAGGGCTTCAGCACGCTTCCGGTGCTTCGCGGCGCGCGGGGAATATCTACCATAGCGCCTTCTCTCTTGTCCCAGGGAGAGGCATTTCCGCAGTAGGCCAGAATCTCTCCCGTCTGTACGTCCATAACCACGGCCGCAAGGTCCTTGATGCCTACGGAAGAGAATTCGCTGTTCCATACGGTCATCCTGCGGTCTATCATTGACTGTAGGCCAAGATCTATGCTTGTGTGTACGGCCTGCCCGGCCAGGGTACGGTTATAATAATCTACAAGGTGGGGTACGTAGGAAGGAAGCGGTTTTGGCTCCAGCACAAGGGGCTCTTCCCGTGCCAGATAATGCTCTTCTTCCGTAAGGACGCCTATCTTTAACAGGCGGTCCAAAAGGCTGTTGCGCTTTTTAAGCAATTCCTCCCTGTTCTTTCCCGGATGCACGTGGGAGGGGGAATTAGGGAGTACGGCAAGAGTTGCTGTCTCTGCCCAGGAAAGATCCGAAGGCCTGCGCCCAAAATAGCGCCAGGCTGCGGCTTCAAGGCCCACAATGTTGCCGCCGAAAGGGGCGTGAGATGCATATAGGGCCAGAATTTCGCTTTTGGAACAGCTTGCCTCCAGCCTTGTTGCCAGTATGGCCTCTATTACCTTCTCCTTGATATTCCTGCTGCGCCCTTTTCTGGAAAGGCGTATTACCTGCATAGTTATGGTACTGCCTCCGCTGGTCACCTTCCCCTCTTTGATGTTCCCTACAAGGGCACGGCCAAGGGACAGGGGGTTCACTCCATAGTGGTCATAAAACATTCTGTCCTCGAACTGCACTATGGCCAGGGCAAACTTGCGGGGCACGGTGTCGCACTCCGGGAAGCGCCACTGCCCGTCGCCGGCTATCCTGGCTCCAAGCAGTTCCCCGTTCTTGTCATACACAACGGTGCTGTAGGAGAGTTCTCCAAACAGGTTCCGGGGCAGGCAAAGCAGGTACCATACCAAAAGGCAGGCACCTGCAAACAGAAGAAAATATTTTACTTTATTTCTCAGTATCCGGTAAAATTACTTTGTAACCTCTGCCTTGCCGGAGGCTGTGCGGGCATATACAAGGTTGTTGTACATCATCTCGCAGGTAACGGAAGGCAGTGTGAACTGTCCGGTGTAGGCGGCCCTCATCTTAACCTTGAAGGTCTTGCTCTTACCCTTCTCAAGGTCAAAGTACCAGATGACTCCGTTATCCCTGATGTCCATATTGTCGCAGGTGTTTTCTTCCGCAGAGTCGGCGGAGAAAAGCCTTTCGTTAAAGATTTCCCATCCGGAAGGAACAAACTGGCTTAGAGCCATACAACTGTAATCATCGGCCAGCCCGGTATTGGTTACGGTGATGGTGGCTGTAAACTCTGTTCCCTGTTTAATAGATGAAGGATTGACGGCCGCACCGTTTTCCTTGGCGTATTTCACCTCCATCTTAAGTCCGGAAGCATCGGCAGGAACGGTCTGGCCCTGGACGGGCTTCACTATCTGGGAAATAACCGCGTAGGCAGGGCTGCCGGATACGTTCTTAAGAGAGAACTCCTTGTCGCCTGCAGAGAAACCATAGGTCCTGTTGCCGCTCTCTGCGTCCAGAACGTTTGTCTTGCCGGACACTGTAAGTTCTGCCTTGAGAGGGGAGTTTCCTATAGCCTTGGTCAGTTCTTCCATTGCAAGGGCAGCAAAAGCGCTCTCCTGCGTGGAGGTGTATCCTGCGCCAAACAGCACACAAAGTTCCTGGGCCATAGTCACGGCTTCTCCCGTACGTCCTGCCAAAACAAGGGCCATCATCGCAATTGCCTTGTCCCTGTAGGCAGAGCCGTATGTGAAGTTATCGTTCTTATACTCTGCAAATCCGGCCTCGATGGCAGAAATGATACTCTCGGAGATTTGTTTCTTTCCGCAGCGGGCATAGGCGCAGGCAAGCATCCACTTGGCCTGGGCGCTGATGTTGCTGTTCTCCTTGAGCCTGTTCATAGAAGCGTTGTCCTCGTAGCCGCAAACGGCCATACTGTAAAGCCTGAAGGCCTGGTCAAGGTCTGACAGCTCAGAATTATTGCTGTTGCGGTAGTTGTTGGCTGCATTTACCTGGAAACTCAACAGGGAGGCCTGAACCTGGGGCGATACTTCCACGCCCTTTCCTTTGGCGCCACTAAGAAGCAGGCCGGCCATAGAAGATACCCAGCTGGAGGCATTGGGAGAACTGCCCCAATATGCAAAGCCGCCATCGGGCAACTGCCTCATATACAGTTTCTTCACGATGTCTTCCAGAAGCGCCTTGGCCTCATCCTTCCTGGATGCTCCAATCCTGTCCATACAGGAAAGAAGAACCAGACCGCGGGCGCAAAGTTGCTCGGAGCAAGAGTAAGAATAGTTCTTTACATAATTGTATGCTCCGTAGTAATCGATTGTAGGATAGCCGTTAACCGTAACGGAGGCCTCCTGCCTGTTGTCCTGGAGCTTAAACGACAGCACGCCTCCCGGCTCGACAGTCTGGTACTTGACCTGAACTATCGGCCTGCCTGGATTAATAATAGGAAGGGCGATGGTTTCCTGGGTCTTGTGCCCGGCCGATGTCGCCGTTATGCTTACCTGGGCTGTGCCTTCCCTGGTGCCCTTTATCTTGAATTCCGCTATCTTGTCTCCGGAGGCATCGAACTTCAGATTGATGGTGGAAGCCCCTTCCGTAACAGCCGCGCCTTCTGTCTTGATGCTCACGGCCACATCCTTGATGCCGTCTTCAAGTGCAAATACGTTCACAGGAACGGAAACGGTTTCTCCTTCTCCAAGAACCCGCGGCAGGGTTGTAACTGCCATAAGAGGGGACTTAACGGCAACAGTCTTGTCTGCCTTGCCGTAGGCTCCCTCGTGACCTGCAGTAACCATCACCCTTACGCTGCCAACATACATAGGAAGTTTTACCTTGTGGGAGGCCTTGCCGTTGTTAAGGGTGAAAGGACCAAGTACTTTTACGACGGGATTAAACCTGTTGTCTTTCTTGGAACCAAGGATAATCTGCTCGTCACCGCCAATGGAAAGCATCTGGCGGAACTTGCCGGTTATTGCTCCGGAAACATTGTCGTAGATGTCCCAGGTGCTAATTCCCAGAGCCT
Source organism: Candidatus Cryptobacteroides sp. (assembly GCA_045224955.1). GTDB lineage: Bacteria > Bacteroidota > Bacteroidia > Bacteroidales > UBA932 > Cryptobacteroides. The sequence continues at coordinate 10,658 of JBGVAW010000092.1, forward strand.
CGCGGGCATACATAAAGTTCCAGGGGTCGGGAGTCTTGAACGA
>JBGVAW010000093.1:0-17287 GCA_045224955.1 Candidatus Cryptobacteroides sp.
GATGATGCCAGACCAAAGGTATCATTGGCAACGGCGCCGTCTATCTGGAAGGAATTGTAACGGTTGTTCGCTCCGGCGAAGGAGATACCGCCTGTCTTGTTGATGGATGCCTGGGGAGTATATTTAACCACATCGTAAACGCTGCGGTCTATGGTAGGCATTGTTTCCACAACTCTCTGGCTGAAACTTGAGCCGGCTCCGGTGATACTTGCGTTGAAACTGCTCTGAGCCACTACGGTAACGGCATCCAGCTCGTTTGTGGATTCCATCCTGGCGTTAAGCTCATAAAGTTCTCCGAGTTTAAGGGTGATGTCCTGATACCTGATGGTTCCCATTCCCACGAAGGAGAACTCTACGGTGTAAGGACCTCCGGTTCGCATACCGCCAATGGTATAACGACCATCGCTATTGGCAACAGCAGAATACTGAGTGCCGGACGGAGTATGAACAGCTATTACGACTGCTCCCGCCAACGGTTCATTCATTTCATCTGCTATCTTGCCTCCGAGACTTGATGTAGTGACCTGCGCAAAGGCAGTCACTCCAAAGAAGATTGCGGCCAAAAGAGCCAAACCTTTCTTAAGTAATTGAGACATAGGGTTATTCTATATTGTTAATTATTTCTGTTCAGCATCATCCAACATAGAAAACAAATATAACCATTTTTTGGATATTTCCCTAAATCTTTTTCACTATAAGCGCCTTGTTTTTGGGGTACAAAAAAAGGGCTGGCCAAAATCGGCCAGCCCCGTCAAATATAAGGATTAAGGTTAGATCCTAGAATGACCACTTAGCGCTGAGAAGCATCTGCCAAGTGCAGAATGTGCTCTTGTAAGAGTTGGTAACAGGCTCAGTGTAGGTGTACTTGCCACCGCTGTAGTTGAGGATGTTCTCGGTCTTAACCTGCTTTGTGAGACCCCAATCGGAGTTGAGGAGGTTAGCAACGTTAAGAATGTCAACACCAAGCTGGAGAGTGTTCTTGCGGCCTGCAACGTTGAAGTTGAAGTCGTGAGCAACCTTCAGGTTGAAGCGACCCTGCCAAGGAGCAACCTTTGCACCACGGGTGCTGTACTCGCCACGATGATTCTTGGTATAGCTGTCGGTAGCAAGGAACTGCTTGAAGGCAGCTTTGTTGTCCTCGTTTGAGAAAGGCATAGACTCAAGTTCTGCATCGGTAGGGATGTACATAAGGTTATTGGAACCACCTTCACCGGTGAGTTTACCAAGAACGTATGAGTAACGGGTGTATGAGTAGTTACCAACATAGCAGTGGTTGTAACCCTCATAGAAGAGACCGATAGTAGTGGAGTTCTTACCCTCAGGGATTCTGTAGCTTACGTTTGCGATGAAACGGTTAGGAGATACGAATGCTGAGTGACCGAGCTCGGGCTCGTTGGAACCGTTAACTGCATAGTTACCGCCGGAGAACAGAGAAGAAACCTGATCACCGTAGCCTTCCTGGATGCTCTTGGAACCACTGCGGGTGTAAGCTGCCATAAGGGAGAGACCCCAGTTGAAGTCCTTGGAGAGCTGTGCGGTTACTGAATAGTAGTGACCCTTAGGAAGTGACTTGCCGTCAAGAGTCTTGTTGGTAAGATAGTAAGCGGATACGGTGCTGTTCTGGCTGTTCTTGATACCCTCTGACTTCCAGCTGTTACGTGCAGCAGGCTCGCCGGGGAGAACAAGACCACCTTCGTTCTTGGTGTAACCAAGACGGAGAGAAGCTACAGTCTCGATGTCCTTATTGTAGATTCCTTCCAAGGTACCCTTGATGCCCCAAGGAAGCTTAACGTCAACTGCGAGTGAACCCTTTACAGTTGTAGGCATCTTGAGGTGCTTGTCGATGATGGTAGCGCCTGTAGGAGCTGCAAGATCCCTGGCTGAGAAAGTACCACCGTAGATATCGGTAAGGATATCGTTGAGGTTAGCGTGGAAGTTAGGATAGTAAGACTCGGAGTTTCTAGGAAGGATGTACTGAGCCTGGAGGCAGTTGCTGTTACCGGCTACAGAAACGATCCATACGAAAGGAATACGTCCGGTGTAGATACCTGCACCACCACGTACGATTACGCTGCGATCCTTAAGAACGTCCCAGTTGAAACCGATACGGGGAGAAATGTTGATACGGCTCTTAGGCATATCGGCTGTGGAGTGGCCTGCGAGAGTTGAGTTAGGGTTCTCTATACCAAGCTGGAGGAACTCCTTGTTCTCGTTTCCTGCGATTGTAGGATACATAGGGAGCTCGAGACGGAGACCGGCAGTGAGCTTGAAGTAGTCGCTGAGGTTAATCTCGTCCTGTGCATAGAGGGAAGCCTGCATATACTCGAAAGAAGGGAATACCTGTGCGAGGTCGTCACGGTTAGAGTGGGTGATAGCGAAAGCAGCGGGCTTGCCAGCGGCTTTGAAATCCTCCCAGCTGTCATATACATAGTAGCCAAGGCCACCCTGCATATAACCGTTCTTGGTCTTGTCATACTCGAACTGAGCACCGAAGGTGAAGTTGTGGATACCCTTCATCCAGGTAAGCTCGTCGGTAACAACGTAAGTCTGAACGTCACGAAGGTTTCCGTATGTGAACGGGTCGGGACCGAAGGAAGTAAGAACTGCGTTGGTTCCGTTGTAAGGCTCCATAATATCAACAGTAGGGAAGTTTCCACCCTCGAATGAACGAGGCTCATCCTGATGTGACCAGGTGAAACGGAAGGTGTTGGAAACGCTGTTGCTTATACGGCTGTTGAGCTCGGCTGCAAGAGAGGTGAAGTTCTGCTCCTGATAGTAACGGTTGCTCTCGAAGAACTGGGCGTAGTTGGAAGTACGGCCGTAGTTATTTCTGTCGTAAGGGTTAGGAACGATAGGGTTAACAGAGTTGGAAGGGCTGTTGGAACCATAGTTGTGAGTATGGCTGAACCTAACGTTGAGTTTGTTGTTATCGTTGATGTTCCAGTCGAGACGGGCCATGAACTTGTAGTCAGGAGTCTTGAGGGAATAGCCCTGATAACGGCCAGGGTTGTAGTTGTACTTGTCCTGGAGATAAGTAAGAACCTCGTTCATGAAGGTATCGGTAGGACGAACTACGGTACCGTTTGTAGGGTTGAAGGAAGCGCCTACACGGCCGCTGCCTGTGCTTACAACCTTGCTTGAACCGGGAACGTTATCCCAAGTGTACTCACCGTTAACAAAGAAGAAGAGTTTGTTCTTGATGATAGGACCACCTATGCTTGCACCAACAGTGTGGTTAAGGAAGTCATTGATGGTGAGGGTTGCGTCCTCTACCTTGTGACCCTGAAGCTCCTGGTTGCTGAAGTAGTCATAAATGGTAGCGTGATACTCGTTGGTACCGCTCTTGGTAACAGCGTTGATTGCGCCACCGGTGAAGCCTGAATGACGAACGTCAAAAGGAGTGATGTTTACGCTCATCTGCTCGAGGGCGTCCAGAGAAATAGGAGAGCCGCCTGCAGGAAGGTTAGAACCGATACCGAATGCATTGTTGAATGCAGCACCGTCAACGGTTACATAAGAAGAACGATAGTTACCACCACCGATTGCAAGACCGTTAGAAGTAGAAGAAGCCTGAGGAGTAAGTTTCATTACGTCGTTCATGCTGCGGTTTACAGTAGGGAGAGCGCCCATTGTGCGCTGGCTTACTGCGGTACCTGCACCGCTGCGACGAAGATTCATACCGGACTCGGTTGCATCTGCTACGAATACAGCTGCGTCAAGTGCGAGGTCCTCTACCTGAATGGTAGTGTTTACAACTACGGACTCACCCAGAGGTGCATAAACGCCCTCGGTCTGGGTCTTACGATAGCCAAGCATATCAACTTTAACTGTGTAAGGACCACCAGGGGTGATGCCATTGATACGATAATTACCGTTTGCATCGGTAATTGCATAGTAGTTCGCACCTGTAGGAGTGTAGGTAGCGATCACGGCTGCACCAGGTACAGCACCCTCCTTGTCAGAGATACGACCGCTGATGGAAGCGGTGGTTACCTGAGCATAGGAAACGGTCCCAGCCACCAAAGAAATGATAGCCAGAACAACAATTTTCATAGAAAATTTCATAGATATAAAATGAGTTGTTAAGGGTTTTTTCCGCTGCAAAGTTAAGGCAAAAGAATTAATCTTCAAAAGGCTTTTTATAAAAAAATCGTTTTAGCATTTCCCATTATGTAAATTGAATAATTATCCCTATCTTTGCAGCCCAAATGCAAAATACAAGTGGAGAGATTTGTCTGCTTGCAACCACACTAAAAAATGCTAAAAAATGAATTATCTATTTACTTCAGAATCAGTATCTGAGGGCCATCCGGACAAAGTGGCCGACCAGATTTCAGACGCAATCCTTGACGAATTCCTAAGGCAAGACCGCCACGCAAAAGTAGCCTGCGAAACCTTCTGTTCTACAGGTTTGGTCATCGTTGGCGGAGAGGTAAGATCAGACGACGCCTACGTGGACATACAGGGCGTGGTAAGGAACGTTATTTCCCGTATAGGTTACAACAAGGCGGAGTATATGTTCGACGCCAACTCCTGCGGAGTAATGTCTGCAATTCACGAGCAGAGTGCAGATATAAACAGAGGTGTAGTACGCGAAGACCCTCTTGAGCAGGGTGCCGGAGACCAGGGAATGATGTTCGGTTACGCCTGCAGGGAGACGGAAGACTATATGCCGCTTCCACTGGCATTGTCGCACCTCACGCTCCAGGTTCTTGCCGACATCCGCAAGGAAGGCAAGGTGATGACCTACCTAAGGCCCGACGCCAAGGCCCAGTTCACCATAGAATACGACGGGGCAAGCCGCAAGCCCGTGAGAATCCACACCATCGTACTTTCCACCCAGCACGATGAGTTCATCACGGAACCATCGGCCACGGCAGAAGAGAACGAGAAGGCAATGCACGACCGCATAACATCGGACGTCAGGACCATCCTCCTTCCAAAGGTTACGGAGAAGCTTCCGGCCCAGGTGGCCGCCCTCTTCGGAGATGATTTCATCCTCCACGTGAACCCCACAGGCAAATTTGTGATAGGCGGGCCCGCCGGCGACACCGGTCTTACAGGAAGAAAGATTATTGTCGATACTTACGGAGGCCGCGGCGCTCACGGCGGCGGAGCCTTCTCCGGCAAAGACCCTTCCAAGGTAGACCGCAGCGCAGCCTATGCAGCAAGATACATCGCAAAGAACCTTGTCGCAGCCGGAGTGGCCGACGAAATCCTTGTTCAGATTTCCTACGCCATTGGCGTAGCCCGTCCGGTCAGCATCTATGTTAACAGTTATGGCACCGCCCACGAGGGCTTTACCGATGGTTACATTGCCTCCAAGGTAGGAGAACTCTTTGATTTGCGCCCCGCAAAAATCATAGAGAAATTCGGCCTTGACAATCCTATCTACGGCCCCACCGCAGCCTACGGCCATATGGGCCGCAAGCCCTTCTGCGCCCCTGTACAGATGGTCCGCGACGGCAAACAGGTCACAAAGGATGTGCAGTTCTTCGGATGGGAACTCCTTGACGCAGTACCCACAGTAAGAGCCGCATTCGGAATCTGATGGCTCATTTAAACAAAACTGAATTACTTCCCGACAGGGAGGGGGTTCCACCGATGGCACAGCTGCCCCAGGCGGAAGAAATAGACCTCGGCTCCCTTCTGGACTCCTATAACCGCGGCGACATAGACCTAATCTGCATCCTTGGCCCCACCGCCTCCGGCAAAACCGCCTACGCGGTAAAGCTAGCCAAAGAGTTAGGCCGCCTTGGAGCCGCCCGGTGCGAGATTATATCCGGCGATTCCCGCCAGGTATATAGAGGAATGGACATCGGCACAGGGAAAGACCTTTGCGAATATGGAGATGTCCCCTATCATCTTATAGATATATGTGAGGCCGGGGGCCGATACACAATTTACGATTTCCAAAGAGATTTTGAAGTTGCCTGGAACGACATCCGCAGCCGCGGACACATCCCTATTCTGTGCGGGGGCTCCGGTCTTTATATAGAAGCCGCCACCTGCGGATATCCCCTGCCCCAGATTCCGCCGGACGAGGAACTTCGCGCCGGCCTTGAGGCTTTGGCCACGGACGAACTGCGAAAAATGCTGCTGGAAAAGCGTCCGCTCACGGAACCATCGACCCTGGAAAGCAGGCGTCGTACAATAAGGGCCCTGGAGGTTGCCCTGTATGAGGACGAGCATCCGGTAGAAAGGTCCTCATACCTGCCCAAGAGCGTATATTATATAGGTACTCTTGTCAGCCGCGAGGAAAGGGTGGAGAAAATAGACCGCCGTCTGGACGCCCGTATAGAGGAAGGCCTTGTAGAAGAGGTGCGCACTCTGCTTGCCTCCGGAATAAAGCCTGAAGACCTTATGTATTACGGACTGGAGTATAAGTTTGTAACCCAGCACGTTTTGGGCATTATTTCATTGGAGGAAATGAGAATTTTACTGGGCAACGCCATACATCAGTTCGCCAAGCGGCAAATGACCTGGTTCCGTGGAATGGAACGCCGCGGGGCAGTTATTCACTGGGTAAATCCTAAAGCTTAACACATATAAAAATAGCCGGCTCAAATGAACCGGCTATTTTGTATCTCAGATTAAATTATCTGCACTGAAGGAACTCTACGTCCTTAGCTGCACGCTCTGCAAGTTTTGCATCCTTGCTGGCAGCGGCAATCTCCTTAGCATAACCGGCCTGGTCTCCCTGGCGGGCAGCAATGATAGCCCTGAGGTAAGAAACCTTGGCATCTTTGCATTTTGCAGACTTCTTGGCAGCGTCAAGCTGGTCGTTGAGGATGAGGGAAAGAGTGCGGTTGAAGCAGCAACCCTTTACATCTGCAAGCTCCTGAGCAGCCTTTGCATAGTCACCGTTAAGGATGTCAACAACACCAAGGTTGTGCTTTGCATCCTCGGTAGCAGCCTTCTTGAATGCGGCGGCAGCCTTGTCAAGGTTACCCTTGCGGAGTTCGATTACACCAAGAGCGTTCTGGAGGTCAGCGTCTTTAGTCTTAACAAGAGCGAAAGCCTTCTCTGCGGAAACGAGCTTGTCCTCATTAAGAGCAAGAACGCCAAGATTGAACTGAGCGCGGTCGCTTCCGAACTTGGAAACAGCCTTGTTGTAAAGCTGAGTCTTCTTTGCGTTGTCCTTTACGAGGGTAGCGGCACGAAGGAGAGCCTCCTCGTCAAGAATTTCGATATTGTCGTCAACAAGGGCTACAAGCTCCTCGGGAGTGTAGTTCTTGAACTCTACGTTAGCGATGAAGCGTGCACGGCGGAGTTCAGGAAGGATGCTGCTGCGAAGTACAGTGTAAACAGCAGACATATTCTTAATCTCGCTCTCACGGATTGCAGGATCGCTGTACATAGAAAGAACCCTGAGGATAAGGTCTTTGTCCTCGATATCGGAAGCCTCAACAAGCTGTTTGAAGCCTTCCCAGTCCTGACCGATGCTCTTTACGGAAGGATCGGCAACTTCAAGACCCTTGGTAAGTTTGTTCCAAGCCTTGTCTGCGGTGAGACTACGGTTGTTGGAAAGACGGGTGTTGAGTTTCTCGCCACCTTCAGGAGAAGCGTAAGCTACAACCTCTGTGCTTACAAGGCTCTTGCGCTCGTTTGCGTTAATCTCGTTAAGAGCTGCGATGAAGTCCTTAACGCTCTGGCTGCGGAGCTGAGAGTTGGAAACGACTGAAGAGTTGAGCTGATAGAGAATCTGACCTTCTTCTGTCTGGCTGATGATTTCCTGATAGTTGTCAGCCTTGGGAGTGATGTAACCGGAAGCGTCAACAAGCATATAAGTGGTGTTGCAGCCAACGGCAATCTTTCTTGCGGGAACGGTCCACTCGTTCTTGTTGTGCTTTACAACGGCGCGAAGCTCGAGAACTGCGCTCTCCATACCCTCTACATAGTCGAACAGAGCCTTCTCGCGAACGGTCTGACCAAGGGCAGCTACAGCCTTGTAGTTATCTTTAACTTTCTCTCCCTGATAGGTGAAGGGTTTTCCGGCAACCTCACCGCCTTCGTAAACGAGAACGGGAGTTACAACCAGGATAGCCTGTTTGTGGAAGTATTTCTCAGGGAAGGTAAGGGTTACGTCTGCCTGGATTTCACCGGCAACAACCTCAAGAACCTCAGGCTCGCATACAACCTTTACGTTGTCTGCATATTTAGCCATTTTTTCTGCAGAAGAGCAAGCTACGAATGCGATAGCTGCTGCTGCAAGTGACAAAAGTTTGATTGATTTCTTCATATTTGTTTGGTATATAAATTACTTTCCTTTTAGGATATCAGTGCAAATATAGTTCTTTACAACTTAAGAAAAAAATTATTATTTTTGTAATCCCATAAAAAATGGGATTTTTTGGTATGGACTATCAGGAACTGCAGCGAATCAAAAACAAATTTGACATTGTAGGCAATGACCCCGTCCTGGACAGAGCCATAGAGACCGCCGTTGCCGTTGCCCCCACAGACCTCACCGTCCTAGTGAGCGGAGAAAGCGGCGTGGGAAAGGAAAACATACCCAAAATCATCCACCAGAACAGCCTCAGGCGCAACGGAAAATACTTCGCCATTAACTGCAGCGCCATTCCGGAGGGCACGGTTGAGTCTGAACTTTTCGGTCACGAGAAGGGCGCCTACACCGGAGCCATCGAGGCAAGGAAAGGTTATTTTGAAGAGGCCAACGGCGGCACTCTCTTTCTTGACGAGATTGAAGACCTTCCCCTTCCCTATCAGGCCAAACTGCTAAGGGTTATCCAGTCCGGAGAATACACAAGGGTCGGTTCATCCAAAGTGTCCAAAACCGACGTCAGAGTTGTTGCGGCCAGCAACATAGACCTGGCCTACGCCGTTTCCCAGGGGAAATTCCGCGAGGACTTGTTCTACAGGCTTAATGCCGTACAGATAAAACTCCCCGCCCTAAGAGAAAGAGGAGACGATATCTATCTGCTGTTCCGCAAGTTCTGCGCAGACTTTTCAGAAAAATACAATACTCCCAGAGTCACCCTTACTCCCGAAGCCGTCAAACTGCTTAACACTTATCGTTGGCCGGGAAACGTGCGCCAGTTAAAGAACATAGCAGAGGCAATATCGGCCCTGGAGGTTACAGACGCCGGGGGTAACAAAAAGGAGATAAGCCATACCGTCCTGTCCCGATACCTCCCGACAGACGGCCCTTCGCTTCTTCCCGTTCAGGTTGGAAAGCAGGGCGGCTCTATGTCCGATGCAGAAAAGCAGGAGATTTTCAAGGCCCTGTACGGTCTCAACGCAGAGGTGGCCCGCTTAAGGGACATTGTGGAACACCGGGAGTCCTCCGTGGCAGTGGACAATTCCAGAATTGCCGCACCCCAGGAAGACGACGTGGATGTTCAGGACGATTTTGACATAGAGAACCTCTCCATAACAGCCACCAGCGAAGACCTTATCCGCAAGGCCCTGGAAAAGCACGGCGGCAACAGGAAAAAAGCGGCCGAAGAACTGGGAATATCGGAGCGCACCCTTTACAGAAAGCTTCCCCCCGAATACAGAAACCCCAAAGTAAAATGACGACAAGAGCACACATAATATCCCTTTTCCTGCTTGCAGCGCTTACGGCTGTAGCCGTTGCCTGCGGCATCTACTCCTTCAGCGGCACCTCAATTCAGCCCGACATCAAGACAGTTACCATCAACTACTTTGAGTATAAGGCTCTTAGGGTGAACCCCTCTCTTAGCAACGACCTCACCGAGGCCCTTAAAGACAAGTTCCGCAAGATGACCCGTCTGGAGCAGGTAGAAGAGGAAGGCGATATTGAAATAGAAGGCTCTGTAACAGGGTACGACGTACGTGCCACGGCCGTTACCGCCAACGAGGTTGCGGCACAGAACAGGCTCACCGTCTCCGTTAAAATAACCTTCACCAACAGGAAATATCCCGAGGATGATTTTGAAAAGTCCTTTTCTGCCTTTGGCGATTATGACTCAACCCTCTCCCTTGACGCTGTCGAGGCCCAGCTCTGCGAAGAAATCGTAGAGCAGCTTTGCGAGGATATCCTTAACGCAACAGTGGCCAACTGGTAATGTCAGAAAACAAACTCATAGAGCTTAAGTCGCTTACGCTGGAAGAACTTGCCAGCGTAATAAACATATACCCCTGGTACGGAAGCGCACGCAAGGAACTGTGCCGCCGAATGTCCCAGATGGGCCAGGAGGCCTGGGACAAGGAGCAATATGTTGATTCTGCCATGTACATTGCGGACAGGAGGATTATCGCAAACATCTTTGGAGCCGGAAGCAAGGTTGATTTGTCCGACAAAGAACTGGAAAGAATCCTCAAGTCCTTCATAGAGGAAAAACCCAAGGAGCCCACGGAAGAAACCCGTCAGGTACACGTTAGGGCAGGAGACTATTTCTCTCAGGATCAGTACAACGACGTAAAAACCGACAAAGACAACGTGTTCTCCCGTTTCGTAGCCAAACCCTCCGAGGACAAAGAAGAAAGGGAGGAGGGGAATACGATGCTGGATGAGTATTTCTGCACGGAACCTTTGGCCAAAATTTTTGCGGAACAGGGTTATTTGGAGCAGGCAAAGCACATTTATTCAAGACTTCTATTGAAAAATCCAGAAAAAAGTGCTTACTTTGCAGCCCTTATTGAAAATTTAAAGGAATAAAAGATAAAAAGATATGAGTTGGTTATTTGTAACACTTACAGTTTTGATTCTCATCGCCTGCGGTTTGCTGGTGCTTGTAGTGCTGCTTCAGAATGGTAAAGGTGGCGGTCTTGCCAGTAACTTCGTTACCGGAAACCAGACCCTTGGCGTTCGCCAGACTGCAGATTTGCTCGAAAGAGTAACCTGGGGTCTCGTTACCTTTATTCTCGTTGCCGCTATCGTCTCTTCCTTCACCTTCACAAAGGGTGGAAGCCAGAACGATATCACCGATCAGGCTCAGATAGAGCAGACAGAGAATCCTGAGGCTGATTTCTCCGGCGCTATCGACCTTACCGAAGCCCAGGAAGAGAATCAGAACTAAGACTGACAGATTGTCAGTATCCACGCAAGTGGAATATAATTTGAGCGTAGCCGTTTGTCCCCCGTGGGTAAACGGCTGCGACTTTTTTTAGCGGCCGGCCAAAAGCGGGAGACAAAAAGGAGATTTTTTATGAATAACACAAATTATCAATTTTTGCCTCGATTCGCTACCAATCTGAACGAGATGGCGGCCAAGGGTAAACTGGATCCGGTGATTGGTCGCGACGACGAGATTCGCCGAGTCTTGCAGATTCTTAGCCGACGGACTAAGAACAATCCTATCCTTGTAGGAGAGCCGGGAGTTGGTAAAACTGCAATATCAGAGGGCATAGCCCAGAAAATAGTCAACCTTCAGGTCCCGGAAAATCTTAAGGACAAGACCGTTTACTCTCTTGATATGGGAGCGCTCATCGCCGGTGCAAAGTATCAGGGCGAGTTCGAGGAACGGCTCAAGGGCGTAGTTAAGGAGGTGGTTTCTTCCGACGGTCAGATTATTCTGTTTATAGACGAGATTCACACCCTTGTGGGTGCCGGTAAGACTTCGGGAGCAATGGACGCTTCCAACATACTTAAGCCGGCCCTTGCCCGTGGAGAACTCAGAACCATCGGCTCTACAACCCTGGATGAATATCAAAAATACTTCGAATCGGACAAGGCCCTGGAGCGTAGATTCCAGATGGTGATGGTAGATGAGCCAAGCGTCGGCGAGTCGGTTTCCATCCTCAGGGGCCTTAAGGAAAAGTACGAAAATCACCACAAGGTTCGCATAGAAGATGATGCCCTTATAGCGGCCGTGAATCTTAGCCATCGGTATATAACCAACAGGTTCCTGCCCGATAAGGCCATAGACCTGGTGGACGAGGCCGCATCCAAATTGCGTCTGGAAATGAATTCTGTCCCCGAGCCCATCGACGAACTCAACAGCCGCATAAGGCAGCTGGAGATAGAAAAGGAGGCCATCAAACGGGAGGGAGCTACGCTCAAGGAAGAAAAGATAAGCCACGAGCTCAAGGAACTGTCGGCCCAGAGAGAAACCCTGATGAAGAAGTGGAACGAGGAGAAGGGCCTGCTTACCGGTTTGCAGGAGGCCCGCCAGCAGCTGGAGGACTACAAGATTGAGGCTCAGGCCGCAGAGAGGGCCGGCGATTACGGCAAGGTGGCAGAGCTTAGGTATGGCCGTATGGCAGAGACTCAAAAGAAGATTGATTCGCTTACCGCCAAGCAGGAAAAGATAACGGAACCTCTTGTTACGGAAGCCGTTACTCCGGAAGATATAGCAGAGGTAGTGGCCAAGTGGACCGGCATTCCGGTAAAAAGGATGCTGGAGAGCGAGAAGGAGAAACTTCTGCGTATGGAGGAGGCCCTGCACAAGAGAGTTGTGGGCCAGGACGAGGCCATTAGGGCCGTATCGGACGCCGTAAGGCGCAACAGGGCCGGGCTTTCCAACGAGAAGAGGCCTATTGGTTCCTTCCTCTTTATGGGTACCACGGGCGTGGGTAAGACAGAGCTGGCCAAGGCTTTGGCAGAATTCCTCTTCAACGACGAGAATATGATTACCCGTATCGATATGAGCGAGTATCAGGAGCGCCACACCGTGAGCCGTCTTATCGGCGCGCCTCCGGGATATGTAGGTTACGATGAGGGTGGCCAGCTTACGGAAGCCGTACGGCGCAAGCCTTATTCCGTAGTTTTGCTGGACGAGATAGAGAAGGCCCATCCCGATGTTTTCAATACCCTTCTTCAGGTATTGGACGATGGGCGGCTTACGGACAACAAGGGGCGTACGGTAGATTTCAAGAACACCATCCTTATTATGACATCCAACGCCGGGGCCGAGGTGATTCAGTCCTATATGGAGAAGCTGCCGGACACCAGGGGTGGCGATATGGAAGCCCTTGCCAAAAGAAGCAGCCAGCTCCTGGAATGCAAGGACAAGGTATTGGAAATCCTAAAGGCCAGCATAAGACCGGAGTTTTTGAACAGAATCGACGAGATTATTATGTTTGAACCGCTTACGGTCGATGATATCCGTGAGATTGTACGCATCCAGTGCGACGAACTTGCCCGCAAGCTGGCAGAGAGCGACATCAAGGTATCCTTTACCAAGGGCTTCGAGGACTTTATGACAGAAAAGGGCTATGACCCTTCCTATGGCGCCCGTCCAGTGAAGAGGCTTATGCAGCGCGAGCTTGTAAACCAGCTGGCCACCTCTATTCTCTCCGGCACCGTGAAGCGCGATGCCAAGATAGAAGTAGATGCCGCGATGGGACAGGTTCTGCTACGCAACAAAGCATAAACATTTACCCCTATAAACGAAGCTTCCGGCCCAGAAACTGGACCGGAAGTTTCATTTTATTTAAGTCTGTCTATTCCTGAGGAACTTCGAGAACCTTAAGGATTTCTCCGTTCTGCTCTGCCACTACGGCCTTCCAGAGCTCTGTATATCCGGCAGACTTAATCTGTGTAGGAAGAGCCTCTGAATAGTCGCTGTGCTTGAAGGAACCGTCCTCGTTCTGGGCCTTTACGTTACCGTCGATGAACTTGATCAAAAGGGTTTCCTCCAGTTTCTTCCAGGCACCGAACTGATTCTGAGCCGTGGTAACTGAGTAGTTTGTAAGGAAGTCCTTTACGCGAAGGAAGGCCTCGCCGGTATCGGTCTTGGGATCGTAGCCATCGCCCTTGTGGCGTGCGCTCTGCTTCTGGGCGATATCGACATAAATATCCAGGGCGGCAAGGTCTGTCTTGTGAACAGCCTCCAACTGGTCGTTCTCGAACTTGTCTATCCTCTCGCGTACAAAAGGAGCCATATAGTTGTACATCCTGTAGCAGGCATTGGCCACGCGGTTGTTGAGCCAGAAAGATGATGTAGGCGAGTAAGTGAGCATATTGCCGTTACCTACCGCAAAGCACTCGGGAACCTCCTGGGTGTTGGTGTAGATAGGAGTAACGTAAGAGGTCGCCGCATCATCGGTAGCAAACCAAATGATACCGCCGATAACATCGGGAAGGGAGGGACGGGACTGACCAACAAACCAAAAGCCTGTCTGCTGGGTGGCGATGGCTCTTTCGTTGAGGTATTGTTTACCGTCGTGCTCAAAATACATAGGCCTCCAGCGGTAAGGAAGGGCGTTTCCGCCTGCTCCGATATCCTGGGTCATATCGATAGGAGTTCCCTCGTAATGATCCCTCATAGCATCGGCAACATCCTTAACGGAGAGTTTCTTCTGGGGAAGCACGTACAGCGGCATCCTGTTCTTGGGATTTGCCCCGGTAGCGTAATCGAAATAAGTATAGGCATCCTTTGTTACCATACGGCCGGTTTCATCCTCGAAGGTGAACCATCCGCCGCAAAGGATATTGAAGGCCGACCATACCCTGGCCTCGCAGGCGCGGAGACCGCCAAAGTCCAACGGACAGTAAGCATCGGCAAAATTAAAATCCTCGTTGTCTCCCTCGAAATACCCTTTCTTGCGGGCGAAGGAAATTACATCCTTGGCGTAGAGGCAGTTCTCCGGGTCGTCCAGAGGGAAGGTGGTGATCCTGGCCTGGTTGGCGTGGCCGGAAATGTATCCGTCGGGGATGCGGACGGCTACCCATACCACACCTTTATTTATATTGCGGCCATTGCGAAGGTTGGTGCCCTTGCCTATCATCTCAAGAATCCAGGCCTCTTCTTTATCGGCGATAGAGAAGGATTCTCCGCTTGAGTAGTAGCCGTATTCGTTGGCCAGCGAAGTGATGCACTCTATGGCCTCGCGTGCCGTGCGGCAACGCTCAAGAGCTATGTAGATAAGTGAGCCGTAGTCTATGCCGCCTTTCTTGTCGCGAAGTTCAGGACGGCCGCCGAATGTTGTCTCGCCTATGATGAGCTGATGCTCATTCATATTGCCCACTCTCTTATAAGTGTGAGCCACCTGGTCTATTTCTCCAAGGAAACGGCCGGAGTCCCAATCTACGATACGGCGCTTGGACCCTGCCTTCCAGTCCTGTGCGTCCTGGAAGTAGAGTTCTCCGTAAAGACTGTGAGAGTCTGCTGCGTAAGAGATAAGAAAAGAGCCGTCTGCGGATGCTCCTTTAGTTACTATTATGTTTGTGCAGGCGTCTGCCTTTGTCTGGACAAAACCGATGATAAGGGCCGATGCTGCCAGAATTCCCAAAATAGATTTAACCTTCATTTTTGAATTGTTTATGTTTATTTCTACATTTGTAGTCGCAAATCTATAAAAAATTTGTGCAAAATGAAAAAGGTAATTCTTGCGGTATTGTGTCTGACCGGTTTTTCGCTGGTTGCCGCCGCTCAGAATAAAGAAGAAAAAGTCCCCACTGCAGAGGAGTCAGCCACTGCCGAGGCCGAGCGTCTGGAGAAGGTTTTGAAGCTTGAGGATTGGCAGGTTTTTTATGTCGATTCTACCCTGAGGCACGACTTCATAGAGTTGGAGGCCGAGCTTAAAGCTATGCAGGAAGCCCGCGTAAGCAATGTGGATCTTTATTTTGATGTCCAGGACCGATGGTTCCAGCAAATAGAGAATACCTTCAGGCGCTATCTGGACGAGGATCAGTGGAAGAAGTTCGTAAAGAATATGTCCAGAGGACAGAAGGAGAGCTGGAAGCGCCGCGAGAAGAAAAAAAAGAAAGAAGAGCAAAACAAAAATTAGGATATGAAGGAAAGCATAGAGAAAATAACCGCCGAGCTTAAGGCTTTGCAGTGCAAGACCGACAAGGAAGTGGAAGAGGCCAGGGTTCGTTTCCTTGGCAAGAAGGGCGAGATTACAAAGTTGTTCGATGATTTCAGAACTATCGCCCCGGAGCTGAAAAGGGAATTTGGCCAAAAGCTCAATGTGCTTAAGAAGGACGCGATGGCTAAGATAGAAGAGCTTAAGGAGAAGGTATCGGCGTCATCGGCCGGTGCTGCCAGGGCCGGCAACGACGTAAGTATGCCCGGCGAGCTGCATCAACTTGGCTCCCGTCATCCAGTTTCCATTGCCCGCGAAGAGATTGTGGGCATCTTCCGCAAGTTCGGTTACGATGTAGCCGAGGGCCCGGAAATCGAGGACGATTATCACGTGTTCGAGGCTCTTAACTTCCCGCCCAATCATCCTGCCAGGGATATGCAGGACACTTTCTTCGTATCCAACGGTCATCTTAACCCTCTTCTTCTGCGCACCCACACTTCCAGCGTACAGGTTCGCACGATGGAGAAGGTTCAGCCGCCTATCAGGGTGGTCTGCCCCGGACGCGTTTTCCGCAACGAGGCCATCTCTGCCCGCGCACATTGTATTTTCCATCAGGTCGAGGGTCTTTATATCGATGAGAACGTTACCTTCGCAGACCTCAAGCAGGCAATTCTGCTTTTTGCCCGCGAAATGTTCGGCGCCGATACCCAGATTCGTATGAGGCCTTCTTACTTCCCGTTCACAGAGCCTTCTGCAGAGGTTGACGTAAGCTGCAACATCTGCCACGGAAAGGGTTGCAACATTTGCAAGGAAACGGGCTGGCTGGAGATTTTGGGATGCGGTATGGTGGATCCCAACGTCCTTGAGGCGTCGGGAATCGATTCCAAGAAGTACAGCGGCTTTGCCTTTGGTATGGGCGTAGAGCGTATCGCAATGCTTAAATGGCAGGTTAACGATTTGCGTCATTACTTTGAGAATGACCTTCGCTTCCTGGGCGAATTCTCTACCTATCCTGGGGTTTAATCTCTGTTTATTCGATTTGATATTTAAAAAATATCGAAAAAATTTGCAGATATTAAAATTTGCCGTATCTTTGCAGTCCCGTTTCACCAAATGCGGGATGTCGCGCAACTCAAAAGCGCATTTACATATTGCGGAAATAGCTCAGTTGGTAGAGCACGACCTTGCCAAGGTCGGGGTCGCGAGTTCGAGTCTCGTTTTCCGCTCTTCAAAACACCAGCCGTAAGGTTGGTGTTTTCCATATGGTTAAGACTCGAACTCGTGACCCCTGCGATATAATTGACATTTTTGGTTGGTGAAACATAGTGTAACCATCTGATACATAGACAAATATTGACCATTAAAAGAAACCTGTTTCTTCTAATGGTTGTTTTTCTAAAAATAAGAGTATGTTAATTACTCTCTTTTCCTCATCCAATTTAAGCTCTAAAACACCCTTTTGTAGATAGTACGCTTAGTAGGATAATAATGTGTATAGAGGAATTTAAATGAGGCTTCTAGGCATGGTAGAGCTGCTTTTTGCTCGCATGATCCTGGTGTCGCCGCCTCGCATTACGCGGCTCGGCGGCTACAGCTCGCCGCTGCGGTG
>JBGVAW010000094.1:0-8746 GCA_045224955.1 Candidatus Cryptobacteroides sp.
TCCTTGTAAATGTCGTACAGTTCAAGGAGGAGGGTTACCTTGTCAGAGGCTGTGCCACCGTAGAGCCGGGAGTAAAAATCGCTCACCGTTATCATCCTGGGCATAACGATGGGGGCCTCAAGATTCCCGGCAGAAAGAGTTCTGAGATGCTTGGTAAAAAACAGCACAGACCTCCTGTTGGGAAAGATAAGGGTCTTTTTGGATATGTCCCTGGGCAGTAACCACTGCGCCACCTCGTACAGAAACGGTTTCATTTCCGGCTTATATCAACAATCCATTTTTCGTTAAAATATTCTCCGTCAAGCACCCCAAAAACCGGCCAGACATCTATGTCCTTAAGCTTGTAACGGGAGATAAGCGGTGATATTTCCTCTGCAACATCGCCTCCCCTCAGATATAGAATCCTCTTGTTATAACATCCCTTCACCCAGGGATAGAAGTCCTGCAACGAGGCCACGGCACGGGAGACAACATAGTCGAAGCTGCGGCCAAGAGACTCAGCCCTGGCATTTACCACCTTTACGTTTTTAAGGCCAAGAGCCTCAGCGACAGAGCCGGCTACAAGGGTTTTCTTGCCCACGGAATCGCACAGGGTGAACTCTGTCCCGGGGAACATTATGGCAAGTGGAATGCCGGGAAAGCCGCCCCCTGTTCCAAAGTCCAGTACCGTCGCGTTCCCTTCCTGCCAGGACAGATAGTCCTGGGGGCGGACGGTCTTAAGGTAGAGCGCTATGCAAAGCGAGTGCAGTATGTGATGCTCGTAAAGAGAATCAATATCCTTGCGGGAAATAACGTTAATCTTTGAGTTCCAGTCGCGGTAAAGGCCATCCAGAGCGGCAAAGGCTTCTTTCTGGGCTTCGCTCAGCGGGCCAAGATACCTGCTTATCACGGACTCAAATTCCTGATAAGACATCATAGCCCCTCCTCCTCTTCCTCTGACAATCTTTTGATTATAATACCCTTGGCCCTTTTTATACGGGTCTTTACCGTATTGATTGGCAGCCCCGTTGTCTCCGATATGTCCCTGTACTCCATATTGTCTACAAAGCAGTATTGGGCTACTTCCTTGTAAAGCGAGGGCAGGGTGTCAATGCAGGAGATAAAACGCTCGTGGTCCTGGTTTCCTATGACGTCTTCTTCCGGACTGTTGTCTCCTGATGGAATGTCTATGAGTTCAAGAGCCGCATAGTCAATGGTAAGACGGGCGCTCTTCAGAGTCTTGTCGTGGCTAAGGTGGTCGAACGCCGTGTTTCTGGCTATCCTGAACAGCCAGGTAGAGAATTTATTTTCCTGATTATAAGTCGATAGTTGCTTGAAGGCCTTTGCAAAGGTCTCCATACAGATATCTTCTACTTCTTCCTGGCTTTTCACATATTTTGAAATATGCGCCCTTACTCCCTTGTTATACCTGGAGTAAAGGGTAAAGAAAGCCGCCTGGGAGTAGGCCGGGTCTGCCTGGTCAAGGGCCCTTTTTATTATTTCTATGTCACTGCTCTCAGTGAGCTTCGAGCCAGTTCTTTCCATAATTACATTCAACAGTAAGAGGTACGGACAAGGTAATTACATTTTCCATCTCTTCCTTTACCAGAGCCTTAAGAATGTCCTTTTCGCCGGCAAGGGTATCAAAGAGAAGTTCGTCGTGAATCTGGAGCACCATGCGGCTTCCCAGTCCCTGGGCGGTCATTCGGGCGTCGGTGCTAATCATAGAGAGCTTTATAATATCGGCCGCCGTGCCCTGGATGGGGGCGTTAACGGCGTTTCTTTCAGAGAGTTCCCGCATATTCTTGTTAGAGGAGTTTATGAGCGGAAGATATCTCCTGCGGCCGAACATCGTCTGTACATAGCCGTCCTTGCGGGCCCCCTCCTTGCAGGACTCTATGAAGTCCCGCACCCTGGGGAAGGCGGCGAAATAGTCGTCAATTATACCCTTGGCCTCCGTTCTGGAGATGTGCAGCCTCTGGGCCAGACCAAAGGAAGAAATACCGTAGATTATCCCAAAGTTGGCCGTCTTGGCCACCCTTCTCTGCTCCGGTGTAACAGCACTTACGGCCACACCGTAAATCTTTGCGGCGGTTGCAGAGTGAATATCCTCTCCGGCGCAGAAGGCCGCCACCATGTGAGGGTCTTCGCTCAGGTGAGCCATAATCCTGAGTTCTATCTGGGAATAATCGGCAGAAAGTATCACCCCGTCCGGGGTACCGGGCACGAAGGCCTTCCTTATCTGCATTCCCCTTTCCGTGCGTATGGGAATGTTCTGCAGATTGGGGTTCGACGAGGATAGCCTTCCGGTTGCGGTAAGGGCCTGATTAAAGGTGGTATGTATCCTACCGTCCACCGGGGAAATGTAACCCGGAAGAGGGTCTATGTAAGTACTGAGAAGTTTTTTGGCCGCCCTGAACTCCAGGATTTCTTCTATTATGGGATGACGGTCGTAGATTTCGCTAAGGGTCTGCTCGTCGGTAGAATAGCTGCCGGCCGATGTCTTTTTCATCCTTGGATCCAGGTTCAGCTTGTCAAAAAGGACATCCCCAACCTGCTTGGGAGAGGATACGTTAAGGCTGGGTTCACCGGCCATCTCCCTTATGGCAGTCTCACGCACCGCGATTTCTTCCCGCAGGCCCTGGGTAAACTCCTTAAGCACGCCAAGGTCCACCTTTACTCCCGTTCTCTCCATCCTGGAGAGTACCTTTGACAAGGGCTCCTCCATATTGTCGTACAGGTAGTCCAGCCCGTTATGCTTAAGCATATTCTCTATAACAGGGCCAAGATAAACAGAGAGCGCAGCCTGGCGCTGAAGGTCCCTTTCCTGAGCGGCCATTATATCCTCGAACAAAGAGGGCGTCTCCTCCTTCCTGTCCGTTATAATAGTATTTAGGATCGATGATGCCAGAGCCCCGGCGCTATGCACTTCTTCCGGATTTATAAGATAGTGCATAAGCTCTATGTCGCATAGCTTTCCACCAAGCGGCACTGGGGACATAAGGTTCGATAGTTTCTTTAGGCCGTAGCCGTATTTGAGAAGATTGCCCTTAAGCAGTTCTTCCGACGGCGCTTCCAGGCATACACAGGCAATGTTATTACGCAGCGAGGCTGCCCTAATGACGGGTTTTCCCTCGCCTTCGTCCATAAAAGAAAGGGCCACGAATCCAGCATCGGTGCAGATTGTCTTGAATTCTGCAGCAGGGACAGTTTTGTAATGGAGTATGGCCGGTTCGCTGTGAATTTCCGGAGCCGCCTCTACATCGGGAGTCTTTCCGGCCAGGTATTTCTTAAGGCTCTTGAACTCGTATTTATCAAACAGCTCTGTGGCCAGGGGGGAATAAGCAGTGGCAACCTTCATTTCTTCCAGACTTACCGATACCGGCACGTCCGTCTTTATGGTAACAAGGTTCTGGCTAAGTTCTATATGGTCCTTTGCCTCAAGGAACATATCCCTCTGCCTTGGAGTAAGTTCTTCCAGATGAGCGTATATATTCTCTACGCTGCCGTACTTGGCTATGAGTTTTGCGGCTCCTACCTCTCCAACGCCCTTTACTCCGGGCACGTTATCGGAAGCATCGCCACAGATAGTGAGCATGTCTATTACCTGCGAGGTGGTATTTATCCCGTATTTGTCGCAGATCTCTTCCGGCCCAAGGACATCGTCCTCTACAGAGCCCTTGCCCGGCTTTAGCTGATAAATGCTATTGTCTACCAGCTGCCCGTAATCCTTGTCCGGAGTTACCATATAGACCTGGAGATACTTCCCGGCAAAACGCTTGGCAACCGTACCCACCACATCGTCGGCCTCGAAACCAGGAACCATCAGCACCGGTAGACCAAGAGATTTGCAAATCTGGGTAAGAGGCTCAAGGGCATCTATTACCAGCTGGGGTGTTTCCTTCCTGTTGGCCTTATAAAGAGGGTACATCTGGTTGCGGAAGGTGCCTCCTGGAGGGTCAAAAGCCACGGCTGCGTGCGTGGGAGCATCCTTGGTCAGTTTTTCTAGAAGGTATTTGGTGAATCCGTACAGGATAGATGTGTCCACTCCCTTAGAGTTAATCATTGGACGCGCCGCAAAGGCATAATACATCCTGAAAATAAGGGAATGGCCGTCGAATATGTATAGTTTGTCCATAACTGACTAAGTTAGGACTTTCAGTATAAAAAAACAAAAAAAATATTAAAAGCTGACAGTGCGGGAGCAGTATGGCCGGCAGGCGGCAATGTCGTGGGAAGAGAATATAACCGTAACCCCGGTTTCGCTGGTAATAGAACGCAGGGTTTCCATAAGCGACAGCCTTGAAGGAGCGTCCAGAAAGGCCGTAGGCTCATCCAGGAGAAGCAGGGTGCGTCCGCTGGCAAGGGCGGCGCAAAGGCAGATTTTCTGGAACTGTCCGTCGCTTAGGGACGCAATGTCCGCAGCGGCAAGTTCTTCTACACCAAGTGTTTTAAGCGTCTCCATGGCGGTGTCCTGGTTAGCGGGACCGCCTGCGGCGGCAAACCCCAGGAAGGAGCAGATAAACTCTACGCTGCTAAAACCTCTTACTTTTGGGATACGGGTTGGAAGAAGCATTGCCTTTTCTGAGAGGATACTGCCCCCGAGCGGCCTCACAAGACCGGCTACAGTTTTAAGGAAAGTGGTCTTACCGCTTCCGTTGGGGCCTTGGAGCAACACAAGTTCTCCCTTGTCCAATTCCAGGCTCAAAGGGCCGGCTACGGGAGAAGAAGAATTGTAGCCAATAAGTAAATCTTTAACCGTCAGAACCATAGGCGCTTTCCAAGAATTATATACATAATGACTGGTACTCCGGCAAGGGCCATAGTTGCTCCCGCGGGTACCGGCACGCTGAAAACCTGCGACACGGCATCGGCAATAAGCGCCAGTCCTCCTCCTATGAGTATGGACGGAAAGACAATCCTGCGGTGCGCCGCCTTGCCGGTAAGGGCCCTGGCAAGATGAGGGCCTATTATTCCCACAAAACCTATGGGCCCGCAAAAAGCGGTGACGACAGCCGTCATAATGCAGCAGGACAGAATTGCCTTTATGCGTATAAGGCCGATGGGCGCGCCCCCGGCCAGGGCAAAATCCTCCCCGAACAAAATGATATCCAATCCTTTAAGGTTGGAAAGGGCTAGGGAAAGACCAAGCAAGATGGCAAGGGCAATATAGGTTACCCCGTCCCATCCGCTTGCAGAAAAACTGCCGGATACCCAGCTATGGTAGAGTTTAAGGCTCTCCTCGGAAGAAAAGTACTGGCAAAGCGTAGTTACCGCACTAAAGACAAAGCCAAGCAGCACACCAAAGATTAGAAGCACCGTAACCCCCTTGAACCGGGAAGACACGGCCACTATGCAAACCGAGGCCAGACAGGCTCCTATGAATGCGCCCCCGGCTACGGACAAAGCCCCAAGCCCTATGGCAAGGGCGGCGCCAAGGGCAGAACCGGAGCTTAGGCCAAGTATGTGAGGGTCTGCCAGAGGGTTGCGGAAAACAGCCTGCATCTGGCAGCCCGCAAGGGACAGAGCCGCGCCGGAAAGCACGGCGCAAAGAACACGCGGAAGCCTTATGTTAAAGACAATCTGCCTCTGGAGCGTACCGTCCTGGCTAAAAAATTCTCCAAGATTTAGCCGGACTCCGCCAAAAGCGAGGTCCAGCACCGCCAATGCCAGCACTGCCACAAGCAGCGCCCATACACTGATATTAGGTCTTGTGGCCAAAGAAAGCGATTATTCTATTATTCGGGAATACAATCCAGCCGCATCTTTTTCTCCTATAGGTACAGGATTATTTTTGAGGCGGACTGGATTCACGGAGAGGGAAAGTTCCTGGGCGATGGTTTTCTTATCCAAGCCTGTGGCCTGGGCCTTGGGCCTTTCAAGTTCCAGGGCGGCCATAATCTCGGAGAACGCACCGGGAGCCTCCAGGGCAGAGCAGCCCATTGCGGAAGCAATGTCCGACATAATCCCTTTAAGATACTCCTCTCCCCTGCGGTCTATGCACGCAGAAGTATTATCCAGCATCCATTT
The DNA here is from genome assembly GCA_045224955.1 of Candidatus Cryptobacteroides sp. Lineage (GTDB taxonomy): Bacteria > Bacteroidota > Bacteroidia > Bacteroidales > UBA932 > Cryptobacteroides. The sequence continues at coordinate 6,010 of JBGVAW010000094.1, forward strand.
CCATATTTCCTGCATCGATACGGCCACGGCGTGCCCGTGAGGAAGACCGAACCTGGAAGTAATTTTGTAGCTGAAAGCGTGAGGAGCTGTAGTCTGTGTTATGCAGATGGCCTTGCCGGCGTAGTTGGCCGCCAACATAATCTTTTCTGCGGCATAAGCACTGCCATCAAAGATATAGGCCTTCCAATTTTCCATTATTCCCTTTACCGCAAGGCGGGAATATTCCTTGGACTCGTCCGTTGAATTAACGCTCCACCAGGACTCTATCCCCTGGCACAGGGCGTCCATCATCGTGCATTTTTTCTGATACAGGGGAAGTGTAGTCAGGACCGATGGTTCCAGGACTGCAAAGTCAGGTATGATGTCATCGCTCGTTACCGATTGTTTCTCACCGTCCTTGTAAATAACGGCAAAACGGGTTGATTCGCTGCCGGTACCTGCCGTAGTGGGTATTGCCACAAGTCTGGCGTTAAGGGCTCCTGAATAAAGCTTTATGCACTTGGCAACATCTATGGCGCTGCCGCCTCCCACCGCGATAATGTAGTCGCACTTATTCTTTTTGATGAGTTCTACCCCGGCGCAGACAGACTCGTAAAGGGGATTCACCCCAAAGTCGCTGAATACGGAAACCTCACAGAAAGCATCGGCCAAAATCTTTTCTATCTTCTCCCTGATAATAAGGAATGGATAGGAACTGTCCCTTACAAAAAGCACCCTGGCCTTGGCAGGCAATATGTTCTTTAGGGAATCTATGCCTTTAAGCACCTTGTTTCTGTGCCCCGGTACGTTCAGAAAATCCATAAAGGCCTTCTTGTTCTGGAGCGTAGTCGTAGTGGGGCGACCCAGATCCGGCCTGTTACCCTTCTTTACCTTTATGTGAAGGAATATAGGGCCTGTCTTTTCCGGAATATCCTCTCTGAGTACAGATTCCAGGGCATCTATATGATTAACCGTGACGGCAGCCTTGTAACCCAAATTGACGGCAGCAGAAGACAGGTCTATGTCCAGAGCCACCGTGGGCTGGCCGCCTACGGAGTCGTGGGCGCCGTTATTAAAGACTACGTGTACAAAGTTCTTGGGAGCCTTTGAGCCAACAATGGCCAGCGAACCAAAGTGCATAAGGGCCGCACCGTCGCCGTCAAAACACCATACCCTTCTTTTGGGCTGCTCCAGGGCTATTGCAAGGGCAATCTGGCTGGCGTGTCCCATAGAGCCTACGGTAAGAAAATCCCGTGCGTGCCCCTGAGACAAAGACTCGCGGTACTCAAAGAGTTCGCGGCTTATCATTCCGGTGGTAGAAACTATCACGTCATCTTTGCCTATCGCGGCGGCAACAGCTTTAATGGCATCCTCCCTGGAAAGAGAGAGACCGGTTGGCTCCGTCGTAATAGAATCATAAGGCTCAAAAGTATCTTTTTCTATAACAAGAGCCTGAGTCCTGCCGTAGACAGTAAGCTTTTCTGCACATTCGTTAATCTGGGCAAGGGCCTCAGAAGGGTCCTTTGACAGAACCTTCCACTCTATGCCCATTACGTCCAGAAGGTCTATGGTAATTTTGCCCTGCTTTACGTGCTGGGGCTCATCGTGCACACCGGGACGGCCTCTCCACCCTATTACAAGAAGAAGAGGAATGTCATAGACATCGGGGTCTGTAAGGGAAGCAAGAGGATTTATTGCGTTGCCCTCTCCGGAATTTTGCATATACACCACGCCCGGCTTGCCGCTGGCAAGGTAATGGCCTGCAGCAAGGGCCACGGCCGCGCCCTCGTTTGCAGCAATAATGTTGTGAGCCCCGTCAAGATTGGAGGCAAGATAAGAGCACAACTGCTTTAGAAGGCTGTCAGGGACTCCGGCGTAGAAGTTTATTCCGCTCTGGGCCAGCGTTTTTACAAATAAATCGGGGGCAATCATTATTCTTCCGGTATAAGGTTGATGATGTCCCCTATGGGCATACAGGCAGCATCGGCCTCCAGCGCCCTGTGGTTGGCAAGTATGGTGCGGGCTGTCTCCTGCATTGCAGGGAAGCCGCTTCGCGTAAGATGATTTGCGTATATGACGATGTTTACGCCGATAGCGCGGAACTCATCTTCTGTAACAGAGTTGAACGAAGTTGGAACAACCACGATGGGGGTTGATGGGTCTGCCTGACGGAATCTACGCACGAATTCAAACACCTCTGCAGGGTCTTTCCTGCGGCTGTGAATCATAATGGCATCTGCTCCGGCGGCCGTATAGGCTGCTGCGCGCTTAAGCGCGTCTTCCATTCCCTGCTCCAGGATAAGGCTTTCTATTCTGGCGCAAATCATAAAGTCAGAAGTCTTCTGAGCCTTCTTTCCTGCGGCGATTTTGGCGCAGAAGTTCTCTATGCTGTCCTGAGTCTGGGGCACCTCGGTTCCAAAGAGGGAATTTTTCTTAAGCCCCACCTTGTCCTCTATAATAACCATCGACACGCCCATCCTCTCCAGGCTTCTTACGGTATATACAAAATGTTCCGCAAGCCCGCCGGTGTCTCCGTCAAAAATAAGGGGCTTGGTGGTTACTTCCATAATATCGTCCACTGTGCGGAAGCGGCTTGTCATATCCACAAGCTCGATGTCCGGTTTGCCCTTGGCCGTGGAGTCGCAAAGGCTGGACAGCCACATAGCGTCGAACTGCCAGGTTTTGCCGTCCTGAAGCACGGTGGTCTTTTCCGCTATAAGGCCGGTAATGCCGCTGTGGGCCTCTATTGCGGTCACAA
>JBGVAW010000095.1:0-4607 GCA_045224955.1 Candidatus Cryptobacteroides sp.
GGATTTTGAGTACAAGAAGGAAGAACCCGCCGGCGAGATTATCCTGCCCGATGATGACATAAACATCAACAAAATAGGCTACAGCACAACGGAGAACGTGCGTAAGTTCAATTACTCCGCCGACACCAAGCCGGTGCTTATACTTGAACCCGGCCAGAGCAAGAGCGAGCTTGAGAGCGTAGCTGCCATAAGAAGAATTGTAAAACATCAAACAGAGGAAGAATAATATGGAAAGAAGAACCAGAGTAAGATTTGCTCCTTCACCCACCGGTCCGCTTCATATGGGCGGCGTGCGTACCGCACTTTACAACTACCTGTACGCCAAACAGAACGGGGGCGATTTTATCATCAGAATAGAAGATACTGATTCTCACCGCTTTGTTCCGGGAGCAGAAAAATACATTATTGAAGCCCTGTCCTGGTGCGGCATCATTGCCGACGAAGGTGTTGACGAGGCAGGAAACGTTGTTTCCGTAGCCAGCGAGCATCATCCCCACGCTCCCTACCGTCAGAGCGAGCGCAAGCCCATCTACCGCCGCTACGCAGAGCAGCTGGTAGAGTCCGGCAATGCTTATTATGCCTTTGATACGGCAGAAGAGCTTAACGCCTGCAGAGCCCAGGCAGAGAGTGCGGGACAGACCTTCATTTACAATCAGACCACACGCAAGGGACTTCGCAACTCCCTTACCCTCTCCAAGGAAGAGACTGCCCGTCTGCTGGAAGAGCGCACAGACTGGACAATCCGCTTCAGGATGCCGGAGAACACAGTGGTTAAGATGGACGACCTTATCCGCGGACATATAGAAGTAAATACCGATACACTTGACGACAAGGTGCTTTGGAAGAGGGCCGACGAACTGCCCACCTACCACCTTGCAAACATAGTGGACGACCACCTTATGGAAATCACGGAGGTCATCCGCGGAGAGGAGTGGCTGCCTTCGCTGCCGCTGCATTATCTTCTCTACAAGGCCTTTGGCTGGACCGACTCCCAGCCCCGTTTCGCCCACCTGTCCCTGCTTCTTAAGCCGGACGGCAAGGGTAAGCTTAGCAAGAGGGACGGTGACAAGCTGGGCTTCCCGGTATTCCCCCTGAGGTGGGTAAATCCCGAGGGCGAGGTTTCCCGCGGCTACCGCGAAGATGGTTACTTCCCCGAGGCCTTCGTGAACCTTCTTGCCTTCCTTGGCTGGAACCCCGGCGACGACCGCGAGATGTTCACTCTTGAAGAGCTGGTTCCCGTATTCTCCCTTGACAGAATAGTTAAGTCCGGCGCAAGGTTCAACCCGGAAAAGGCCCGCTGGTACAACCGCGAGTATCTAAGGCTTAAGAGCGACAGCGAACTTGCCGGCCTCTTTATCCCCATCCTTGAGGAGAAAGGTCTCAAAGTGGTTGACTGCCCTGTTTGCGCACTTACCGCAGGTGTTTCCTTTGCAGGAGAGGGTGCAGACTTTGCCAATAAGGTATATACAAAAGAGTACGTAGAAAAGGTAGTGGCCCACATTAAGGAGAGAGCTACCTTCGTTGCCGACTTCTGGGACATTGCTTCCTACCTGTTCGTCGGGCCGGAAGAATTTGTACAGAAGGATGTAGAGAAGTTCTGGAAAGAAGAGAACGTGGCTATGATGAAGGAAGCCGTAGACAATGCCGGAAGCGACCTTGAAGGCTATATCCGTGACAAGGAGTGGCCGATGGGTAAGGTAATGAACTGCCTCAGGCTTGCTCTTACCGGTTCCTCCAGCGGTCTTGGCATTGCCGATATCATTAGATTCATAGGCAAGGAGGAATACCACGCCAGAGTAGATTACGCAATCAAAAAACTTTCATAATATGAGCCTTACTATTGGAATAGCCAACGACCACGCCGGAGTAGATTACAAGAATAAACTTGTCTCCTGGCTGAAGGGCCTTGGTTACACAGTGGTTAACTTTGGTACCGATACCACCGAGAGTATGGATTATGCCGATGTTGCCCATCCCCTTGCAGAGGCTGTTCTGGAGGGAAAAGTTAATCTTGGCATAGCCCTTTGCGGCACCGGAAACGGTATGGCCATCACGCTTAACAAACACAAGGGCATCCGCGCCGGCCTTGCCTGGGCAAAGGAGATAGGCGAACTTGTAAAGCAGCACAACAATGCCAACGTGCTGGTTCTTCCTGCCCGCTTTGTAAGTTACGAGGTGGCTCAGGAGATAGTTAAAGCCTGGCTCACCTGCGAGTTCGAAGGCGGAAGGCATCAGCGCAGGATAGAAAAAATGGACTGCCTGTAATGGACGCTTTGGTAGCAAACCAGCTTACGGATAGGTTTTCCCGCAGCATCGAAGATTATCCGCAGGGAATCATCCTCCCTGTGGACAAGCCCTACAGGTGGACGTCGGCCGATGTTGTCCGTAAAATTAAGTTTGCGGCCAAGAAGCATTTTGGGCAGAAGAACCTTAAGGTTGGGCACGCCGGCACGCTGGATCCTCTGGCAACCGGAGTGCTTATCATATGTATTGGCAAGGCTACCCGCCTTGCAGAGGAGATTCAGCGCGGAGATAAAGAATACGTGGCGGAATTGACCTTTGGAGCGACCACCCCCTCCTACGATTTGGAAAAGCCGATCGACAGGTTTTTCAGTGTCGATGGTGTCAGTGCCACTTCCGTAGAGGAGGTCCTGAAGCGTTTCCTGGGAGAGCAGGAGCAGGTGGCTCCCCTGTTTTCTGCCAAGTCAGTAGATGGAGTCCGTGCCTACGAGATTGCCCGCAAGATGTATGGCAACGGCGGCCTGGACGATGCCGCTAAGGAACTTCTGTCAATCCAGAAAATAAACATAAAGGAGATTGAACTGCTTTCCTTCACTCCCGGCGGAGAGCCGTGTGCGCAGGCAGAGCAGAAGACGGAGACCGGGGAAAAGACACCATCGTCCCGTATAAATGTTACTGATAATTCCTCTCTCGCCCTTCCAAGGGCGAGCATCCGCGTAGCGTGCAGCAAGGGTACTTATATCCGTGCCCTGGCAAGGGATATCGGGGAGGCTCTGGAAACGGGAGCGCATCTCAGCGGCCTCAGACGCACCGGGTGCGGAGAATTCAGGTCGGAGACTGCGATTACTATAGAGGAGGCTACAGCCCTTCTGGCGGCAGAATAAAAGAAAGCATCGGCAAAAAGAAAAATACTATGGGTACTATAAGAAATTATCTTGTTGGTGGGGTTGGCTTCCAGGTGGTTCTGGAAGAGCCTTTCAAGGCTATGGAGTATTCCCCGGAGGTTGCGCAGAGAATACTTACCGCGCGCCGGGGCGGCATAGGCCTGGACATCAGGCCCACAAGGGCCGGGGACGATGTGCCTCACCGTACCCTTATTCAGGAGCGCTCTGAAATAATCCCGGGGCAGGGACGCTATGCTCTGGACCTTTCCCAGTTCGAGCCTTTTTATACCGATGGGGACGTAAATCCTGACTTTAGACTCACACTTGCCCTTGGGCTTGAGAATGCACCTGCTCTTGGCAAACTCATAACACATCTTTACGAGCAGGAACCCTTCTTTTCCATTTATGAGAATGACGGCTGCCCCAGGTATGTTCTGGACGAGAATAAGGAGACCGGGGAATGCGGAGCCATTCTGGCGATGAGCAAGGATAACCGCGAGGGGACTCTTTATGTTAAGGATAATATGCGCGGTTACGGTATAGTGTTCGAGCTCTCCACTGCCCTGATGATTATGTACACTTACAACTCCGCGGCTCACAGCAGACTGCTCATACACGCCTCCATCGTGCGCACGGACGGGCCCGAAGGTCAGGCCAGGATTTTCCTTGGCAAGAGCGGCACGGGCAAGAGCACCCACTCCCGCCTCTGGCTGGAGAACATCCCCGGCGCCGAACTGCTTAACGACGACAATCCCGTGCTTGGAATAGAAGACGGAAAAGTTACCATATTTGGCTCCCCTTGGAGCGGGAAAACCCCTTGCTACAGAAACGTAAAGGCCCAGGTCTGCGCCATAGTACGTCTGGAGCAGGCACCGGAAAACAAGATAAGCCGCCTTCAAGGCCTTGAGGCCTACGCTTCCATTATAGCCTCCAGTTCTGCAATACGCTGGAGCCACGAAATAATGGACAACATTCACGCAACCGCAGAGAAAATTGTACTGGGCACAAACTTCTACAAACTGGAATGCCTGCCCAATCCCGAAGCCGCCTGGCTCTGCCACAAAACCATCCATACCGATATTTGTAAATAGCAAGAAATTAACTACCTTTGCAACCCACAAATAAACGGTGAGTTGTCCGAGTGGTTGAAGGAGCCTGCCTCGAAAACAGGTGTACGGCAACGTACCGGGGGTTCGAATCCCTCACTCACCGCAAGCAAGGAATGGCATCGCAGCGCAAGCTGCGGTGCTTTTTTGTTGGACGGTCCGTTGAGAGCTTGCTCTCATAAGGAACGTTCAATGAAAAAGCACCAAAGGGCCGAAGGCCCGGGATGCCATTCCATCTTTGCAAGGGCCCCGCGGCGAGCGTTAAGGGATGTCGGAGGGCGCAGCCCGACGAAATCCCGGTGAGTGAGGGATACCACTAATCCTGGACGGTCCGTTGAGAGCTTGCTCTCATAAGGAACGTTCAATGAAAAAGTAC
>JBGVAW010000096.1:0-12068 GCA_045224955.1 Candidatus Cryptobacteroides sp.
GGAGAATATCATATTCTGGTCATTGACGATGGTTCCCCTGACGGGACGGCCGATATTGTAAAGGGCTTGCAGCAAGAATTCCCCGCAAAACTTCACCTCCTTCAGAGGGAGGGCAAACTGGGACTTGGCACAGCCTATCTGGCCGGCTTCAAATGGGCTATCGAAAAGGGGTACGACTATATCTTTGAGATGGATGCGGATTTCTCCCACAATCCGGAAGATTTGTCAAGGTTGTACGATGCCTGCGCCGGCGGCGGGGCCAGCCTTTCTATCGGAAGCCGATACTGCGACGGCGTAAGCGTAGTGAACTGGCCCATAGGCAGAATTATTATGTCCTATTTTGCCTCAGTCTATGTGCGCAAGGTGCTAAGGATGAAGGTTTACGACTGCACGGCGGGGTTCAAGTGCTACAGCCGCAAAGTGCTTGAAACCATCAACCTGGACAATGTAAAAATGCACGGGTATGGCTTCCAGATAGAAATGAAATACACTGCCTACAAACTTGGGTTCAAGATTGCGGAGGTCCCAATCATCTTTGTAAACCGCAAGGAGGGAGTATCCAAGATGTCCAGCGGAATATTCGGCGAGGCCTTCTGGGGAGTAATAAAACTCCGGTTCAGAAAATTCAAATCATAAAAAAATCCCCATGCCGGGGATTTTTTATTTCTTGACGTACTGGGTAAGGATAAGCCCGCAGAACGCAATCGCGATACCGCACCACTGGATTACAAGCAGGCATTCAGTACCGGTAAGCACTCCGATAATGGCAGTGAAAATAGGAATCATTGCCAGGAACACGCTGGACTTGGCAACTCCGAGATTCTTGATTGTAGCAGCCCACATAGTAAAGGCTAGGCTGGAACAAAGCAAAGCCAGGAAAAGGATGGACCTTATAACCGGCCAGGAGAAGTACACTGCTGGATTGAAATCGCCGGAGACCCTGGTGAAGGCAATTGGTATAAGTATAATACCGCCGATGATGAACTGATACATCACTATCACCGCAGGTCTGTAAAGATCGGACAACTTCTTTGTACAAATAGCGTATCCAACCTCTACAAGCACGGAGAGGAAGAGAAGGATTATACCCAGGACAAAAAACTCCCCTTTTGACTTATCTCCCTGAGTGACCACAAGGGCAAGGCCGGAAAGGCAGACTACTATTCCAAGAATATTGATCTTGGAGAGTTTTTCCTTGCAGAACAAGATACCGGCTATGCCTGAGAATATAGGAGAGGTCGATACTACCAGGGCGCTGTACGTAGGAGATTCCGTGAATTTTATGCCGTAGGTTTCAAGCACAAAATAAATTACGGGCTCGCACAGGGCAAGATAGAGGAAGAGTTTATAATCTTTTTTCTGAATTTTAATGCTTGCGCCTACTGCTAAGTTAAAGCACATCAGGGTAAGGCCAGCGATTAAAGACCTGACACAGACTATATATTCTACGGCTATTCCGTGGTGAACAAGAACGTTTGAAAATAGGTACGATGCTCCCCATAAAACTATGGATGCAACCGAGATAGTATAGATTGCCAGTTTAGATTTTAGCAAATCCCTCATAATCAACCTCTTAAAAATCTATTTAATGCAGAAGGCCCAATCCAGGCCCCAAAAACTCTACAAAAATAGTTTTATAAGCGGAATTATCAAAACGATTTACTTCAAATATTTCAGAGAAATCCGGCGCCTTGCAAGGTCAACTCCTATAACTTCTACCAAAACGTGCTGGTGGAGTTTTACCACCTCCGAGGGCGAGCCAATCCGCCTGCCGAACTGGGACACGTGTACAAGACCCTGCTCGTGAACACCTATGTCCACAAAGGCTCCGAAGGCAGTGATATTGGTAACGATTCCGGGCAGAGTCATTCCGTCCTGGAGGTCCTCAATCTCGTGGATATCCTCGCTGAAGGCAAACTCCCCTGCCGCGCCTCTAGGGTCAAGACCGGGCTTTGACAGTTCTTTAAGAAGGTCTGTAATGGTAGGAAGTCCAAAATCGCCCATTACATAATCGGCCGGTTTGATGGTAGCGCAAAGTTTCTCGTTACCAACCAGTTCCTCCGGCGAAACTCCCAGATCGGAAGCCATCTTATATACGATATGATAGGTCTCAGGGTGCACGGCAGAATTGTCCAGAGGGTTCTTTCCGTCCTTAATCCTAAGGAAGCCTGCGCACTGCTGATAAGCCTTCTCTCCAAGCCTGGGCACCTTGAGAAGTTCTTCGCGGGAAGAAAAGCCTCCCTTCTTGTCCCTGAACTCCACTATGCTCTTTGAGAGCGAAGGTCCAAGGCCCGATACGTATCTTAAAAGATAAGGGCTGGCAGTATTCAGGTTCACGCCTACCTTATTTACGCAGCTCTCCACGGTCTCGTCCAGTTCCTGACGCAGCGCTGTCTGGTCCACATCGTACTGATACTGCCCTACTCCCAGGGACTTAGGGTCAATTTTAACAAGCTCTGACAGCGGGTCCATAAGCCTGCGGCCAATGGAAACCGCGCCGCGCACCGTAACGTCGTATTCCGGGAATTCCTCGCGGGCAACCTCGGAGGCAGAATAAATGGAAGCGCCGTCCTCGCTTACAACGTAAACCTTGCAGTTTTCAGGGAGATGAGTCATCTTGACGAACTTCTCTGTCTCGCGGCTGGCAGTACCGTTGCCGATGGCAATGGCCTCTATGCCGTACTGGGCCACCATTTCCTGCAGGCGCATCATAGACTTGACTTTCTCGCTCTGGGGAGGATGAGGGAAGATAATCTCGTGGTGGAGAAGCCTTCCTGTAGCATCCAGGCAGGCAATTTTGCAGCCGTTCCTGAAGCCGGGATCTATGGCCATTGTACACTTCTGGCCCAGCGGGGCCTGAAGCAGCAATTGACGAAGGTTCTCACCGAATATCCTGATGGCCTCGCGGTCTGCCCTCTCCTTTGCCTCCTTTATAATCTCGTTGCTGATAGAAGGCTCCATAAGGCGCTCGAAAGAATCCGCCAAAGCCTCCTTAAGCTGTTCTGCCACTGCGGCAGAAGGGTATTTTCTCTGCTGACAGAAATCGTAATACAACTTATTGCAGCACTTTACGGCATCGGAATCTATGCTTACATTCAAAAAGCCCTCTTCCTTGGCCCTAAGCATAGCCAGGAGCCTGTGGGAAGGAATGGTCCTGAGAGGCTCGCTATGGTCCATCCAGGTACGGTATTTCTCCGCATCCGGATTATCGGCGGCAGCCTTGGTAGGCTTGGCCTCAATCCTCAGGGTGCGGAAAATACGTCTGAGAGCATCCCTCAAGGCAGGAATCTCGTTAAAGCGCTCTGCAATAATATCCCTGGCACCCTGAAGGGCATCATCGGCACTGGCAACCTTATCTCCCACGAAGGCCATTGCATCGGCAGCCGGATTGTGGCTCTGGAAAGACCATATTTTATCTGCCAGCGGCTCAAGCCCGGCCTCCTTGGCAATGGTAGCCTTGGTGCGCCTCTTCGGTCTATAAGGCAGGTATAGGTCTTCCAACTCCGAAGCCTCAAGACAATTTTCTATCTTGGCCTTGAGTTCGGGAGTAAGTTTTTCTTGCGAGTCGATGGTTTCAAGAATTGTCTCCTTGCGCTTTTCCATCTGCTCGAAGCCCTCTGCAAAATGCTTTACCGCCGCAACCTGAACATCGTCCAGGCCGCCGGTCTTTTCCTTGCGATATCGGCTTATAAAGGGGATGGTATCCCCATCCTCAAGCATCGTAATACAGTTTTCTACCTGCCAGGCCTCCAGTTCAAGGCGCTGGGCTATCGATTTTATATAAATTGCTTTCATAGTCTAATCTATAAGGGCTAATCGTGTGACAGTTCCCTTAGCTCGTCTCTGTAAGAAGAGAATATCTTGGATTTTGATATAAATCCCACGTATTGCTTGTCACGGGTAATGACAGGAAGGTTCCAGGCGCCTGTAGATTCGAACTTACTCATAACCTGCTCCATCTTGTCGTCGTCGTAAATATAATCGGGCGCAGACTGCATATAATTGTACACGTGACGGGTGTCGTAAAGGGCGGTATCGAACATAACCTCCCTAACCTTCTCCAAAAGCACGTAACCCTGGAATCGGCCGTCGCCGTCCAGAACCGGGAATATATTCCTCTTGGAGGTCTGGATGGCCTTTACAAGGTCCCGGAGGGAAGAATCGGTCCGTACAGGAATAAAGTCCTTCTCTATAAAATCGGCCGTCTTCAGCAGGGTAAGCACAGCCTGGTCGTTGTTATGGGTCAGCAACTCCCCTGTCTTGGCAATTCGCTTGGAATAAATGGAGTAATGCTCAAAGAAGCGGGTAATTCCAAAGGAGACCGTAGAGGCCAGGATAAGAGGCAGAAGCAGGTCATAGCCGCCGGAAATCTCCGCAATAAGGAAGATTGCCGTCATAGGGGCCTGCATAACTCCGGCCATAAGGGCCGCCATTCCAACCAGCACGAAATTCTGCTCCGGCAGGGAAAAGCCCGTAGATACCATAAGCAGATTAAGCGAACGGGCAAGCACAAAGCCGGCCATTGCGCCCACGAAAAGCGTAGGACCGAAGGTTCCTCCAACTCCGCCTCCGGCATTGGTGAAGGTCATAGAGAAGACCTTAAGAAGCATTACCAGCAGGAAGAAGAGAGGTATTCCCCAGGCCGTGGAAAAGAAGTTCTGCAGGAAGGTGCCTGCCTGTTCCTGGGCCACTTCTCCGGAAAGCATCGGCTTAAAGGAATCGTAGCCTTCTCCAAATAAAGGAGGGAACAGAAATATAAGGATACCCAGGCTGGCCGCACAGAAAAACCACTTTACGTAGGGGTTTTTGAAGCGCGACAGCAGGTCTTCCATCTTTAGGGTAGTGCGCAGGAAATAAACGGAACAAAGGCCGGCAAATATGCCCAGGATAAGGTAGAAGGGCATATTGTAGATGGAGAAAGGCTCCAGCGCCGCCTCGAACATACGATGCCCACCCGTAAAAATGTAAGAAACCACGGCCGCGGATACGGAGCTGAAGAGCAGCGGCATCACGGAGGTGGTAGATACATTCAGAAGCAGGATTTCCATAGTGAAGAGCACACCTGCCAGCGGGGCCTTGAATATGCCTGCGATGGCACCGGCCGCTCCGCAGCCGATAAGCACTGTGGCGCTGTGGTAACTCATCCCCATCCAGCGGGAGAAATTAGAGCCTATTGCCGCGCCTGTGTAAACGATAGGAGCCTCCGCACCAACGGAGCCTCCGAAGCCTATGGTAAGGGAACTTGTAAGAAGCGAAGACCACATATTATGCGGTTTTACGCTCCATTCTTTCTTGGATACAGCCACCAGAACCTTGGTAACTCCGTGGCTGATATTGTCTTTTACAAGGTGTTTAACAATGATTGCGCTTAGGAGCATACCCACTCCGGGAAGCACAAGATAGTATAAAGCCGGTGAAAAAGGAGTGACACCGGAAGAAAGACCTCCTCTGATTAAGGAAATTAGCGAGTGAAGGAGTACTGCCGCCAGTCCACTGCAAATCCCAACCGCAAAAGCAAGACAAAGCAAACGGGTTTTCTCCGGCACCTCCCTTAGGCGCCTGCCGTTAAGCATCGTCCTCGCCTGTAGAATACTGAGCTATGTTGTCGTCAGGAAGCTCTGCGGAGCTCTCTTCTCCGCCGTCTCCTGCTGCAGCATCCTCGTTACTCTCGTCCTCACCCTCAAGCCAACGCTCGATGTCGTCAATATTATCTGTCCTGATTTTTATCTTGACAAGATAGATTGCATCCGGAATTTCTACGGTTACGGCGTAAAAACAGGTACCGTCCGGCTTGTCATATTTCATAAGGTCAGGAAGATAATCGCTGAAGCCCTTGGGGTATTTCTCTGCAAATGCCTCAGCAAGTTCCTTGGACATATTCTCGTAGCTTACAACAGCTCTCTTTTTCTGGTCTTGTGACATAAATGAAAATTATAATTGCGTGCAATAATAGACACAATTTTTGTATGTTGCAACAGGAAACTGATAATTTTTTAGGATTTTTTAGACCTGCGGAAAAAATATGACTTCTGGAGTTGCTTTTTGGCAGGGTCGCGCTCTACAAAAACGGGCTTCAGCGTCCTTGGATCAAGGCCTGTCCAGTACATAACGGACGATGTTGTCATTGGCGTAGGAGTGAAATCCTGCACCTGATCCATAAAGAGTCCGCGAAGGGCGGGACGCGACGCCAGCTTTTCCATATCCTTCATCGTACACCCGGGGTGAGAAGATATGAAATAAGGAACGATTCCGGTTTTCCTGCCTGCTGCAAGAGTTATTTTCTCGAACTCCCGGCGCAGATTTTCAAACAGGCGGAACGATGGTTTAGCAAGGTAGTAAAGAACGTTGTCCTCTGTATGCTCCGGAGCCACTTTAAGACGGCCCGACGTATGATTTAGAATCAACTCCTTAAGGTACGGCTTGGAAGAACTGTCCACGTAACCATCTTCGGTAAGGAAAAGGTCGTACCTGATACCGCTGCCTATGTAAGAATGTCTGATTCCCTTTTGCGAATCCACCATCTTATAAAGATTCAGAAGCCTTGTATGGTCCCTGTTCATATTCTTGCACGGAGCAGGGAAAAGACAGGATTTACGGCGGCAGATGGCGCAGAGTTCCTTATCCCGGCCTTCCATTCCGTACATATTGGCCGTAGGCGCACCCAGGTCGGAGATATTCCCGGCGAAATCCGGCAGATTATTAAGTTCGCGGACCTCCTTCACTATGGACTCCTCGCTCCTGGACTGGATGAATTTACCCTGGTGTGCGGCTATGGTACAGAAATTACAGCCTCCGAAGCATCCACGGTGCGTATTGATAGAGAATTTAATCATATCATAGGCCGGAATCCTTTTGCCCTTATAGCGTGGATGAGGAAGCTTAGTATAAGGCACATCCCAGAAGGAATCCATCTCTTCCTGAGTTGCAGGAGGATAAGGAGGGTTGATTTGTACGTAACCATCGCCACAGGCCTCTATAATTGTCTGGGCGTGGAGCATATTGGCCTGGGTTTCAATCTCGTGGAAATTTTGGGCAAAGGCCTTTTTGCTCTGGAGACACTCCTCGTACGAATGAAGAACCAGGGCATCCTTGGCCGATGGTTTCCCTTTAGAGTAGAAACCAATCTGCTTAATCTGCCTGATCTGATGCAGGTTCCTTCCGGCCTCTATGGCCCTTGTAAGCTCCAGCATAGGTCTTTCTCCCATTCCATAGCAAAGATAATCAGCCCCGCTGCTTACAAGGATTGACGGGAAAAGTTTATCCTGCCAATAGTCGTAATGGGTAAACCTCCTGAGCGACGCCTCGATTCCACCTATGACAACCGGCACATCCGGATAAAGTTCTTTCAGAATCTTGGTATAGACCGTCACGGCATAATCAGGCCTTGCACCGGCCTTACCCTCGGGGGTATAGGCATCGTCGTGGCGCAGACGCTTGGCTGCGGTATAATGATTAACCATAGAATCCATCGCCCCGGAATTAACCGCAAAATACAGCCTGGGAGCACCCAGCTTGCGGAAATCCCTTAAATCGTCCCTCCAGTTAGGCTGCGGCACCACGGCCACGCGATAGCCAAATTTCTGTAACCATCGGCTTATGACAGCGGTGCCGAACGAGGGATGATCCACGAAAGCATCGCCCGTGAAAAAAATAATGTCGATATAATCCCAGCCCAAAGCCTCTACCTCCTTCTTGGAGGTTGGAAACATATAGTTGTTCTCTTTATCCATAAGAATGCTATAATCACACAAAAATACTATATTTGCAGAGATTCACAAAAATAACCTATGGACAAGATTTCATTCCTAGTAAATCCTATTTCGGGAGGCAAGAATAAGAAGAAAATTATAGAGCTCATTAAAAAGAGAATGGCCTCCGAAGCCGTAAAATGGGAGATTCTGCCCACCGAGTACGCCGGTCACGCAATTGAACTGGCTGCAAAGTGCGATGCCGACGTGGTTGTAGCTGTAGGCGGTGACGGTACCGTGAACGAGGTTGCAACCGGACTCACAGGCACCGGCAAGGCTCTGGGAATCATACCCTGCGGCAGCGGCGACGGCCTGGCCCTTCATCTTGGGCTTAGCCGCAAGCCTTCAAAGGCTCTGGAACAGCTTCTGAGCGGGCAGGTAAAGACTATGGATGCAGGCGATATGAACGGCCACCCCTTCTTCTGCACCACCGGAGCAGGATTCGATGCCGACGTAAGCCTAGCCTTTGCCAAAGCCTCCAGCCGCGGACTAAAAACCTATATCACCAAGGCCTGGACCACCTGGAAACATTATAAGCCTATTACTTACAATATCAATGTCGATGGTGAAGAAATTTCGCTCCCGGCAATGTTCATTACGGTTGGCAATGCCAACCAGTGGGGTAACCGGGCCAGGATAACCCCTGAGGCTTCCGTGAGTGACGGTCTTTTGGATGTCACTATCGTAAAACCCTTCAAATTCCTTCAATTCCCCGCACTGGGATGGAGACTGTTCGCAGGCACGGCTAACAAAAGCCGCAGGGTTGTGCATCTTAAAGGAAGGAATATCAAGATAGAAAGACCCGAACAGGGAGCCGTACACTTTGACGGAGACCCATCAGAAGCCCCCACCCACCTTCACGTAACCATCAAGCCCTCCGCCCTGAAGGTCATCACCACCAAGGAAAACATCTAGACATTCTATCTCTTATTTCCCAGTAAGAACTGTTGTATGATGTCCCCAAAACTTTTGGGACATTCACCCGGATAGGGTCGCGTAGCGACAGGACCAAAAGTTTTCGGGGACATTATCTAATTGAGACAATAAGAAATAACTATTTAATGATGTTCCCCAAGACTTTGGTGACATTTTCCCGGATAGGGTCGCGATAGCGACAGGAACCAAAGTCTTGGGGACATTATTTATCAAAGATGAACTACATCCTTTCCGGTAACTGTATACCCAGAAGCGCCATTGCAGAAGCAAGAGTACGAGCAATAGTACTAATCAACGTAAGACGATAACAAAGCACATCAGCATCCGGCTCCTTAAGAATCTGCGTATCGTGATAATACTGATTAAAGTCCTTAGCCAACTCATAAGCATAATTCGCAATAACAGCAGGACTAAGAGCCTTTGCAGCCTCATCAACCTTGCAAGGGAAAAGCCCCAGAAGCTTCACAAGACGCACCTCCTTTGCAGAAGGAACAAGAGCAGAAGGCACACAGCCATAAGAAATACCCTGCTCGTCAGCCTTACGCAAAATTGAACAAATCCTGGCGTGAGTATACTGAATAAAAGGCCCCGTATTACCATTAAAGTCGATAGACTCCTTAGGATTGAAGAGCATAGTCTTCTTAGGATCCACCTTGACAATGAAATACTTGAGCGCACCCAGGCCAATCATATGATAAAGCTTATCCTTCTCCTCATCGGACATATCGGCCAGCTTACCACTCTCCTCTGAAGTCTTCTTAGCCTCAAGATACATATCCTCGATAAGATCGTCCGCATCCACAACCGTACCCTCACGAGACTTCATCTTACCCTCAGGAAGCTCAACCATACCATAGGACAGATGATAAATCTGATCCGCCCAATCAAAGCCAAGCTTCTTAAGAATAAGCTTCAACACCTGGAAATGATAATCCTGCTCATTACCCACAACATATACGTGAGAATCCAGATTAAAATTGGCAAAACGACGCTCAGCCGTTCCAAGATCCTGGGTAATATATACGGATGTACCGTCGCCACGCAGCACAAGCTTGCGGTCAAGCCCGTCGGCGGTAAGGTCGCACCAAACGGAACCATCGGCCTCACGCTCGAATACCCCGCTGTCAAGACCCTTCTGTACCAGTTCCTTACCAAGAATGTAGGTCTCCGACTCGTGATCCACCACGTCAAAGGTAATTCCAAGGGCTGCATAGGTCTGGTCGAAGCCTTCATATACCCAGCCATTCATCTTCTTCCAAAGATCGCGTACTGAAGCATCGCCCTTCTCCCAATCTACCAGCATCTTGTGCGCCTCCTTGATGGAAGGAGCCTCCTTCTTGGCCTGCTCCTCGTCCATACCTCCGGCTACAAGCTGGGCAACCTCGCTCTTGTACCACTTGTCAAAGGCAACGTAACAATCGCCCACAAGATGGTCTCCCTTGATACCCTCGCTCTGGGGAGTCTTGCCGTCAAAGAACTTCTGCCAGGCCAGCATAGACTTGCAGATGTGAACGCCGCGGTCGTTTACGATTGTGGACTTAACCACATCGTTGCCGGCAGCCTTAAGCAGACGGGAAACGGAATCTCCAAGGAGATTATTGCGAATATGACCAAGGTGAAGAGGTTTGTTGGTATTGGGAGAAGAGAACTCCACCATAACCCTGCGGCCTGTAGAAGGCAGCTGTCCAAAGGAAGAGTCTCCGGCTATGGAAGAAAGGGACTCGTTCCAGAATACATTGCTAAACAACAGGTTAAGGAAGCCCTTTACGCAGTTGAAGCCGGCGATTTCCGGCACGTTAGCCTTCAGGTATTCCCCTATTGCCGCACCCGTATTCTCAGGGGACGTTTTGGATATCTTAAGAAGGGGAAAAACTACAAGAGTGTAATCTCCCTCAAACTCTTTTCTCGTTACTGAAACCTGTAATGTCTCAGGCTCTATCTTTGTACCATACAAGGCGGCAATAGCATCTGCCGCCTTGTTCTGGATGAATATTTCAGGACTTACCATCTTCTCTATCAAACTATTAACCAAGATAACCTTTAAGCTGTCTGCTCCTTGCCGGGCTCTTCAGGCGGCGGATGGCCTTCTCTTTAATCTGGCGTACCCTCTCGCGTGTAAGACCGAACCTCTCCCCTATCTCTTCAAGGGTCATCTCCTGGCAGCCGATGCCGAAGAAAGATTTAATGATTTCCCTTTCGCGTGTAGAAAGAGTAGAAAGGGCTCTTTCAATCTCTGTGTTAAGGCTTTCATTGACCAGGCCCTTGTCGGCGCTGGGAGAGTCGTCGTTAGGAAGCACATCCAGAAGGCTGTTGTCTTCTCCCTCTACGAACGGAGCATCCACGGAAACGTGCCTGCCGGAAACCCTGAGGGTATCCGAAATCTTGTCCTTGGGCACATCTATCATCTCTGAAAGCTCTTCGCTGGAGGGCTGACGCTCGTTCTCCTGCTCGAACTTGGAAAGGGCCTTGTTAATCTTGTTAAGGGAACCAACCTGGTTAAGCGGGAGCCTTACTATACGGCTCTGCTCTGCAAGAGCCTGAAGTATAGACTGGCGGATCCACCATACAGCATAAGATATAAACTTAAATCCACGTGTCTCGTCAAACTTTTCTGCGGCCTTGATAAGTCCCAGGTTTCCCTCGTTGATAAGGTCCGGGAGGCTGAGGCCCTGGTTCTGATACTGTTTAGCTACTGAAACTACGAACCTTAGGTTGGCCTTAGTGAGTTTTTCCAGTGCAGCCTGGTCTCCTTTGCGGATACGCTGCGCAAGCTCTACTTCCTCTTCAGGAGATACAAGCTCTTCGCGGCCGATTTCCTGCAGGTATTTATCTAACGATGCACTCTCACGGTTAGTGATGGATTTAGTAATCTTAAGCTGTCTCATATTCTGTTTAGTCCTTGCCGAAGCCGAAGTATGCCTCCCTGCCCGATGACGTTACACCCTGGAAGAATAAGGTATTCTTGGCCTTCTTGGTTATGTTAACAATATCCTGAGGTGTAGAAACGCTCTGGTCGTTGACGTACAGAATAATGAAGCCTTCAGATACACCACTTTCGCTCATCTTGCCGGGACCGACTTTCTCTACCAAAACACCCTTTGACAGGCCTAGTCTGGAGAGAACCTTTGGATCTGCTTTCTTTAGCGTAGCGCCAAAGAATACCACAGAGCCGTCGTCACCTACCTGAGCCAACTGCTGCTGTTCCTCGGAAAGGAAATTAACGGTCAGCGCAATTTCTTTTCCGTCCCTGAAAAGTTTAAGGGAAGCTTTGTCTCCCGGGCGATAGGTTGCGACTGCAGCCTGAACCTCGGCGAAACTGTTTACTTCTGTACCGTCGATGGCAAGGAGAACATCATTTTCCTTAACTCCTGCCTTTTCTGCGGC
>JBGVAW010000097.1:0-4825 GCA_045224955.1 Candidatus Cryptobacteroides sp.
AACTCAAATGCTCTTCCCATAGTTTACTCTGCGTTTTCGATTCTGGAAATATACTTGTCAATAGTCTGTCCCTGGAGGGAAGAAGGATAGAGGTCTTTTACTTTCTTGTAAAGCTCAAGAGCCTTTTCCTTGTTGCCAAGCTGCTCTGCTACCTCGCCGGCCTTAAGAAGATACTCTGCGCAGTATGCGTTCTCTGCAAAGTCGGCAGCTTTCTGGTACTGTGCAAGTGCCTCTTCGAATTTCTCAAGTCCGCAAAGAGCGTCACCCTGAGCGGCGATAGCCCTCTGTGCAAGGATAACATCATTTCCGGAATACTTCTTGAGCCAGTCGATAGCTGCCTGCCAGTTGCCAAGCTGAAGGTTGCAAAGGCCACCGTAAAGATAGATGCTCTCGCCTGCAGCGCTGCCATACTGCTGAGCAATCTGCTCGAAGCCAAGCATATCGCCGTCTCCGTTGAGTGCGAGCTCGAAGCTGCCCTCCTGGAAGAACTTCTCTGCCTGGAATGCCTGTGCCTGAGCTTCTTTGATCTTAGGCTGGCGAACGAAGTTGTTGTAAGCCATAATGCCAAGAACAACGACTACTGCAAGGCAGAAGCAACCGGTAATGGTTTTCTTGTTCTTCTTGAAGAATTCCTCTACTTTGGATACGTTCTCTTCCAATTTGTCCTGCTGGATGATTTCCAGTTCTTTTGTGTTAACTTTTTTTGCCATAATATCTTTTGTTTTTTTCTTATAATCTTGTTGTTGCGTACAGAATTGCAAAAGTACAAAAAAATATCGAATAGCGCAATTTGTACTAAATATTTGATAGAAATATCCTTTACGGATTGATTTATTTGAATTAAAAAAGTAGATTTGCAAGACAAGAACGCTTTAGAGGACTAAAAAGGTGCAGTATCTAAGAAAAATAATTGTTTCTGACTTCCGGAACATCGCTCTGGCAGAGCTCGATTTTTCTCCCAATGTAAACTGCGTGTCAGGAAACAACGGAGAAGGAAAGACCAATCTCCTGGATGCAATTTATTATCTTTCAATGACCAAAAGTTCATTTGCAGGGTCTGACAAATACAATTTCAGGTACGGGACCGACAGTTTCTCTATCTCGGGCTCTTATCAGATGAACGACGGCCTTGTAAGCCGGTTTGCGGTACAGGTTTCAGCCTCCGGAGAGAAAAAATTGCGGCGGGACGACAAACCATATAAGAAAGTATCGGACCATATAGGTATTTTGCCGATAGTGCTGGTTTCCCCGGCCGATACCAACCTTGTGAGCGAATCGGGGGAGGAGAGGCGCCGCTTCGTAAACGCCGTGCTCTCCCAGATGGATTCTGCCTATCTGCACTCCCTCCAGCAATACAACCGCTTCCTGGCCCAGAGGAACAAACTCCTCAAGGAACAAAACCCGGAGCCCGGGCTTCTGGACGTGCTGTCTGCAAGGATGGCCGCGCTGGCCCGGGAAATCTACAGGTCCAGAAAAGAATTCTCTGCCAATATACTTCCGCTTTTGCAGAATTATTACTCGCTGATTTCCGGCGGCAAGGAAGAAGTTGGGCTGTCATACAGTACAGACCTTGACAAAGCCGCTCCTGAAGAGTTGCTGGAAAGAACCCGCCAGAAGGACATAATGCTGGGATATACCTCGACCGGCATTCAGAGAGACGACTTCATATTTTCACTTAACGGCCATCCCATAAGGTCCTGCGGCTCCCAGGGGCAGCAGAAGTCCTTCCTTGTTGCCCTGAAGTTTGCCCAGTATGAACTGCTTCTGAAGGAATATGGCTTCCCGCCCATCCTTCTTCTGGACGATGTCTTTGACAAACTGGATCCGGGACGTATTTCCAACCTGCTCAAGATGGTGGCAGGCCAGGACTTCGGCCAGATTTTCATAACCGATTCCAACAAGGTAAGGATGCAGGCCATCGTGGACGAGATTACAAGCGACAGAACCTATTACGAGGCCGGCGCCGGGCAGTTTAAAGCATTGGAGGTGGGCCGTGAACAATAGTCAGTCAAGACTCCATAAGACAGAGGCCATTGCGATGGACAAGCTTATTGGAGAATATATAAAGGAAATGAAACTCTCTTCCGGGCTGGACAGGCAGCTGGTCTTTGACGCCTGGGATATGGTAAGCGGAGCGGCGTCGCTCACATTGTCAAAGTATGTGAAGGCCGGGGTTCTCTACTGCACCGTTTCCTCGTCGGCGGTAAGACAGCAGCTGTTTTTCAGGCGCCGGGAGCTGGTAGAAAAGATAAATGCCATTCTGGAAGAAGACCCCCTGTTCCAGGGCTCCGGGAATGGTGGATATTTAAAGGATATTGTTTTACGATGAACGATAAACCTAAAATTGTAATAGACAAGGCCATACCCTTTGTGGAGGGGCTGTTCGAGCCTTATGCCGATGTTGTCTATCTAACTTCAGATGCCATTGTGGCCGATGCTGTCCGGGATGCCGACGTGCTTATCACCCGTACCCGTACCAAGTGTGACAGAGCCTTGTTGGAAGGTTCCAAGATTAAATTGATAGCGTCTGCAACCATAGGAACTGACCATATCGATATGAATTGGTGCGATTCTGCCGGAATCATAGTCCGTAATGCTCCGGGATGCAATTCCGGCGGAGTTATGGAATATGTGTTCTGCGCTCTTTACGGCATAGCTTCCAGAAAGAGAATCAAGCTGAAGGGGAAAACCCTTGGCGTTGTAGGCGTGGGTAACGTGGGTAAGAAAGTTGTTGCTATGGGCAAGGCTTTGGGATTCAAGACTTTGCTGTGCGACCCTCCCCGTGCAAAGGAAGAAGGTCCGGATGATTTCTGCGACCTCAAATACCTGCTTGCTCATTCTGACATTGTAACTATGCACGTTCCTCTGGACAATACTACCCGCGCTATGGCCAATGCTGATTTCTTCAAGAGAATGAAGAAGGGTGCCATTTTCATCAATGCTTCCAGGGGAGAGATCGTGGACGAGTCCGCCCTTATGGACGCAATTCCAAGACTGGGTCCTGTAATCATCGACACTTGGATAGGCGAGCCAAATGTAAATATCGACCTGATGGAAAAGGTAGATATCGCCACTCCGCACATTGCCGGATATTCCTATCAGGGTAAAATGAATGCCACGGCAGCCGTGGTCCGTGCAACGGCCCGTTTCCTGAAGATTGAATCCCTGTACGAGTTCTTCCCTAAGGACAATTCTCCTCTTGCCAGCGCTGTTAAGTTGGATTTGGCCGGCCTCAGCCAGGGAGAGATTGCCTCGGTTTTGTCGTATAATTATCCTATATTTACGGATGATTTCCTGTTCAGGCTTGACCCCCGCGGTTTCGAGGAATACCGTGAGGCTTACAATTACCGCAGAGAGATTTACATAGATTATAACTAACTTCTCGTCATATGTTAACACAAAAAGATCAGCAACAAGTAGAGCGCTTCAAAAAAGGGTTCCCCTGGATGAAAATAGTTGGTGCTGCAACCCCCGAGCGCGGAATTACCGTTCTAACTCCCGAGCAGGAGGATGAGGCTGTAAAATATGCAGATTCTGCCAAAGTGGCCGGGAAATGCAAGTTTGTGCCTGCAAGCGGCGCGGCTTCCAGAATGTTCAAGGATATCTTCTCCGGACTTGACAAACTGGAGAAAGGCGAGTCTTTGCCGGCCGACGCCCCTGTTATGCGTCTGGCTTCAGGTATCAAGGACTTTGCTTTTTATTCCGAGGATGTATTTGGAAAACCCGAGGCCGGGGCCGATTATGCCAAAAAGGTGGCTGCAACCCTCCTTCTTGAACCCGGACTTGGTTATGGCGCAAAGCCTAAGGGTGTCCTTGACTTCCATCGTTATCCTACGGAGGTTCGCACTCCTCTCGCAGAGCATCTTGTCGAGGCTCAGGATTATATGCGCAATGCAGATGATTCCGTAAATCTTTGCATAACTATTTCTCCGGAGCACACCGAACTCTTTAAGGAGGCTCTTGCCAAGGTTAAGGATGTGTATGAGAAAAAGTACGGCGTAAAGTACTGCATAGAGTTTACCTATCAGGACAAAGAGACCGACACCATCGCCGTAGATATGGAAAACAAGCCTTTTAAAACGGACGATGGTTCCATACTCCACCGCCCGGCCGGCCACGGAGCTCTGATTTACAATCTTAACAATGTTGATTCCGAGCTTGTATCCATCAAAAATATAGACAATGTGTCTATGGAAAGGATGCTTCCCATCACCGCCAAGTATAAAAAGGTGCTTATGGGTAAGTGCCTGCAGCTGAGGGATAAAATCTTTGAGCTGCTGCGCGAGTTCGACTCTCTGCCCAATCCTCTTTCTCCTGCCGCCCATACTCTTTGCGACAGGGCAGAGGCCTTCCTGGATCGCGAACTTTGCATCCAGCTTCCGCTTTGCACCAATCCTATGGAAAGGGTGGCTCTTATTAAGAGCAAGCTGGACCGCCCTATCCGCGTCTGCGGAATGGTTAAGAATGAGGGCGAGCCCGGAGGCGGTCCTTTTGTAGTTGCAGGGAAAGACGGTTCCACCAACCTGCAGATTCTGGAGAGCGTACAGATAAATAAGGAGGATCCTCAGTACGGCTTCATTATGTCCCAGGTTACCCACTTCAATCCAGTAGATCTTGTTTGCAGTCTCAGACGTTACAACGGAGAGAAATTCGACCTCCTCAAGTACGTAGACGAGGATGCCGGTTTCATAAGTTCCAAGAGTTATCAGGGACGTGAGCTCAAGGCCCTTGAACTTCCCGGTCTTTGGAACGGTGCGATGAGCGACTGGAACACTCTCTTTGTAGAGGTTCCTCTGGATACCTTCAACCCTGTAAAAGTGGTTCT